>ONAK01000012.1 GCA_900315765.1 uncultured Prevotella sp. | reverse complement strand
ATCACTGTCGCTTACAAAATTATCGAGGGTTCAAAGGAGCGTATCCAGCTCTATCGTGGTGTAGTTATCAAGATTGCAGGTCACGGTGACAAGAAGCGCTTCACTGTACGTAAGATGTCAGGCACCGTTGGTGTAGAGCGTATCTTCCCAATCGAGTCTCCCAACATTGAGAGCATCGAGGTTAACAAGGTAGGTAAGGTTCGCCGCGCTAAGCTTTACTATCTGCGCAAGCTCACTGGTAAGGCTGCTCGTATTAAGGAGAAGCGCCACAACGTTGGTGAATAAAAAAGAAAAAGAGGCTGCACCTAAGTGTGTGAGCCTCTTTTTTTATTCTCCATGCAAGGCATGCTGAAAATCTTCCCAACTCTGGAACCCAGCAAGTAACGAAAGACGGTCGAGCGTTTTCTTATCAGGTTTCTTCAGAATTTCCTTCTCAACTGCTTCCAGCAGCTTTCGAAGCGCCAAACGTTTCTTCTCCATATTAATTATATTATTTTGGTGCAAAATTACAAAAATATTTTGTACCTTTGCACACAGAAAAAGAAAATATCGCAAAAATGAAAGAATTAGCACTCAAGTACGGATGTAATCCCAATCAGAAGCCCTCACGCATCTTTATGACTGAGGGTGAGTTACCCATCGAAGTTATCAACGGTCGTCCTGGATATATCAACTTCCTCGACGCATTTAACGCTTGGCAGCTCGTAAAGGAGCTCAAGGCCGCAACTGGTCTGCCAGCAGCAGCATCGTTCAAGCATGTTAGCCCTGCAGGTGCTGCAGTAGGTCTGCCACTGAGCGATACACTGAAGAAGATTTACTTTGTTGACGACGTGAAGGAACTGGATGAGAGCCCTATCGCTTGTGCCTATGCCAGAGCACGTGGTGCCGACCGTATGTCGAGCTATGGCGACTTTGTAGCGCTGAGCGACACCTGCGATGCCACCACAGCAAAACTGCTGAAGCGCGAGGTGAGCGATGGTGTGATTGCACCCGACTTTACCCCAGAGGCTATTGAGATTCTGAAGGATAAGCGCAAGGGTACATACAATGTTATCAAGATTGATCCTACCTACGTACCTGAGCCTATCGAACGCAAGCAGGTATTCGGCATTACCTTCGAACAGGGCCGCAACGAGATTAAACTCGACGACGATGCCCTCTTCAAGAACATGCCCACACAGAACAAGACCTTTACTCCTGAGGCTAAGCGCGACCTGATTATCGCACTTATCACCCTGAAATATACTCAGTCTAATTCAGTTTGCTATGTAAAGGATGGTCAGGCCATTGGTATCGGAGCTGGTCAGCAGAGCCGTATCCACTGCACACGTCTGGCTGGAAACAAGGCTGATATCTGGTGGCTGCGCCAGCATCCAAAGGTAATGAACCTGCCTTTCATCGACAATATCCGTCGTGCTGATCGCGATAACACTATCGATGTATATATCTCAGAGGATCATGACGATGTACTGCGTGATGGTACTTGGCAGATGTTCTTCAAAGAGAAGCCTGAGGTGCTGACGATGGAAGAGAAGAAGGCCTGGATAGCCCAGAACACCAAGGTGGCTCTTGGCTCAGATGCATTCTTCCCATTTGGCGATAACATCGAGCGTGCTCATAAGAGTGGCGTAGAGTTTATCGCTCAGGCTGGTGGTTCAGTTCGCGATGACAATGTTATCGAGACCTGCGATAAGTATGGTATTGCTATGGCATTTACAGGCGTCCGCCTGTTCCACCATTAATCTTTAGCAACTAGAAATACTAGAAATACTATAATCATGGACGATTTTCAGAACATCCTTGAGAATGGCATCAACTTCGGACGCGGAGGTGATAAGCCCAAAGACGATGGCAAGGTAAAAACCAAAGCCAAGAAGAAAAAGTATATCACTGGTGCTCACGGTAGCGGCTCTGCAAGGCAGAAAGCCAAATACCGTGAGCAGCGGGCCAACAGGCACAAGAAATAAAGAACAAAATAAAAAATGGAACCAATGAAACTACTAAAACTATTATTTGTAACAACCCTACTCTGCAGCACGAATGCCCTTCGTGCTCAGAAGTATGTAGGTGGCGACATCTCGCTACTTACCAAGTATGAAGAGAATGGTGCGAACTACAAGGACGTAGATGGTAAGGACATCACCAATGTTCTGGCATTTCTTAAGAATCAAGAAATGAACGCCATGCGAGTGCGCTTGTTTGTTGACCCCAGCAATGCGACCGAAGAAGAAAAAGGTCAGGGCGTGTGTCAAGACTTAGAATTCGTAAAGAACCTTGGCAAGAACATCAAGGATGCAGGACTCAAGTTCATGCTCGATTTTCATTACAGCGACACCTGGGCTGACCCAGGCAAGCAGGGAACGCCTGCTTCATGGAAAGCACTTAACACACCCACATACGAGTATATCTACACCTACACGAAAGAGAGCCTTCAGGCTATGGTAGATGCAGGTGCTACTCCTGATTTCATTCAGATTGGAAATGAAATAAGCTTTGGCATGCTTTGGGACGGCTGTAAAGTCAGTGCAAACAGCGCTTGGAACGCTTATCTTGATACCAACTGGAATCATTTAGCCACCGCCCTCAAAAACGCAAGCAAGGCCTGTCGTGAAATATGCCCTGAAGCAAAGATTATCATCCACACTGAGCAGTGTGCCAATAATCCCACACTTGATGTAGCATTCTATAATCGCGTAAAAGAGAATGAGGTTGACTATGATATTATTGGCGTATCATACTATCCCTATTTCAAAGGTCCTGTCAGCTCACTTGACAATGGACTGACCAAATTGGAGACCAACTTCCCTGAGAAGAAAATCATGGTAGTTGAGACGGGTTGTAGCTATAAATACGAGATGGGCGATAAAGACAAGCAATATTATCCCCTAACCCACGAAGGTCAGCGCCAGTTTACAGAAGAGCTGGTTACGATGTTAAACACCCATGCAAGCGTTATCGGACTCTTTTGGTGGTTCCTCGAAGCCAATGAATATGGTTTGGATTGGTCCACAAAACGAGTGACCGATAATTGGTATAACGCTTCACTTTTCGACAACAACACAGGAAAAGCATTACCCGCCTTATATGAGCTTAAGAACTTTGTTTCTGGCACATCTGGCTTTCAAGGCGTTGTGGGTGAAAAAAAAAGTGAATGCAACAATTGGTATACCATCGATGGCCGCCAACTAAGTAACGAGCCATCCAGAAGTGGGATATACATTAATGATGGAAAGAAAAAAATAGTCCGCTAATGATTAGCGGACTACTTTTATATTAGAAACTCAGTTGTTTTCCTCTATAGAACTCCAGCAGCGCATGCTGGTAGAGATTCTCGTATCGGGCCTGAACCAAGTCTGATTCTGATTTCATGTAATTGTTCTTGGCCTCATTAAATTCCGTGATGGTAGCCTTACCATTCTCGTACTTGGCCTGTACCAGTTCGAATGCATCTTTTGAACTATGCACAGCCTCAGCAGAGCTCTGAGTCTTGGTCTGAGCATTCAGGGCGTTATAGTACACCTGCTGAATCTCCTTATACAGCGTTTTCTTTGTATTGTCGAGCTGCAACTGCTGAGTCTCCTGATCGATGCGTGCACTACGGATACGATTGCGAGTAGAGAATCGATTGAAGATAGGCACATTAAGATTCAAACCTATATACTGACTGAAGTTATTCTCCAACTGCTTACCAAAGCTATCCGACTTGAAGCCAGATGTTGTGTAATAGTTGGTACCCAGTCCACCACTCAGTGAGAGTGTGGGATAGTTGCCAGCCTGGGCAATCTTAATACTATGGGCAGTACCCTTAAGCTTAAGCTGCTGCGAAAGGATTTCAGGCTTTACGCCAAGAGCCTCAGCGTAGACCTGATCGGGAGTAACAATACCAATCTGACCAGCAAGTTTATCCAGCTCAGCAAGCGATGGGCGAATGATGGTAAAGCCATCAGGTGTTGGCAGTTCCAACAGCTGTGTAAGCGTAAGGATAGCCAATCGCAAGTTGTTATCAGCCTGAGTGGCTGTAAGCTTACTGTTTGCAAGAGTAGCCTTCTGCTGCGACAGCTCTGCACCACTTGCCTTACCATTATCAACAAAGGCCTGAAGACGAGCCACCTGGGCAGAATCAATCTCTATCTGGCGATGAGCCACATCAGCCATCTCCATATCATAGAGTATCTGCACATAAGCCTTTGCCACTTCCATACGGATATCGTTCTTTGCCTTCTCCAAGTCGGCTGTAGCAGCTTCGAGGTTAAGCTGATTGAGCTTTATCTGGTTAGGAATCTCGAAACCTGTGAACAAAGGTACACTTGCACCCAACTGCAGCGATGTACTACTGGTATTGGTATTGGTGTAGGTGTTATCCATTGTCAAACCACGTCCGAAAGAGAAGTTCTGGTTTAAGCTAGCGCTCAAATCTGGCAGTCTTGAATTCTTTGCAGTCGATAGTTGAATCTCCTGCTGGCGACACTGGTTCTGCTGCTGCTTTACTCCGATATTGTTCTCTACTGCATAGTCACAACACTCGCGCAAGCCCCAGGCCTTCTGCGCATTGGCAGAGCCCAGCCCCATCGAACCAATGATGAAAGTTAATATATACTTTTTCATAATCGCTTATTAATCATTGTCGTCTGTTACAATCTCTGGTCCACGAACCTTATCCTTATTAGTGAGGCCCTTCTTAATCTCGATGTTCACACCATCAGAGAGACCTGTCTCAACATAGGTACGATCGTAGGTTTTGTTCTTACCCTCGCCTTTCACGATATACACAAATGTGCTGTCGCCACTGAACTCGATGGCACTCTCAGGAATGCTGAGCACCTTATCAGCCTTGGCCAATACAATCTCGGCATTTGCACTGTAGCCTGCACGAATCTTGCCACCCTCTGACAGTTTTACAGCAGCCTTTATCTCGAACTGGTTGGTACCGTTGCTCTCAACAGCCTTTGGCGATACGTACTCCAATGCTGCATCAAACTTCAGGTCCTGCAGGGCACCAATGGTAATCTTCATGTTCATACCGCTAACCAGCTGTCCAACCTCAGTCTCATCAATGTTACCACGGAAAATAAGATCGTTCATGTTAGCCACAGTAGCAATCGTAGTACCATCGTTAAAGGTGTTCGACAGGATAACTGAGTTACCCACCTTTACAGGGATGTCGAGGATAACACCACTGATGGTAGAACGGATGAGTGTAGATGAAGCCTTGGCATTCGATTTAGAAACACCATCGCGCACCACTTCGAGCGCATCCTGTGCAGCAACCTTCTCGTGCTTGGCCTGACTCAGACTTATCTTAATCTTATCAAACTCATCTGCTGATACGAGATTCTGCTTAAAGAGGTTCTCCTCACGCTGGAAATCAGTCTCGGCCTGCTTCAGGTTGATCTCAGCAAGACGCACACGCATCTCAGCACTCGAGAGCTGGGCCATATCAGGAATAACCTTTACCTTTGCTATCACATCACCAGCGTTAACATAGTCGCCAGGTTCCTTCAGCAGTTCGCTGATGATACCAGAGATCTGAGGCTTGATGTTTACCTCGTTACGAGGCTCAATCTTACCAGTAATAATGGTGGTTTTCTGGATGCTGTCCAACTTTGGAGTAAACTCGTTGTAAACCACTTCCTTAGGTTGGCTCTTCTGCCACAAGAACACGAATGTTCCGATGAAAATCAGCGCTACGATAGCGGCGATAATCAGTTTGCTGTACTTTTTCATACTTTTATAGTTTTATTATTATTTTCTTTTTTCTGCTACTCGTCTCGCATGGCGTCAACGGGTTTTATGCTCATTGCTCTTGCTGCTGGGGCCAGTCCTGCCAGCACGCCAAGCGTACTAACCACAACGGCACAGAATATCGCTGTCCAGAATCCCACCTGGAAGTGGGTCTCCACTATGCCGTCCTCAGTATTGGCCATTTCCAGCATCTGCAGTATCATTACTGCAAAGAGTATTCCACTCATACCCGCCACAAGCGTTAGCACTATACTTTCTGAGATAATCTGCGAAAGTATCATCTTTGGTGTAGCACCTATGGCTCTGCGGATACCAATCTCTGTGGTACGTTCCTTAACCGTTACCATCATAATGTTAGATACACCAATTGCACCAGCAAGCAGGGTTCCAAGACCAACTAACCAGATGAGTACGTTCACTCCCTTAAACAGATTGTTGATCATCTGGAACATCAGCTCGGTATTAAATACAAACACGCCTTGTTCGTCTGTCGGGTCGATATAGTGAGCTCTGGCCACAGTCTCACGAATGCGTGGGGTTATCTTGCTCATCAGCACACCTGGACGACCTGTTGCAGCAATGACATCAACGGCATTACCACGATTAAAAGCTGCCTGCATCATAGTGATGGGGATGGTGATTCGCTGTTCAGAACGTCCACCAATAGAGATACCGCCTGAGCTATAGTCAACACCTACCACTTCGTAATAGGTTGAGTCAACTCTTATCTTCTTACCACAGGGGTCACCACCTTCCTTAAACAGGTCTTTGTATATCTTTTTACCAATAACGCACACTTTACGCTGTTCCTTTACGTCCATCTCGTTGATGAAACGTCCATAGTAAATCTTTGGTGTGATGATGTTCACCATCTCAGGCACAGCTCCCTGCATATTGGGTGTTGTCTTCTGGTCGCCATAGTAGGCTGTCGAACCACGTCCCATAAGTATTGGTGCCACAGCATCCAGTTCAGGCACTTGCTGCTTCAGGCGTTGAACATCCTGATACACCATATACCAGCGACGGCCCTTACGGAAGCCCTTATAGGGCTTTGATGTCTGCTCGGCACCTACGATAACGGTATTCTGTGCAAAGCCATCGAAGTTGCTGTACAGTTTCTCCTTCAGGCCTTGTCCGCCACCCATCAAGGCAACGAGCATAAACACACCCCAGAACACACCGAATCCTGTGAGGAACGAACGCGACTTGTTGCGAGTCAGCGTATCGATTATTTCTCTGTAACTATCAATATCTATTCTCATAATCAGTCAGCTCTTAATGCCTCAATGGGGCGGATTCTACTTGCTTTATATGCAGGGATGAGTCCTGCTATAGTACCAGCTATCACCATCACCAGCGTGGCCTCGATACATACATCCAGTCCTACTGTAGGATCAACAAACAGGGTTATCTTCTCCACACCCAGGTCAGTTACCTCGTGGCCCAGTGTAGCATCCATATACTCGTTGGCAAAAACGCCAAACAGCATACCCACATAGCCAAAGATGGTAGTTATGATCACACTCTCCACGATGATAAGTCGCAGTATGCTCCATGGCTTGGCACCAATAGCCTTGCGGATACCAAACTCATGGGTGCGCTCCTTAACGGTGATAAGCATGATGTTTGATACGCCTACGATACCAGAGAGCAACGTAAAGAGTCCGATTACCCAGAGGAATGTGTGGATGATGGCTATAGCTTTGTTCATCTGTATGCTCTGTGTATAGTTGTTCCAAATCCATACAGCACGTTCATCCTCAGGATGTGCCTGGTGGATACCATTCAGGCGGCGACGATAATCCTTCTCGAAATCTTCGTTGGCTTTATCTGTTTCCAGTCCGTGGAAGGTAAACTCAATGCTACCTATACTTGGAGTATTTGCTCCATATATGCTCTTGATGGCCGAGTAGGATGAATAGGCATTACCACTACCTTCACCACGACTCTTGAATATACCTACTACCTTAAACGAGAGGTTACCCACCTTTACGAACTTGCCCAACAGTTGCTTATAATCCTTGGGCTCCAGTTCCTTGGCTTGGCGATCGTTAAGCACCAGCACCTTGCGACGCTCCTTCTGGTCGATATCATTTATGAATCGTCCACAAATCAGATGCTCTTTTACTATCTGGGTATGAACAGGGTATACACCAGCTATCTGCATATTCATATACTGCTCGCCGTTAGTAACCACAGAACTATAATAGTAGCATCCTCCCACCTCGTCGATATTCTCATTGAACTCGGTTTGGGTAGCTTCCATATCTTTCTTGTTCAGCTGGATATAGCGTCCCTCCTTCAATCCCTTGTAAGGTTTCGAGGTACTACCCTCGTACACCTCCATCGAGTTGGTCATGAAGTCGCTGTTCATCTTCATCGTGGCATTGATGAGTCCATTACCAGCACCCAGCAGTACGATGATCATAAAGATTCCCCACGCCACAGCAAATCCTGTTAGCGTAGTACGAAGCTTATTCCTTCGCGCCGTCTGCCATATTTCAGTTATTATATCGTGCATAGTCTTTATTCTTTTGCAACGGACTACAGGACATAAGGACTTTTTTCTTAGGATTAATCAGTCCTGTTAGTCCTGTTGTCCGTTGCTAAATTATTATTTCATTAATCCGCCGCTGCCGAATGGTGATGCATTATGATCGAGGTTCTCTTCTATCTGGCCGATGATGCCATCCTTGATATGCACTATCTTATTAGTTTCATTAGCCACACCGCTTTCGTGAGTAACCACCACGATGGTCATACCATCCTCCTGATTCAGCTTTTTAAGCAGCTGCATCACCTCCACAGATGTCTTCGAGTCCAATGCTCCTGTTGGCTCATCGGCCAGGATGATCTGTGGACGAGTGATGAGTGCTCTGGCTATAGCCACGCGCTGTTTCTGTCCTCCCGACAGTTCATTGGGGTAGTGTTCGGCCCAATCGGCCAAGCCAAGCTTATCCAGATACTCCATCGCCATCTGGTGGCGCTTTTTCCTGGATACCCCTTGATAGAATAATGGCAACTCAACGTTTTCCACGGCGGTTTTGAAAGAGATGAGATTAAAGCTCTGGAAAATGAAACCTATCATCTTGTTGCGATACTCAGCCGCCTTGCGCTCTGAGAGGTTCCAGATGGGTACTCCTGCCAGTTCGTAGGTTCCTGAATCGTAATTGTCCAGGATACCCAGGATGTTAAGCAGTGTAGACTTACCTGAGCCCGATGCTCCCATGATGCTGACGAACTCGCCTTTCTCAATATCGAGCGAGATGCCTTTCAGCACATGAAGCGGCTGGGCTCCTTGATAGGTTTTGTTGATGTCTTTTAAATGTATCATAAATCAATTTTTTACCAAAATTTCTGTTTGTTAGACGCTTGTTATTGGCCTAAAGTTGCATGATAGGCTGTTTTAACATCCTCTAACGTTATGTCCAACAATTGCATCTGGCGGAACAACTCAGGCAGTCGCTCCTTCATAAACTCCTGCTTGCGCGCCTTCAGAATCTGCTTCTTGGCACCAGGAGTAACGAAATAGCCCAGTCCGCGCTTGTTGTAGATAATTTCCTCGCGAGCCAACTGTTCGTAGGCTTTGACGGCTGTGTTGGTATTCACTTCCAGCAGCACGGCATACTCGCGTACCGACGGAATTCTATCGTCGTCTTTATACACTCCAGAGAGGATCTCGTCGCACAGACGATCGGCCATCTGGATGTAAATCGGCTTGTCATTTGTGAAAGTCATAATTAGTCCACTTATTAGTAATTAATTGAAATCCTTTGAAGATACGGAACGATGCCCAGTAGTTGAAGATGGCGAACAGCGGCAGCACCACCGCCAGCACATAGGCTAATGTCCCCACCTCCTGTGTCACCAGTTTACCTTTTTCCCAGTTACTCGTGAATATAGAGAGATCGTAGTAGTTCACGAACTTAACGAAGAGAGAAAAACACAGAATAAAGAAGGCACTTGTGATGATGAACGCATACTTGCGCAGCAGCGTACCGCCCAGAGTCATCAGCGAGTGTATCCACAATGTCATTCCTGCTACCACAGCCAGCTCCATGGCTATATACCATGCGGTATATTCAAATCCAGGGTTGCCAACAAGCACATCGGGCGTAAAATCCCTCACTAGCAAGGGGAGTACCGACGACCACCAGTAGTACAAGGTCTCGCCATCAAATGAAGAATATAGCTCCAAACCCTTGGGGGGACTGATCCAGAACCACAACATGCGCAGACAGTCGCCCAGCACAAAGGCCAGCGTCAAACAAACCATACAGACAACGGATGTATAGATTATCAGCGCGAGATATTTCTCGAGATTAGTGGCAGGCAGCATCATAAACGCCTCGCGTTTACGCTTCTCGTTGATGGTAGAAACAACCGAACTCACCATAATGAGCGATACCAGGACTAATATAACACTCCCCATCTGTGAAGTAGCCGACAAGAATGAATAAGGTGTATTAAAACCAGCCATCTTGATGGCCATCAGTTCGCCCATGAACACAGCTCCTATCGAGCCAACAGCCCAGGCCAGCAGCGAGCGCATGTTCACACGCAGCACCCAGCACAACAACTTGCCAAATCTGTTGATACTAAAACTTTTCATAGCTCTTACCAATTTATAAATTTACCAATCACCTGCGAACGGCAGAAACACCTGTAAGCCAACCAGTAGTTCAACATGGCCCAGGCCACATAGATAGCATCCCCAATGATTATAACGTGTAATGGATTATCAGCATCTAATGCCATCACGTTGTCTTTTGGAAGCATCCAGGCCATTAACATAGCTGCTAAGATGATAATCAGCGTGACGAACACCCAAGCATATTTGTGCGAACGGAAGAAAGTGCCCCCCAATGCATAGAGCGAGTTGAGCCACACTAAGGTGACAGCCACGGCCACCAATTCCCTCGTGCTAAAATACGGAATGGACGCTTGTTGCATCCTGTCTGCCAGATATGACAACACAAACACCGTGTCATATTTGCCAATCATTATATTCAGCAGATACTGCACCAGATCGCTTGCCAATAAAGCTACCGCATAGATAAAAAACATGATTATCAAACCAGCATAGCGCACCAGATACTTCTCGAGGTTCGAGGCTGGCAACATCATATAGTTCTGGTCTTCGCGCCTGTTCTTAAAGCTGTAGAACATCACAGCGGGACCAATCATCAAGTGCACCGCCAGCACACCCATAAAGATGGCAGCACAGGGAGCATAGCGCGAAGGCAGATTGGCGCCAGTCAGCGTAAAGAAACGTGTGGTAAAGGCGACAAACATCAAGGCAGCCATCACAAATATCTGCAGAAACGACTTGATGTAATAGGTCTTGTCGAACGAGAACGTCCACTTGGCCAACCTTCCGAACCTATGTATATTAAACTGTATCATAGCTTTCCTTCGTTTACGGCATTGAACAGCAATTCCAGATTCACCTGTGTCTCAGGGCAACCCTCCTGGCGAGGAGCGATTACGGCATTACCCTGGAGCGAAGGCTCAGCATAGAGTACGTCGTCCATCTCGGCAGGTGTGCGATACTCGAAGGTGTATTTCTCCTGAATATCAGCCACGCTGGCATTAAGCAGCAGGCGCTGTGGCGAGAGGATCAGGATATGGTCGAGCAGACTCTCCACATCGTGCACCTGATGGGTAGAGATGATGAGCGTACGATCGCCCGTCATATACTGACTTACCACCTTGCGGAACTGACTCTTTGATGGGATGTCGAGTCCGTTGGTTGGCTCGTCCATCAGCAGCATCTTGGTATTCGTGGCCAGTGCAAAGGCCATGAACACCTTCTTCTTCTGTCCCATCGAGAGGGCATTCAGCTTCACATCGCTGGTCAGTTCAAAATCCTTCAGACAGCCTTCAAGTACCGCGGTGCTGAAGAGTGGGTAGAAGGGGCGATTGATCTTTACATACTCATTAAGTGTCATAGATGGCAGGTCGAACTCCTCAGGCACGATGAAAATATCCTGCAGCACCTCAGGACGGCGCAGCTTAGTCTCCACACCGTCAAAGCTTACCGTACCCTTTTTGGGGCGCAGCAGTCCAGCTATCAGGTAAAGCAAGGTTGACTTACCTGTACCATTCTTTCCTAGCAGGCCATAGATATTATCCTGCTTCAGCTCCAAACTGAAATCATCGAATACCAGGTTCTTCTGACCTGCGTACTTAAAACTGATGTTTTTTACCTCTATCATATCTCAACGTTTTTTAAGTGATTAATATCAGTGTTACAGTGTACCACTTTAATAGTACACTGCAAAAGTAGAATAAATATCAATACCCTCCAAGCTTTTATCCAAAAAACTGCCGTTTATTAACACTATTTAGCAAACGTCTCCTCGCGCGTACATTTCTTATCCTAATTTCTTATCATTTTCTTGGCTTTATCCAAAATAATCCATATCTTTGCACCCAAAAGCAGTAAGAATGGAACATCGTAGGCTCAGATTTGCCTTATTGGGCAATATTTATCAGGCTCGTAAATCGGCCAGCATCCAGAAGGTGCTCTCTTGCCTCAATAACTTTGGGGCAGAGCTTTATGTGGATATGGAGTATTATTTCTTCCTGAAGGACAACCAGCGTCTGGATGTTAAGGCAGTCAAGATTTTCAACAATGATGATTTCGATGCCGACTTCGTTATTTCGATGGGTGGCGATGGTACCTTCCTGAAGGCAGCCTGCCGTGTGGGCAAGAAGAGTATCCCTATTCTTGGTGTCAACATGGGGCGTCTGGGTTTCCTGGCCGACATCAGTCCCGACGACATAGAGCATTGCCTGACAGCCCTTCATAATGACGATTATGCTGTTGAGTCGCGTGCTCTGATACAGATTGAGGCCGATGGTGAGCCTCTTGGCGAGTGCAGCTGCGCTCTAAACGATGTGGCAATACTAAAGCGAGATTCCGCATCGATGATTTCTATTCGCGCCAGCGTCAACGGACAGTATCTTAACACCTATCAGGCCGATGGACTGATCGTGTCAACACCTACTGGTTCTACAGCATATAGTCTTTCAAATGGCGGCCCCATCATCGTGCCTGGAACCAAGGTATTCTCGATGACTGCCGTTGCGCCTCATTCGCTTAATGTGCGTCCGATAGTATTAGCCGATTCATCTGTTATCGAACTTGATGTTGAGAGTCGCTCTCACAATTTCCTGGTGGCTATCGATGGTCGTTCAGAGAAATGTAAAGAGGGCACAAGGATTACGCTCCGTCGTGCCCCCTACGATATCAAGGTAGTTAAGCGATCAGATCATCGCTATTTCAACACCCTCCGCGAAAAAATGATGTGGGGTGCTGATACCCGTTAATCACTTCACTACAAAATCTATTGCTTTCAGATCCTTATCCATCGATGAGGTTCCGTAGAGTATCTGATAGCGACCAGCCTTGGTTGCCAGCTCATCTATCATCTCGTCGTAGTACTCAAATGCCTCGCCATCGAGTGTGATGGTGGCCTTCTTGGTCTCACCTGCCTTCAGGTTCAGCTTCTGGAATCCCTTCAGCGCCTTAATGGGTGCACCTGCATCGTCAAGAGCCTTTACGTAAACCTGAACTGTTTCAGCCCCTTCGCGACTGCCTGTGTTAGTAACGGGGATGGTCAGTGTAACCTTGCCGTTCTTCTTCATCTGCTTGGCAGAGATCTTAGCATTGCCCACATTGAAGGTTGTGTAGCTGAGTCCGTAGCCGAATGCATACTGAGGCACACCTGTAAAGTAACGATAGGTGCGGTTTTTCATCGAGTAGTCGAGGAAATCGGGCAGATCATTGTTTGAACGATAGAAGGTAACAGGCAGTTTTCCGTTTGGATTATAGTCGCCAAACAGTACCTCAGCCAGCGCCTTGGCACCACCCTGACCGGCATACCAAGCCTGAAGCAATGCATCGTACTCGCCCTCTACGCTACCGAATGCGATGGCAGAACCTGAGCAGTTCACGAAGATTACCGGCTTACCTGTCTTGTGCATAGCCTTAATCAGCATCTGCTGAACCTTTGGCAGTTCTATGTCCTGCTTATCACCACCTTCGCCCTCCATCTGGGCAGAGATACCACCGATAATCACGATGGCGTCAGCATCCTTAACCTCGTTGGCAAGGTTGGTAAAGTCAACCAGATTGCGCTCGCAGATGTCGCCACGCAGCATGGCAAACTGTCCGTTTCCGTGCTTGTATTCGATCACCACATCGTAGGTCTTGCCTGCCTCCACGGGGAATGACTTATACTCTGGCTTGCGACCGAATCCGAAGCCGAAACCACGACGGCCACCAGCCTGTGCCTCTTCTACTACCTCGCCATTCACCTTCAGCACATAGCCGTTATCAGTAGTCAAGGTGTACTTCATCTCACCAGTAAAGTTGGCTGTGTATTTTCCGCTGACGCGAACACTGAGATTTTTATCGCTGACACCTTCTGCAAAGCCCCAAGCGCCGAATGTAGAGAAGTTTATTTCATTGTAATATGCAGTCTTAGTTGGGGTGATAGCCTCTCCGGCGGAAGCCGCCTCCCCGTTGAACGGGGAGCGCTCCGTATTATAGAACTCCACCTTCACACCCTTGCCGTCGTTAAAGTCCTGCAGGTGGTGAATGGTAGCATATTCATCGTTCAGTTCACAAGCCTTGTTATAGATAATCTTAGCACCAGGCACAGCAGCCTTGATACCAGAGAGCAGCGAGTGCTGATGAGCCTCGGTAGGAGTACCTCCGTAGTTTCCGTTCAGCATGTTCACGTCGTCGGCATTAGGACCAAGCACAGCCAGCGTCTTGATAGTCTTTGACAGTGGCAGCGCGTTGTTCTTGTTCTCCAACAGCACCATACTCTCGCGAGCAGCCTGAGTGGCCATGGCGTCATTCTTCTCACTGCTGATAACCTCAGGACCAAGATTAGCCCAAGGCAACATCTCTGCAGGGTCGAACATACCCAGTTCGAAACGGCCCATCAGTGTCTTACGGAGATGCTGGTCAAGCACATCCTCCTTGATGATCCCCTTATGCAGAGCATCCACCAAACTCATGAACACCTTTCCACACTCAAGGTCGGTACCGTTCAGCACGGCATCTACTGATGCTGACAGCGGACCTTTATGCGTTTCGTGCTGACCTTTGTTATAGAAGTTGTTGATGGCATCGCAGTCAGTCAGTACGATAGCATCGTAGCCCCACTTGTTGCGCAGAATGTCAATCAGCAGACGGTCGCTGGTACAACATGGTTTTCCCTCAAACCGCTGATAAGCACACATCACCTCGCGCACGTTACCTTTCTTAACCAATGCTTTGAATGCCGGCAGATAGGTTTCCCACAGGTCGCGGTTGGTTGGCTCTACATTCATCGAGTGGCGCAATGGCTCTGGTCCGCTGTGCACAGCATAGTGCTTGGCACAAGCGTGGGTTTTAAAGTATTTATCGTTGTTGCCCTGCATACCAAGCACGGTCTGCACACCAAGCACGGCATTCAGATAAGGGTCCTCACCGCATGTCTCCTGACCGCGCCCCCAGCGTGGGTCACGGAAGATGTTGACGTTTGGACACCAGAAGGTGAGTTCTGGGTTGCCTGGATAGTAAACCACTCCCATTGGCACGTTAAACAGTTTGGGATCGTTGTGGTCAGTGCGATTCCAGTTGGCGCGCGCCTCATCCGACACCTGTGAGAAGACATCGTAGAACAACTGGGCATTGAATGCTGCAGCCATTCCGATGGGTTGTGGATAGACTGTATAGCCGCCCTGTCGCACACCATGACAAGCCTCGCTCCACCAGTTGTAGCTGGGAATACCCAAGCGGTCGATAGAAACCGACTTGTTCATCATCAGTCCCACCTTCTCCTCCGGTGTGAGTAACGATAGCAGATTCTCTACACGTTCTTTGTTTGATAGCTTGGTATCCAGGAACGGATACTTTGCCTGAGCCCACACAGC
Source organism: uncultured Prevotella sp. (assembly GCA_900315765.1). Taxonomy (GTDB): domain Bacteria; phylum Bacteroidota; class Bacteroidia; order Bacteroidales; family Bacteroidaceae; genus Prevotella. Next base: position 22,383 of record ONAK01000012.1, on the reverse strand, counting down.
AGTTCCTAATATTGCTGAGATGGTTAAAGTTAAAAGTCTTTTCATTGTTGATAACATACAAAGTTTGATAATAATTTCAGTAAATTGGTGCAAAGATAATTAAAATATAGAACACAAAGCCACAGACTTGCAGAGTTTTTTGTTTTTTTATTAAAAATCTCCGTATCTCTGTACCTCTGTGTTAGATTAAATTTGTACCTTTGCAATCAGAAACCAATTAAATAAGAAGATTATGGCAAAAGTTTATGTTTTTCTGGCTGATGGCTTCGAGGATGTAGAGGCACTGATTCCTATCGACGTATTGCGTCGCGGAGGTGTTGATGTGGTAACTGTTAGCATCATGGATTTCCCATTGGTAACTTCTGCACACGGAGTAAACATCGAGGCAGATATTATGTTCGAGCAGGGCGACTTCGACGATGCCGACCTGCTGATGCTCCCTGGTGGTATGCCAGGAGCCAGCAATCTGTTCAAGCACACTGGCGTTTGCAAGGCTGTGATGAATCAGTTTGCTGCAGGCAAGAAGGTGGCAGCCATCTGTGCTGCACCTGCAGTAGTGCTTGCTGCTATCGGTGTGCTCAACGGCAAGAAAGCCACCTGTTATCCTGGATTCGAGGAAGCGCTGGCCGAAGCTGGCGCAACCTATACCGGCGACCTTGTTACCGTTGATGGCAACGTGACAACAGCCGAGGGTCCTGCCGCCGCATTCCCATACGCTTACGAGCTGCTGTCGCAGCTGGTCGACAAGCAGACCTCCGACCAGATAGCCGAAGGCATGCGATTCAAGCACTTAATGGAAAAGTAATTTTCAGCAACGGACTACAGGACTTTAGGACTTTTTCAATCGCCGAAGAAAAAAAACAGTCCTGTTAGTCCTGTAGTCCGTTGCAAAAAAAAGAAAGGATATGGACTATATCATTATTGTAGCAGGTGGTAAGGGACTGCGCATGGGATCGGATATCCCCAAGCAATTCCTGCCTATAGGCGGTAAGCCTGTGCTGATGCGCACACTCGAGCGATTTCGTGAATACTCTGCTGAACTGCAGATTATATTAGTATTACCCGAGACGCAGCAGGCCTATTGGCATCAGCTGTGCGAGGAGTACCACTTCGATGTGGAATACACCCTGGCCAATGGCGGACAGACACGATTCCACTCTGTGCAGAACGGACTGGCCAAGGTGCCAGACGATGCACAGGGTGTGGTAGGTGTGCACGACGGTGTGCGCCCGTTCCCCAGCATCGAAGTCATCAGGAACTGCTACGAGACGGCTCGCACTGCCAAGGCTGTCATCCCCGTGATTCCTGTAGTAGAGACTGTACGTCAGCTTATTAGCCGCTCGAGCTCCGATCGCTTGCTACCGGAGGGACGCAAGAACGGACCACAGGGCTCAAGGACTGTTCCTCGCGATCAGTACCGACTAGTACAGACTCCACAGACCTTCGACATCCAACTGCTCAAGGCCGCCAACCGCCAGCCATACAACGACGGATTTACTGACGACGCCTCAGTAGTAGAGTCGTTTGGCTACGAGATAACCCTCGTAGAAGGCAATCGCGAGAACATCAAGATTACCACGCCCTATGACATGAAGATTGCTGAAGTATTAATATAGCAACGGTCTACAGGACTACAGGACTGTTTTTGTTTTCATCGATAGAAAAAGTCCTTTAGTCCTGTAGTCCGTTGCCAAAAAAAGAAAAATATGGATATACTTGATCAAGATATTAAATTCTTGCCGGGGGTAGGGCCCAACCGCAAAAAGATGCTGAGCAACGAGCTTGGCATCAACAGCTATGGCGACCTGCTGGAATACTATCCATATAAATATGTTGACCGTTCGAAGATTTACACCATCCACGAACTCACAGGCGACATACCATTCGTACAGGTTGTGGGCCACATCCTGAGTTTCGAGACCTTTGCCATGGGACCACGCAAGGAGCGCGTGGTGGCACACTTCACCGATGGCACGGGTATCTGCGACCTAACCTGGTTTAATGGTGGCAAATACGCCAAACAGAATTATAAGATAGGTGTGCAGTATCTGGTGTTTGGCAAACCCACCGTATTCAATAACCGCATCAATTTCACGCATCCCGACCTTGACGATGCTTCTAAGGTCGACCTCTCTACGATGGGTCTTCAGCCGTATTACAATACGACTGAGAAGATGAAGAAGAGCGGTCTCAACTCGCGTGCCATCGAACGACTCACCAAAACGCTTATCGAGAAGCTCCCACCCCAACCCGAAACCCTCCCTCCTTTCATTCTTAACAGCGGGGATGATTTTAGTCCTGTAGTCCGTTGCCAAAGGTTTATGAGTAGGGACGAGGCGTTAAGAACCGTCCATTATCCGCAGAATGCCAAAGACCTGGAGCGGGCCCGACTCAGACTGAAGTTTGAAGAGCTCTTTTTCATCCAGCTTAATATATTAAGGTACGCGAGCGACCAGCGTCGCAAGTTTCGCGGCTATGTTTTTTCTACTGTAGGCGAGGTCTTCAACACTTTCTACAGCCAGTATCTGCCATTCCCCCTGACAGGCGCCCAGAAGCGTGTCATCAAAGAGATACGCAAGGACATGGGCTCAGGACGCCAGATGAACCGACTGTTGCAAGGCGATGTAGGTAGCGGTAAAACCCTCGTGGCCCTCATGTCGATGCTCATAGCCATCGACAACGGCTATCAGGCCTGCATCATGGCCCCAACCGAAATCCTGGCAGAGCAGCACCTGCAAACCATCATGGGATTCCTGAAGGATATGAATCTGCGTGTAGCCTTGCTGACAGGTATTGTGAAAGGCAAGCGCCGTGAGGAGGTTCTTGAGGGTTTGCTGGATGGCACCATCCATATTCTGGTAGGCACCCATGCAGTCATCGAGGATACCGTCCAGTTTGCCCGTCTTGGCTTTGTAGTGGTCGACGAGCAGCACCGCTTCGGTGTGGCCCAGCGTGCCAAACTGTGGAGTAAGAGTGCCAATCCGCCCCACGTACTCGTGATGACAGCCACCCCCATCCCACGCACTTTGGCCATGACGCTTTATGGCGATCTGGACGTGAGTGTCATCGACGAGCTGCCTCCTGGGCGCAAACCAGTCAAGACCACCCACGTGTTCGACTCACGCATGACATCACTCTACGATGGTATCCGCAATCAGATACGCGAAGGGCGACAAGTGTATATTGTCTTCCCCCTGATTGAAGAGAGCGCCAAAAGCGACCTGAAGAACCTTGAAGACGGTTTCGAGGTGCTGAAAGAAGCCTTCCCCGAATTCAGACTCAGCAAGGTGCATGGCCGCATGAAACCTAAGGACAAGGAAGAAGAGATGCAGCGCTTTGTGAGCGGTGAAACTCAGATACTTGTGGCCACAACGGTTATCGAGGTTGGCGTGAATGTTCCTAACGCATCAGTCATGGTGATACTCGAAGCCCAGCGCTTTGGTTTGGCACAGCTGCATCAGCTCCGCGGACGTGTTGGCCGTGGTGCCGACCAATCGTACTGCGTCCTCGTCACCCCTCTGAAGCTGAGCGAAGAAACCCGCAAGCGCATCGACATCATGTGCGACACCAACGATGGATTCCGCATTGCCGAGGCCGACCTGAAGCTGCGTGGTCCTGGCGACCTTGAAGGCACCCAGCAGAGCGGTGTGGCTTTCGACCTGAAGATAGCCGATATCGCACGCGACGGACAGATTGTACAGATGGCCAGAGACGAGGCGCAAAAAATCATTGACGAAGACCCGGAATGCAAGTCTGATAAGTTTGCCATGCTCTGGAACCGACTGCGCCAACTGCGAAAAACCAACATCAATTGGGCTGCCATCTCATGATGTTAACGCAAACAATCTTTATACAAAAGAACCCTAAACAATGTTAACACAGGCTGTTACCGAGCACATATATTGAAATTTTTTCTTATCTTTGCACTTGAAATCTTTTTCTAACGGATCAATCGACATGAAGAAATTGTTTATATTTGCCCTAATGATGATGCTTTCTATGAGCGATATGGCTCTTGGAAAGGTTAATCCTGATCAGGCTCCTGATGAGGAAGAAGCAGAGATTGGCAATTTCGATTTCATCTATGGTCCACAGAGCAATCAGAACGAGGCATTCGAGCGAACAGAGATGCTGATGAGTGAGGCTTTCTCACATCTTGGCACACGCTATCGTTCAGGAGCCAAAGGTCCAAGCGCTTTCGATTGTTCTGGTTTCACAAGCTACGTATACAAGCAGATGACAGATGTATTCATCGGAGCCTCATCGAGAGATCAGTATGCACGCAACACCCCCATTACCCGCGCTGAACTGCAGTGTGGCGATCTGGTATTCTTTACCAGTCCACGTTCAGGTCGTAATGTCGGTCATGTAGGCATCGTGGTCGATGTGGATCCCGTTACGCAGAACTTCACTTTTATCCACGCAAGTACCAACAGTGGTGTGAAGATCAGCAACTCTACAGACTCAGGCTATGCTAAGCGTTATGTAGGTGCAAGAAGAATACAACTGTAAACCACATGGTTAAGAAACTTTTTTTGCTTACGTTCATGACATGCTGTATGGCAGGCCATGCGCAAGAGCTGCATATCGCCATGACAGGCGATGTCATGATGGGCACCACTTTCCCCAGCATCATGCTCCCTGCCCACGATGGTCGGTATCTTTTTAAAGATACGAAAAATATTCTCAAAAATGCCGACCTTGCCGTAGGCAATCTTGAGGGCGCCATCTGCGATGGTGGCGAGAGCACCAAGGGCGACGGTCCCAACTCTTACGCCTTCCGTACCCCCACCAGCTATGGTCATCTGCTCAAGGAAGCCGGTTTCGATTTTATGAGCATGGCCAATAATCATGCCCACGATTTTGGTCTGGAGGGCATCGAGTCAACCGAGCGCGTATTACATGCTCAAGGCATTCTTTATGCAGGTATCGAGGGGCGCACAGAGAGCGCTATCATCGAGCGGAAAGGTTTGAAAATAGGTTTGTGCGCCTTTGGCCACAACAGTTATACAATCAAGCATCTCGATTTAGCAACTGTTGGCCGCATCGTTGACGATTTAGTGGCAAAATGCGATCTGGTCATCGTCTCGTTTCATGGTGGAGCCGAGGGGCGCAGCAAGAGGCATCTGCCTGATGGCACCGAGACGTTCCTTGAAGAGAATCGCGGTTCGCTACGCCAGTTAGCTCACTTCTGCGTTGACCATGGAGCAGATGTGATTTACGGGCATGGTCCGCATGTAGTTCGTGCCATCGAGGTGTACAAGAATCGCTTCATAGCCTATAGCTTAGGAAACTTCTGTACACCATACAACGTTAATCTGAAAGGCATATCCGCCTATGCACCCATCGTGGAAATAAGCATAAACAAGGACGGATCCTTCCTCAAAGGGAAAATTCATTCCTTCCTTCAAGCCAAGGGGATCGGTCCCCGTACTGACAAGAAAAAAAGAGTAGCTTTAGAGATGAAACGCCTGAGTGAATCGGATATTCCATATAATCAGGCAAAAATTGACTATAAAGGGAATATTGAATTGAAAAAATAAAAAATAGAGGGCAAAAGTGTTAAAAGTGAACAAAAAAGCCCAATATTTTCCGGATTTTCATACATTATTAGTACCTTTGCATCGGTTTTTTGATAATTAACTCAACTAAAAGGATACAAAATTAGAATATGAATATTACGAAGATAAAGAAATTTGCCGTTTTAGCTTTTACAGCTTTTGTAGCGGTTCCCGCGTCCGCTCAGGATCTGTTGGCTAAGCAGGCACCCGTAGACCGCAAGATGAAGGCGGTCGACTCAATGGTCCTCAAAAGAATCATTGAGCAGGAAGAGAAATACAATCCATCAGCCGACCTTTACGAAGATTGGAACAACGTTTACGCACATCGCGAAACAGCCCTCCCCGATTCATTCCGCATCGACTTGAGAGGTTTCCACATGCCTACCGACAGCCGTGTTGTTACCTCAAACTTCGGAGCACGTTGGGGACGCCAGCATAAAGGTCTCGATATCAAGGTATACATTGGCGATACTATCCGTGCCGCTTTCAGTGGTAAAATCCGTATCGTAAAATATGAGCCAAAGGGTTATGGTAAGTATGTAGTTATCCGCCACCACAATGGTCTGGAGACTATCTATGGTCACATGTCAAAGCACCTGGTTGTTGAAAATCAGGAGGTGAAGGCAGGTGAGCCCATCGGACTTGGTGGTAACACTGGTCGTAGCACCGGTTCTCACCTCCACTTCGAGACTCGTCTCTGTGGCGTAGCCCTGAACCCAGCCCTGATGTTCGACTTCCGCAATCAGGATGTTGTAGGCGACTTCTATACCTTCAACCGCCACAAGTATGCTTCAGAGTCAGCTCAGGCCACACGTCTGCGCGGTGTTGGTGGTGTTACTACAAGCGACAGCGATCAGGATGATGAGCTGGCCATTGCTTCGCCCGCACGTACAACTCCTAACGTACACTTCCACAAGGTTAAGAAGGGTGATACCCTGCAGGCCATTGCCCGCAAGCATCACACCACCGTTGATAAGCTCTGCAAGCTCAACCGCATTGGCAAGACCATCCGCTTGAGACCAGGACAAATTTTGAAATACAACTAAAAAAAATACAGAATCCCGTCAAAGTTGACGGGATTTTTTGTATATTTGCAGCTGTAACCTAAAAACATTAAATAGTATGTTCGATAAGGAAAGAGGGCTTTACATTGCCCATAGCTCTAACGGAGCATTGAGTATCACAGGAAAGATGGCCAACCGCCACGGTTTGATAGCAGGAGCAACAGGTACAGGTAAGACCGTTACCCTACAAGTGATGGCCGAGACATTCTGCCAGGCTGGCGTACCCTGCTTTATGGCCGATATGAAGGGCGACCTCTCTGGCATCTCACAGGTCGGCAAGATGAGTGGTTTCATCGAGAAGCGCCTGCCCGAGTTTCAGATTGAGAATCCGGAGTTCCAGAGTTGTCCTGTTCGCTTCTTCGATGTGTTCGGCGAGCAAGGCCATCCCATGCGTGCCACCATCTCGCAGATGGGGCCACAGCTGCTGTCGCGCCTGCTCGAACTGAACGAGACACAAGACGGTGTACTCAACATCGTATTCCGGATTGCCGACGAGCGCGGATTGCTCATCCTCGACTTAAAGGACCTGCGTGCCATGCTCGACTATGTCTCAAAAAACGCCAAGGAGTATACCACCAAATATGGCAACATTTCATCAGCATCCGTAGGTGCTATCCAGCGCGCATTACTCCAACTGGAAAACCAAGGTGCCGACAAGTTCTTTGGCGAGCCATCGTTCGACATCTACGACCTGATGCAGACCGAGGGCGGCAAGGGTATCATGAACGTATTGGCTGCCGACAAGCTGATGATGCAGCCTAAGCTATATTCCACCTTCCTGTTGTGGTTGCTTTCAGAGCTCTACTCCACCCTACCCGAGGTTGGCGACCTGCCATTACCCAAGCTGGTGTTCTTCTTCGACGAAGCCCACATGCTCTTCGAAGGCACATCAAAAGCCCTACTCGATAAGATTGAGCAGGTCATACGCCTAATCCGTTCAAAGGGTGTTGGCATCTACTTCATCACCCAGAGTCCAACAGATATTCCTGAGAATATTCTTGGTCAGCTAGGCAATCGCGTTCAGCACGCCTTAAGAGCCTACACACCTAAGGATCAGAAAGCCGTTAAGACAGCCGCTGATACGTTTAGAGCCAATCCTGAGTTCAAGACCGACGAGGCCATCATGAACCTGGAGACAGGTGAGGCCTTGGTCAGCTTCCTCGACGAGAAGGGAGCCCCCAATATGGTGGAGCGTGCCAAGATACTGTTCCCACTCTCACAGATTGGTGCAGTCACCGAGGGACAGCGTCTCGACATCATCAAGCAGAGTCGTATCTATGGCAAATACGACACACCTATCGACCGCGAGAGTGCCTTCGAGGTACTGATGGCCGATGCAGAGCGCGCTCTGCAGGAGCAAGAGCAGCAACAGACCGAGATTGATATCCCGCAGCCAGAGGCCAAAGCAGAAAAGAAGAAACCAGGTATCATGAGCAAGGTACTAAAGGCCGTCCTTACTGCCGTCGCATCCACCTTCGCCACCATACTTGGTACCTACGTCAGCGACAAGGTGACTGGCAAGAAAACCAAGAGTCGCACTTCCACCACTGGTCGCGTGGCCAAGAATGCCACTAGCGCCGCCACCCGCACCATCACCAAGGAACTCACCCGCGACATCCTCGGCAATCTCATTAAATAATTTTTTTTAGCAACGGACTATAGGACTAACAGGACTTCTTCCACCCTGTCATCTCGACCAAGCGTCCTTTTTCCACCCTGTCATCTCGACCAAGCGTCCTTTTTCCACCCTGTCATCTCGACCAAGCGTAGCGCGTGGAGAGATCTCATAAATGCGCCTTTGGGCGCAAGCGGCTAAAGCCGCAGAGATGTCTCGACTACGCTCGACATGACAATAGGGGGTGGTTGCTCGACATGACAAGGAGGGGGAGGAAAGTCGTTTTAGTCCTGTGGTCCGTTGCTGAAAGAACAAATGGTATAAATATAACTTTCTTTCTCTGTGGTAGTATATTTATATTTCGTGGGGTTGATAAGTGATTTTACGTCGTTGGTGATACCGGTGCCGATGAGTTTTGCGGTAGCCTCTTTCATGGTCCACAGACGGATGAATGTGGCGGCAGGGTTATCGGATTTCTCAATTTCTGCCTTTTCTTCATCGTTCATCGTGTAGTTTACCAAACTGTCCTTAAACTCACGATGTGATTCTACGTCAACGCCTACGGGCTTGTCGCTGATAGCGCAGACTACGGCCTCCTTGCAGTGGCTCAGGTTGAAGTAAATCTCAGGGTGGCCCACGATGCTGGGCTTGCCATGCTCGTTGTATTCGAAGATAGGGTTGTCTGTGATGCCATATTCTTTCTGCAGACCTTGCTTCAGCAGTTGATAGGCCAGCACACAGAGTCTCTGGCCCTGTTCAAATTTAAACTTCAGGGCCTGTTCGCGCCGCTGTTCCGAAATCTCCTTCAGCGCCGCCTCCAGATCAAACTCCCAAATCTCCTCGCTAATATATACTCCCATATTTATTACTCTATTCCGATCTCTGGCATTGGAATCTTGCGGTTGGGGTTTTCCTTGGCTCCTAGGGTGATGAGCTCCTGGGCCTTTTGGGTAACACTCTGGCGACCGGTTATGAGCTTGTTGTTGGTGTTGTCGTAGGCCTTCTGCACAGCCTCGATCTTAGCCCCCAGGTCGTTATACCGCTGAACGAAATCACCCAGACGGTCAAGCAACTGCTCGGCCAGACCGAACACCTTCTCCTGATTCTCAGCCTGCTGGTTCTGTACCCAGGCAATATGAATCATGTGTAAGATACCTAGCAGGTTCTGCTCGCCAGTTACAAACACCTTCTTCTCGAAAGCCTCGCGCCACAGCGTAGGGTCATTGGCCAATGCCAGCTGTAGCGACGATTCAAACGGTACAAACATAATCACAAAATCAATCACATCGCGCCCGTTCTTGACGTACTTGGAATAGTCTTTACGCGCCAATTCGTTTACATGCTGGCGCACGCTCTTGATGTGATCCTGCAAGTAACGCTCCTTATCCTCGGCCGACTCGGCATTCACGTATTTCTCGTAGGCCACCAGCGACACCTTCGAGTCGATGATGGCATCCTGACCTTGCGGGTAGTGTAATATCACGTCGGGCTGCATCTCTTTTCCAGTCTCATCGTGCTTCATGGGGCGCCCCAGTTCGTCGCGCAGACGAGCCTGCACCTCGTAATGTATACCTTCGGTCAGTCCCTGCGATGTGAGCAGGTCGCCCAGAATAATCTCGCCCATGTTGCCGCTCACCTTGTTGTCGCGGCGCAGCACGTTGGTCAGACTTTCGGCCTTCTCGCCCAGTTGTTGTGTCTGCTGCATCATCATCAGCATCTGCTCGCGGAATGAGGCAGAATGGGCTGCCGACTCCTTCTGATTGTCGTTGATGGCCTTCTGCATATTGGCGATGGCATCCTTCAGCGGCTGGGTGATGCCTGTCATGGTCTCGGTGTTCGACTCCTTCAGCTTAGACGCACTCTGTTCCAGCAGTTGTTGCGCCATGTTCTTAAATCGCGCCTCGTTGCGCTGCAGCTCCTCGGTCATCTGCTGATGCAGCAGCTGCAGCTCGCGGCCCTGCGATTCGGCCTTGGCATGCAGGGTTTTGTTCTCTGCCTCAAGATGCTGTAGGCGACTGGTCTTCTCTGCCAGTTGCTCTGTTTTCATCTTCAGTTCTATATCGGCCTTACCGCCTGCAATGCGCAAGGCATCCATACGGCGGTCCATCAGCAGATAGAGCACCACGGCTCCCACTGCTATACCTATAATAATATACAATGCAATCATCATCTTATGTTAATTTTGCTGCAAAGTTAATAAAAATCTGTATAATCCGTAACATCCGTAGCAAAAAATAACTATATTTGCAGCAACGAATCTATTCACCATTAACTTAAAAACTATTTATTATGGATTACAAGATTATTGACATTGAAGGTGTTGGCGAAGTTTACGCTGAGAAACTGACTGCCGCTGGTATTAACAAGGTAAGCGAACTGCTGGCAAAGTGTGCTGCCCCAAAGGGACGTAAGGAGTTGGCTGAAGCTACTGGTATCCCCGAGAAACTGATTCTGCGCTGGACCAACCATGCCGATCTGTTCCGTGTAAACGGTGTAGGACCTCAGTTTGCCGAGTTACTCGAGAAGGCTGGTGTTGACACCGTTAAGGAGTTCCGTCATCGTGTTCCCGAGAACCTCCAGCCCAAGCTCGAGGAGATCAATGCCCAGTTCCACATCTGCGGCCGCGTACCTGCTGTAAGCGAAATCGCCAAAATGGTAGAAGAGGCCAAGACCCTTGAGCCTGTGATGACATATTAATTTTTTTTAGAAACGGACTATAGGATAGCAACGGACCGCTCGAGCTCTGCTCGCTTGCTACCGGAGGGACGCAAGAACAGTACTAACAGGACTGACCAAGCGTCTATCCCTCCCTTGTCATGTCGACCAAGCGTTAGCGCGTGGAGACATCTCACAAATGCGCCTTTGGGCGCAAGCGGCAAAAGCCGCAGAGATTCCTCGACTACGCTCGGAATGACAAAAAAGGGGGGATGCTCGACATGACAAGGAGAGGGAGTTATTTTTATTCTTTATTGCCTGAGGGGGATTCAGTCTGGGTTTGGGGCCAGTTGACTAGGAAGAGTTTTTCGGTGGCGCGGGTGAAGGCGGTGTAGAGCCAGTGGATATAGTCGGGGGTGAGCATATCGTCGGTCATGTAGCCCTGGTCTACGTAGACATGGGCCCACTGACCGCCCTGGGCCTTGTGACAGGTCACGGCATAAGCGTATTTTATCTGCAGGGCGTTATAGTACTTATCGCTCTTCAGTTTTTTTATGTGCTCTACTTTCTGTGGCACATCAGCATAATCTTCCATAACAGCATTGTATAACTGCTCCTGCTGCTCGCGCGACAAGGCAGGCGATTCAGTTGTTAGCGAATCGAGAATGACGGTAGCCGTGAGCTCGTAGTCGTCGTAATCGGGCAGCGTCATGGTGACCTCAGCAAATCGGAATCCGTATAGTTCATGGATATTACGCACACGCTGAACCACAGCAATATCGCCATTGGCAATAAAAGGGATTTCCTTTGACTGTTCTGTCCAATAATAGTTGTTCTTAACTATCATGAGCTGGTCGCCGCGACATAGCTCATCTTCGCGATCGAGAACGGTGTTACGGATGCCTTGGTTATAGATATTTGCGCGCTTATTGCTACGACAGATAACCATAGTCTCGTCCATACCAGCATGGCTGTAGCTGGTAGCGAGCGATTCTATCAGTTCATCGCCAGGCACATTCACGATATCAGGGAAACCGTGGAATTTAATTTTCGGCAAAACTAAATCTCCACCTCTTATCTGAGTAGCATTCCACAGGATACCTGAATCTTCACTCTGGCGGAGCACCTGATTGAGGTCGCACTCGTAGACCTTCATGCCATAGGCTCGCAGCACATCGCCCATCAAAGCTGGACTCTCATCCTCGCCCACTGGTGGCAACTGGGCCTTATCGCCCACCAGCACCATGCGACAGTTCTGACCGCTATACACAAACTGCATGAGGTCGTCGAGCAGGCAACCACTACCAAACGCACTCTCGCCATAGCCTTGATTGGCAATCATCGAGGCCTCATCAATCATAAACAAGGTATCGCGGTTCAGATTGGCATTCAGATTAAATGACGATAAATCGCCAGCACTCTTCTGGCGATAGATGCGGCGATGGATGGTATAGGCAGGGTGACCGGCATTGAGCGAAAAGACCTTGGCTGCGCGCCCTGTAGGGGCCAGCAGAATCATCTTCTGCTTGAGACTGGCCATGGCGCGCACGATGGCACCAGCCAAGGTGGTCTTACCCGTTCCTGCCGAGCCACGAAGAATCATCGCCACCTGGTCGTCGCGGTCGCTCATAAAGAGCGAGAACACGTCGATGGCGTGCTCTTGCTCAGCCGTAGGCACCATGCCCATAGCCTCGCGGATGCGGTATTTAAGTTCGTCGCTTATCATTTCGGATGCAAAGTTAATATTTTTTTGGCACGGATTACGCGGATTTCACGGATTTTTATTAATTTTGCACCCAAGTTATGCAGATGAACAATAAAATAGTGAATATTGTGCTGGCTGTGATAGCAGTGTGCTTGTTTGCACTGTGCGTGGCCAGTGTGATGAACGTGAAGTAGATGGACGCGAAAAAGACGATTATACGCATAGGGCGAAACACGCTCTCATTCACCACACTCGATGCCACCAGCACCGAGCAGCCTATCATGTTCCGTCCTTACGTTGTGAAGGGCGGCATATCGATGTCGGCCAATCTGCGCGAAGCCTTTAAGACCGGCTACTGTGCCGATGCCGACGCCACCAAGGTTCAGGTCATGGTAGAGACGCCATCGCTGCTGGTACCTGTTGAGCAGTTCGACGAGACAGAGATGGAGGATATCTTCTCTTTCTCATATCCGGCAGGTCAGGAGAAACGCGTGATCTATTACGACGTACTGCCCGACTTGAAGGCCGTATGCCTCTTTGCTATCAACAAGAACCTTGATACGGTTATTCGCGACCGTTTTGACAATGGTGTTACTTTTGTTCACTCGATGACTCCCGTGTGGCGTCAACTCCACCAGCGCAGTTTTACTGGGCATCGCAACAAGCTGTACGGCTATTTCCACGGTAAGCAACTCGAGGTATTCAGTTTCCAGCAGAACCGCTTTAAGTTCTGCAACAGTTTCGATACTGCTCAAGCCCACGATGCACTATACTACCTGCTATATGTGTGGAAACAGCTAAGACTGGAGAGCGAACACGACGAGCTGCATATTCTTGGCGACATACCTGAACAAGAGTGGCTGCTGCAGGAACTGAAGCGATTCCTGCAGAATGCTTACCTGATAAATGCCCAGGCTGAATTCCAGGATGCTCCCGCCACCAAGATTAAAGGTATGCCATACGATTTGATAACCCTCATAACCCGCGGACGATGAGAATAATTACAGGCATCTATAAAGGTAGGCATTTCGACATTCCTCGCTCGTTCAAGGCGCGCCCAACGACCGATTTTGCCAAGGAGAACATTTTCAATGTGCTCGCACGCTATATTGATTTCGAAGGCATCAAAGCCCTCGACTTGTTTTCGGGCACAGGCAGTATCTCGCTCGAACTCCTTTCGCGCGGTTGCGAACAGGTGGTGAGCGTAGAGATGGACCGCGACCACCACAGGTTTATATGCGACTGCATCAAAAAACTAACACCCAACACCCAACCCCTAACACCCAAAATCCTACCACTACGCGGCGACGTGTTCCGCTATATCAAATCGTGCAAACAGCAGTTTGACTTCATCTTTGCCGACCCACCCTATGCACTTAAAGAACTGCCCACCATTCCTGGACTGATCTTTGAGCGCGGCATGCTTAAGGAAGGTGGTATACTGGTGTTTGAGCACGGCAAGGAGAACGACTTCTCAAGCGATCCTCATTTTGTTGAGCATCGCACTTACGGCAGTGTGAACTTTTCGATTTTCAGAAATTAGAAAAGGGGCGACAGCATCCTTGTAACACTCTCCCACAAACGTACAAAGAATCCGTTATTCATCCGTTCTATAGCGGCTTGGAGCGATACCGACTGCTCTTGGTCGCGAAGGAAGACATTCTTCATTCGCAGAGCCAGTCCCTCGTCGAAGAAGAAGATGTTGGCCTCGAAGTTATTCTCGAAACTGCGGAAATCAAGATTGGTCGAGCCACAAGTGGTGATGGAGTCATCGCACACCAGCATCTTTGAGTGGAGGAACCCTGCCTCATACAGATAAACCTTTACTCCAGCCTCCTGTATCTCACGCAGATAGCTACGACTGGCCCACTCCACAAACCTGGCATCGCTGCGGCGCGGACAGATCACCCTGACATCGACACCACCCAGAGCTGAAGTCTTCAAGGCAAAGAGCACCGACTCGTTGGGCAGGAAATAAGGTGTTTCGAGATACAGATAACGCTTGGCACCAAGGATGATGCGCACATAGCCCTGCTGGATTTCAGGATAAGGCGTGGTGGGACCGCTGGTGACTACCTGAGCCAGACAGTTATTGGAGATATCCTCGCAGCGTGGATAGTACTTACGATCGGAAAGCAATGTGCGGTCCACGAAATACCAGTCGACTAGGAAAGCCCGCTGCAAAGCATGAACGCCTCCGCCGGTAACCCTTAGCATCGTGTCGCGCCAGGGCTGCTCATCATTACCCTTCACATAGCGCTGGGCAATGTTCATACCGCCGATATACCCCACTCTGCCGTCGATCACGATGATCTTGCGGTGGTTGCGATAGTTGACCTTACTGGTAAACGAAGGGAACCTTACGGGCATAAACGATCTCACCTCTATACCTGCCTCACGCATGCGCTCAAAGAACTGGTGATGCACATTCCAGCATCCCACATCGTCGTACACCAGTCTTACCTCAACCCCCTGGGCCCTCTTGTCTATCAGTGCATCAGCCACAAGCGTGCCCAATGGATCTTCGGCAAATATATACATATCTATATGTATGTGCTCCTTGGCCCGACCAATGTCCTCCATCAGCTCGGCAATAAACTGATAGCCATCGGTACAGATATCCACCAGATTATCCTTGAAGGGCAACGAAAGATTCTGATTCACAAACAAGTCGATCAGCGGTTTGTGCTTGTCGGGCAGACGGAGGTTCTGCTGCTCGGCAAACTCCAGCATCGAGCGTTTGGTGAGCTGATTCATTGAGCGCTCGCTGACATAACGCTCCTTACGATGGTTGATGCCAAAGAAGAGATAGAACACGATACCAACCACAGGCACAAAGTATATCACCAGCGCCCATGCCATCGTCTTGGCGGGTTGGCGGTTGTCCATCACCACATGAACAATGGCGATGACTACCAACACGTAGTAGACTATCAGTATCATGTTGAACCAGATCATCTTCCCAGTTTTTTGGCTAACTCCTTGTAAATACTGTCAACACGTGCCAACTCCTGCAGAATGGACATATAGTCATCCTTACAATCCTTTAAGGCCGCTTTCAGCTCCTCCACTTTCTCCTTCAGACAGTAGTAACGAAAGTCGAGCACCAGATGTTCTACATGCTGGCGAAGTCCACCCTCGCGATCCTTCATCTGGAAACTCTTGCTTAACTGATAAGGATCGACTGCCAGATGAGCAGCCACAGAACTTACCTCATAGTCAGGATGACGCATAAGGAAGGACTCGGCTTTGAAATCCTCTTCGCCGATATGAGCCACCACCTCTTGCAGTATCTTGTTATAGATGGGGTTCTTGAAACTCAGTCCGTCTGAGCCTAGGTCGTAATCGATGAACTGAGCCACTGTGAGATCTATCGTTCCCCCGTCGGCAGTAGCAACGTTCTCGTATATCACCTTTTCGCCATCGCGGACGATAGTCTTCATCAGCATCTCTTCGAGTTGACCGATCTGGTCGTTGGTGGTATGCAGGCCGATGGCCATGGGCTTGCCTTCTTTCTCGCGCTGCAGAGCTTCCTGGGCCTGTTCGCGACTATATTCTTTCTCTTTCTCCTCGCGGTCATGACTAATCATGCCGTTCATAGAGTTCAGCAGGGTCTCCTCTTTGATGCCCAGACGGCGTGAGAGTTGGGTGAGATATTCATCGCGCAGCAGTTGGTCGTCAACCATCGATATACTCTTCACGATACCACCGATGGCCTCCGAGCGCTTGACAGGATCGTTTACGTTCTCAACCGTGAGTTTGGTTTTGAACTCGATAAAGTCCTCTGCGTGTTCTTCGATATAGGCCTTAAACTCTGTAGCCGTATGCTTGCGAGAGAAAGAATCCGGGTCGTCACCATCAGGCAGCAGCAGCACCTTCACCTTCATGCCCTCAGCCAACAGCATGTCGGTTCCTCGCATCGCAGCATGTATGCCGGCCTCGTCGCCATCATACAGCAAGATGATGTTGGGCGTGAAGCGACGGAGCAGTTTTATCTGGTGTTTCGATAGCGCCGTACCAGAGTTTGCCACCACATTCTCCAGTCCGCACTGGTGCATGGCAATCACATCGGTATAGCCCTCGACCATATACACGCAGTCTTCCTTGGCTATGGCCTTCTTGCCTTGATACAGGCCGTAGAGCTCGCGCTCCTTATGGTAGATCTCGGAATCAGGCGAGTTCACATACTTCTGTTGCACACCTTTTGTACGGGCATCAAGCAGGCGCCCGCCAAAGGCCACCACCTTGCCGCTCACGTTGAACCAAGGAAAGATTACACGACCTGCATAACGGTCGTAAACACCTTTCTCGCCCTTGATACAAAGGCCTGTCTTTATCAGAAACTCCTCCTTATAGCCTGCCTTCTTGGCAGCAAGGTCTAAAGCATCGCGCTTACTCAGCGAGAAGCCCAGATTAAACTTCTCGACAATGTCATCGCGTATGCCTCGGCTACGGAAATACTGGCGCCCGATGGCCACACCATCAGGATCATTATTCAGCACATCCTTAAAATAGTTCATGGCCCACTCGTTGACGATAAACATCGACTCGCGATCGCTTTGTTCCTGCTTCTCCTCGTCAGTCAGCTCCTTCTCCTGAATCTCGATGTTGTATTTCTTGGCCAACCATCGCAGTGCCTCGGGATAGGTTATCTGCTCATGTTTCATCAGGAAGTTGATGGCAGTTCCGCCCTCACCACACGAGAAACACTTGCATATCTGCTTAGTGGGCGACACCATGAACGATGGTGTCTTATCATCGTGAAACGGGCACAAACCTTTATAGTTTACGCCTGCTTTTTTCAGCGTCACAAACTCGCTCACCACATCAACAATGTTGGTGGCGTCCATAATCTTATCTATCGTCTCTCTGTCAATCATACCTTTATGGCTTCATAAAGACAAAGTAAACTGCTGCTACCAGACAAAGTGCCGCTGCCGCGTGATTCCAATGCAACTCCTCGTGCTGGAAGATGAAATTGGCGATGATGGCAAACACCACCAGCGAGATGCACTCTTGGATGACTTTAAGCTGAACCAGGCTGAACGGGCCACCATTATCTACAAATCCGATGCGATTGGCTGGTACCTGACAGCAATATTCGAAGAAGGCTATCACCCACGAGAAGGCTATCACCAGATATAAGGGCCAGTTGGTTGAAATGCCCGACTGTTGCAGGCGCAGATGACCATACCATGCAAATGTCATAAACACATTGCTCAGAATAAGCAGCAGGATAGTATAAATTCCGTTTGTCATTTCTTCAATATCTCAATAAACTTATCGGCCGCGAAATTACAAAAAAAAATCCAATCTACATCAAATAGATGTTTTTTTCTATAAAGAGTAGGAAAGTTTAAACGTTAATTCCGTAGTTTTGTTTTACCTCGGCCATTACAAATGTACTCTCAATGGCACTGATGTTCTGAATGTCACCCAACTTATTGAGGACGAACTCCTGATATTGCTTCATATCGCGCGCACGTACTTTTAATAAATAGTCGTAAGCACCCGATGTATTGTAGCACTCGGTAACCTCTGGTATGCGCATGATGCGACGAGTGAACGAGTCGGCCATCTCGTGGTTAATCTGCTGGAGCTTTACCTTACAGAAAACCAACAAGCCTTGGTTCAATTTCTCCGGGTCGAGGATGGCTACATACTTCTTAATATACCCTTGACGCTCCAAACGTTTTTGGCGTTCAAAAACGGGGGTTGGGGTTAAATGAACAGCATCGGCCAACTCTTTTGTGGTCAATTTAGCATTTTTTTGCAGCGTTTTCAGTATCTGCAAGTCGGTTTCGTCAAGAATTTCTGCCATATCTTGGAATTTTATTCTGTTAGGGGGCTCAAGAAAAGCCCGAATTGGAAAGTTATTCTTTATCGGCTGCAAAATTAGGTATATTTTCTGAATTACACAAGAAATTTGGAAGATATTTCCAAAACTATTAATTTTGCACCCAGAAAGTTTTAGCAACGGACATCAGGACTTAAGGACTGATTAATCCTATAAAAGAAAAAAAGTCGTAGAGTCCTGTAGTCCGTTGCAAGAAAAAAGAAAAAAGAAAAAAAGAAAACAATAACAATTTAAATAAAAGAAAGGGTAAGATTATGAGTACAAAGAATTATCGTTTTGAGACATTGCAACTTCACGTAGGACAGGAACAGGCCGACCCAGCAACTGATGCTCGCGCCGTGCCCATCTATCAGACTACATCGTATGTGTTCCATAACTCACAGCATGCTGCCGATCGCTTCGGACTGCGCGATGCCGGTAACATCTACGGTAGACTGACCAACTCTACTCAGGGCGTGTTCGAAGATCGCGTTGCTGCGCTCGAGGGTGGTGTTGCCGGACTGGCTGTAGCCTCGGGTGCTGCTGCCATCACCTATGCACTGCAGAACATTGTTCAGGCTGGCGACCACATTGTTGCTGCCGACAATCTCTATGGTGGTTCTTATAACCTGATAACCCATACCTTGGCCACACAGGGCATCAGCAACACCATTATTAACATCAACGACCTCGAGGCTCTGGAAGCAGCCATCAAACCCAACACAAAGGTAGTATATGCAGAGACATTCGGAAATCCAAACTCCGACGTGCTCGACCTGGAAGGTGTGGCAGCTGTAGCACATAAGCATGGTATCCCATTCATTGTCGACAACACATTTGGCACACCATATCTCATCCGTCCTTTGGAGCACGGAGCTGACATCGTGGTTCACTCGGCCACCAAATTCCTTGGCGGACACGGTTCATCACTTGGCGGCGTTATCGTTGATGGTGGCAAATTCGACTGGAAAGCCAATCCTGACAAGTTCCCCACACTGGCCAAGCCCGATCCATCATATCACGGCATCGTATTTGCCGACGCTGTTGGTGCAGCAGCTTATGTTACCCGCATCCGTGCCGTCATCCTGCGTGATACAGGTGCAGCCATCTCACCATTCAACGCCTTCATCCTGCTGCAGGGTGTAGAGACATTGAGTCTGCGTGTAGAACGCCATGTAGAAAATGCGCTGAAGGTAGTAGACTTCCTCAGCAAGCACCCGAAGGTGGCTGCTGTCCACCACCCTGCCTTGGAGAACCACCCCGACCACGCCCTCTACCAGAAATACTTCCCCAATGGCGGCGGTAGCATCTTTACCTTCGAGGTCAAGGGCGGACAGGAAGAGGCCTGGAAGTTTATCGATGCCCTGCAGATATTCTCGCTGCTGGCAAACGTAGCCGATGTAAAGAGTCTGGTTATTCACCCATATACTACCACTCACTCACAACTGAGTCCTGAGGAGTTGGCCGAACAACACATCACGCCGGCCACCATCCGTCTGAGTATCGGTACAGAGCACATCGACGATATCCTGGACGACCTGAAACAGGCTTTCGATCAAATCTAAGAAGGAAAACGGGGCTTTTACCCCGTTTTTTAGTCATATACCAAACGTTTGGTATACAAAATGCCACAATAAAGTTATTGCAGGATTCAGAAAAATGTCGTACCTTTGCACCGTGGTAATTCATAGAGGTTAGAAATTTTTAAATATCAATAAAATAAGGTAAGGATTATGACAAAAATTGCAAAACAACTGACAGAGCTCGTGGGCAATACCCCACTATTGGAGCTCAACAAGTATTCAAAGGCCAAGGGGCTTGACACCCCAGTGATAGCCAAAGTAGAGTTTTTCAACCCTGGCGGTAGCGTTAAAGACCGTATCGCTCTCGCAATGATAGAGGATGCCGAAGCTAAGGGAATCCTGACACCAGGCGCCACCATCATCGAACCAACCTCGGGAAATACGGGCGTAGGATTGGCACTGGTATCAGCCGTCAAAGGCTATCATCTTATCCTTACCATGCCTGAAACCATGAGCGTAGAGCGCAGAAACCTTGTAAAGGCCTATGGTGCCGAGGTTCGTCTCACCTCAGGTAAAGACGGTATGCCAGGCGCCATCCGCGCTGCCGAGGAACTTCGCGACTCCATCCCAGGAGCAGTCATTCTGCAGCAGTTTGAGAACGGTGCTAACCCTGCTAAGCATTATGCCACAACAGGTCCTGAGATTTGGCGCGATACCGATGGAAAAGTTGACATTTTCATTGGTGGCGTAGGTACTGGAGGAACCATCTCTGGTACAGGAAAGTTCCTGAAAGAGCAGAATCCAAACGTAAAGATTATTGCTGTAGAGCCAAAGTCGAGCCCTGTGCTGAACGGCGGTCAGAGTGGCCCTCATAAGATTCAGGGTATCGGTGCCGGGTTCATACCTAAGACCTACGACGGAAACGTTATCGACGAAGTGTTTGATGTTGAGAACGACGATGCCATCCGCACGGGTCGCGAGATAGCGCAGCAAGAAGGTCTGCTTGTTGGTATTTCTGCAGGTGCAGCCCTCTACGCAGCTATCCAGGTGGCTAAGCGCCCAGAGAACAAAGGAAAGAAGATAGTAGTTCTGCTGCCTGATACTGGCGAGCGCTACCTGAGCACAGTACTCTATGCCTTTGAGGATTATCCACTATAACTTTTGATTAAAATCAAACTTCGGTGCTCTTGTTAGCACCGATTTTTTTTGCACAAAATACCAGATTTGTGCACATTTAGACTAATTTTGTGCATTTTATTTGGCTGTATGCATAAAAAACACTACCTTTGCAGCCGATTTTGAAATTTCATTCACATTATTAATAATTATGGCTTTAAAGATTGTTGTGCTGGCCAAGCAAGTGCCAGACACCCGTAACGTGGGTAAGGACGCCATGACTGCCGAAGGCACCGTAAACCGTGCAGCCCTGCCCGCCATCTTCAATCCAGAAGATTTGAACGCCTTGGAGCAGGCCCTTCGCCTGAAGGAGCAGAATCCAGGCTCAACAGTAGGAATCCTCACGATGGGTCCTCCACGTGCAGGTGAGATTATTCGTCAGGGACTTTATCGTGGCGCTGATACTGGTTGGTTGTTGACCGACCGTCTCTTCGCCGGTGCTGATACCCTCGCAACCTCTTACGCTCTTGCTACTGCCATCAAGAAGATTGGCGACGTAGACATCGTGATTGGTGGTCGCCAGGCTATCGACGGTGATACCGCTCAGGTAGGTCCTCAGGTGGCTCAGAAACTGGGCCTTAACCAGGTAACATACGCTGAGGAGGTTCTTTCAGTGAAGGATGGTAAGGCTACCATCAAGCGTGTGATCGACGGTGGTGTGGAGACTGTAGAGGCTCCTCTGCCAGTGGTTATCACTGTTAACGGAAGTGCCGCTCCTTGTCGCCCCCAGAACGCTAAGCTGGTGATGAAGTACAAGCGCGCTACCTGTCCTATGGAGCGTCCTGCAGAGGGCACACCATACGACTATCTGTATGAGCAGCGCCCTGAGTTGACACTGAACCAGTGGAGCGTAGCTGATGTTGACGGCGATGTTAACCAGTGCGGTCTGAGTGGCTCACCTACCAAGGTAAAGGCCATCAAGAACATCGTGTTCCAGGCTAAGGAGTCGAAGACTTTGACGGCTTCTGATGCTGATATCGAGGGAATGATCAAAGAGTTACTGGAAGAAAAGATTATTGGATAAAATAAAACACAGAGATACTGAGACGCAGAGACTCACAGAAATAATCTCTGTAACTCTGTGACTTTGTGTTGAAAAAAAGATAAGATTATGAACAATGTATTTGTATATTGCGAAATAGAAGGCACACAAGTGCAAGAAGTTTCCCAGGAACTCCTGACCAAGGGTCGCAAGCTCGCCAATGAACTGAAGGTTGAGCTCCACGCCATTGTTGCCGGTACTGGCAT
>ONAK01000033.1 GCA_900315765.1 uncultured Prevotella sp. | reverse complement strand
AATGAGCCTCGCAATAGCTATTGTTGGTCCCAACTCGCCCTTGATGAAAGTGTTGAGTATAGGCATTGTGGCAGTAGTTGGCATCATTGGTTTTGTATTCATCTATCTCATCCAGAAAGCAAAATGAAAAAACTATTCTTCACCTTTGCCTTAGCATGTATAGGCCTGACCGCTACTGCACAAGTGATACGCAGAAGTTGGAGTGGCGAATGGCAAGTGCACGCTCGACAGTCCTGCACAGGGTGCAACAGGCATCCCTGCCACCATCGACCTGCTCACTAAAGATTCGATAAAGATCAAAATCGAGTCGATTGGCGCCACATACGCTGCACGCTATGTTGATGGCCATCTGCAAGGCACCTTCACCCAGAATGGCATAAAGATTCCACTCAATATGAAGGAGACAGCGCCCGATGGCCCTAAGCGTCCACAGACACCCAAGGGGCCATTCCCCTACACCACAGAAGAGGTGACATTCACCAACACCAAGGCAGGAGCCACACTGGCTGGCACGCTTACTGTGCCTAAGGGTGGAGCCAAACGCGTGCTGATAATGGTGACGGGCAGCGGACCAGAGAATCGCGATGAAGAAGTAGCCTATCATAAACCCTTTGCTGTGATTGCCGATCGCTTGGCGCGAGCTGGCATAGCCACACTGCGATACGACGATCGTGGAGTGGGGCAGTCGGTGGGTGGCGAGACTAAGCATACCACCAGCCTGGATGTGGCCGAGGACGCTATTGCAGGCATAGAGTGGCTACGTGCGCAGAAGCGATTCAAGAAGGTTGGCTTGCTGGGCCATAGCGAGGGCGGTCTGATATCCTTTATGCTGGCTGCACAGAAGAAAGTGGATTTCGTCGTATCGCTGGCAGGTCCTGCTGTCAGGGGCGATAGCATCATGCTGTATCAGGCCCATACCAGTGGCAATCCATTTACCAAGAACATCAGCGCAGAACAACTGCGCAGCATGATGAAAACCAACACATGGGTATCGTACTTTATGGACTACGACCCCACAGATAACATCGCCAACACCAAGTGCCCAGTACTGGCGCTCAATGGCAGTAAAGACTGTCAGGTACCAGCCGACATGAACATCCCAGTGCTGCGTCGCCTGTTGCCTAAAAACAAGAAGAATGTTATCAAGGAATACGAAGGTCTGAACCACATGTTCCAACACTGCACCACAGGTCGCCCTGATGAGTACTACACCCTCGAAGAAACCATGTCCGAGGAGGTCCTATCCGATATCGTCACCTGGGTAAAGAAACTGTAATACACAAAAGTACACAAAAGGAACCGTCCCTTTTGCGTACTTAGTTGAGCGGGATTGAGTATAGGGCACGCTCATTGTGTAGGTAGAGCTTATTGCCGGCAATGCCTGCCCTATGTACGGGAATGGTGAGTTTAAGTTCGGGCACACCTTGTAATGTTACTAACCACACATTCTGACTGCCACCGGCATAAGACGAGATACACATGCGATCGCCCACCATACACAGCGGCCAGTAGAGTGATGAAGCAGGATAATGATCGGCTGTGCGTAGTTCCTTGTCAACCATAAGAATATCCCCTTTCTCTGTTATCACTGGGAAGTAGATACCATCAGAAGCAATCAACTCAAACATTCCGTGATACTTGTAATCTGCATATACAGGCTGGGTGATGATGCCACTAAGTTTGCCATGCTGTTCTACATTCCATGGCGATATGGTAACCACCGAGTCGGCTAGTTCGCGCTTATAAGCCAGTGCATCGTCGAAGAGCATGAATGCACCGTCAGGTGTAAGCATAGCATCCTCTACCATATCTTTCTTCATGCTTAGCATATTCATAAACCGGCAGGCACCAGTACGCTTGTCGAACGAGGCGATAAACGGACGTCCCATCTTTTTGCGGCGCACGCCGTCCTGCATACCAAAGCCAAGATTAAACATATATAGTGTACTGTCATCGCATACAATCTGCGAAAAAGCCGATGTCTTAGATGGTAGGTCGTAGCTCCAAACGGTATTCATCATACTGTCGAGACACACCACATGCTGACGGTCGGCAAAGTAATATAGTGAGTCGTCGCGAAGCACATTAGAGTATAGGTGGTTAATAACATTCGAATCGGTCATGCCACTTGGATTGTAATAATAAGGTACGTAAGTACTGCCTGAGATCATAGCACCTGCCACGGCACCACCAACCATCGCCAGTCCCATCAGTAAAGAAGCTTTAACATCAGTCACACCTGTCTTGGCATCGTAAGTACTCACCTCGCCCGTATGAATGTTCAATCTGTTAAGATCATCGGCTACCACCAGCCAATGCAATGAGTCCTCACGAATCACATGATTCCAGCCCCAATTCTTTACATGGGGTATGTTTGCGGTCCATAGCTTCTGACCAGAGGTGAGGTCGTAGGCGCTCAGTTTACCCGAGAGGCGACCTGCATAGCCTAACACAATATGGGTTGAGTCGTCGACCTTCGCAGGATGGAATTTTGACTGCCAGATAACCTCGCCGGTATGGGAATTGAGCATGGTTACCTTGTTATTGTTTTTAACTGTTAGTATGCCATCCTTAGTACAAATAGCTGCAGAATTACTATAGTCGAATGGTTTGGTCCACAGCAGCTTTGACTCCTTCAGGCTATAGGCGCCAAGTTCTCCCTTAAACTTTATCCATTTACCATCCTTGGTTAGGTCACGGAATTTTAGCAGCATATAATCTTGTGAGGGTGTGATAACGATGTCATCTAGCCGCCGGCCGAACTCCTGACAGTCGGCTTCAACAACCGTACTATCCAGCGTGAGTCCAACTGTCACCTTGGCTATATCATCAGCCTTGGTGGGAACAACGGCTACATACAATAGCATCGATAGCAAAAAAAATTTTGATACATTCTTCATTTTTTAGGTAATAATTGTGATTGATTTCAGAGTGCAAAGGTAAATACTTATTTCCATTCTGCCAAATAATTATGCGAGAAAAATGTGAGAAAAGAAAAAATGTGTAATGGCTTGTGTTGAATAATTTCGTGGTTCTCTCTTTGTCGCCTGTTTATCGCTTCTGCGGTCACTATTAATGTTTGCAATTGCTAGATTTAACTTGCGCAATTTCTAGATTTAATCCTCGCAATTTTAATCATTAAAGGCCCGACTCTGTGACTCTCATTTTAATAATGCAAAGGTACGAATTTTTCTGGATATATGCAAGGCTTTTTGTGTTTTATTTCCGACTTATTTTCAAATGTAAAACTGACGTGCGGCGGTGCGGCATGCGGCGGTGCGGCATTAGCAAAAGTCACTATCTGCGGCACCAAAGGTTATTATTATATTATATATATTATTATATATAATTATTATATATTATAATATATAATAATTTAAAATAGAGATATATGCCTCACCTTCTGCACTACGAAAAATCCAAATGCCGCACCGCCGCGCCGCCGCATGCCGCGCATTGGGAGCAAGTTGTTGTTATCTGAAGGAGTCGGTAAGCAGCTTGATTTCGATTTGTGGGGCGATACGCTCGTAGAGGATATTGTAAACAGCATCGAGGATAGGCATGTTGACGTGGCAGTGGCGGTTAATCTCCTTCATACATTTGGTGCCAAAATATCCCTCGGCTATCATCTCCATCTCTATCTGGGCGCTCTTTACGCTGTAGCCCTTACCAATCATGGTGCCAAAGGTGCGGTTACGCGAGAAATTGCTGTAACCTGTTACCAGCAGGTCGCCAAGGTAAACGCTGTCGTAAGCGTTGCGCTCAAGGGGATAGACGGCTGTAAGGAAACGGTTCATCTCCTGTACGGCATTAGCCATAAGTACCGACTGGAAGTTGTCGCCGTACTTCAGACCGCTACAGATGCCGGCTGCTATGGCATAGACATTCTTCAAAACAGAAGAATACTCGATGCCCACAACATCGGTAGAGGTCTTGGTCTTGATGTACTCGCTTGAGAGTACATCGCAGAAGGCCTGGGCTTTCTCACGATCGGCACAACCCACGGTGAGGTAGCTGAGACGCTCGAGGGCAACCTCCTCGGCATGCGAAGGGCCGCCAATACAGGCCAGATTCTCATAAGGAACATCGTACACCTGATGAAAATATTCGCTACAAACGAGGTTCTCATCAGGTACGATACCCTTAATCGCTGTAAGTATAAACTTATCGCGAATGCGCGTCTTAAGTTTCTTGAGGTGACTCTTGAGGTAAGGCGAAGGGGTTACAAACACCAGTGTGTCGTATTGCTGGGCAATACGGTTCAGGTCGCTATCGAAGTAGATTTCATCGATGTTGAAATGGACGCTGGTGAGGTAGGCGGGGTTGTGCCCCATGCGACGGAAATCCTCGATACGGTCGTCGCGACGCATATACCAGCCAATGTGGTGGGTGTGACTCACCACAATTTTGGCTATAGCTGTGGCCCAGCTGCCTCCACCAATAATCGCTATCTTACCACAATCGTACATATCTCTTTTCTTTTGCAACGGACGACAGGACTTAAGGACTTAAATTTAAAAAGTCGTGTTAGTCCTGTAGTCCGTTGCTATATTAACTATTTACTGCTTGCAGACTCGATCCAGGCGGCTACTTCATCAACTGAAGGCTTCTGGATGTCGAGTTTGTACTTCTTGAAGATCTCGCCAATCTTCTGCTGCAGACCCTGAGGCTTCTCGTCCTTGATGTTTGTAATCAGGTTGAAACCAGCCTTGCGGAGTACGGGAACGATGTCCTCTGGTACGCCAATTTCGGCCCACTCGGCTACTGACGACTGTGGAATCTTCTTCTCAGGCTTCATCTGTGGGAACAGCATGACCTCACCAATGGTGAACTTACCTGTGAGCAGCATGACCAGACGGTCGATACCGATACCGATACCAAATGTTGGAGGCATACCATACTGCAAAGCGCGCAGGAAGTCCTGGTCGATGATCATGGCCTCATCGTCGCCCTTGTCGGCAAGCTTCATCTGCTCGATGAAACGCTCCTCCTGGTCGATGGGGTCGTTAAGCTCAGAATATGCATTGGCCAACTCCTTACCATTAACCATCAGCTCGAAACGCTCAGTGAGTCCTGGCTTAGAGCGATGCATCTTGGTGAGAGGTGACATCTCAACGGGATAGTCGGTGATGAATGTGGGCTGGATGAATGTGCCCTCGCAGAACTCACCAAAGAGCTCGTCGATGAGTTTACCCTTACCCATGGTCTCGTCAACCTCCATGCCCTTTGAGAGGCAGAATGCGCGAATCTCTTCTTCTGTCTTGCCATCGCAATCGAAACCAGTCTTCTCCTTAATGGCGTCGAGGATAGGCAAGCGGCGGAATGGCGCACGGAACGAGATGATGTTGCCATCGATCTCAACCTCGGGCTTACCGTTAACAGCAGTACAGATCTGCTCGAGCATATTCTCAGTGAAGGTCATACCCCAAAGCAGGTCCTTGTAGCTAACGTAGAGCTCCATACAGGTGAACTCTGGGTTGTGAGTCTTATCCATACCCTCGTTGCGGAAGTTCTTACCCATCTCGTAAACGCCCTCGAAACCACCTACAATGAGGCGCTTCAGATAGAGCTCGGTAGCAATACGCATATACATGTCCTGATTAAGCGCATTGAAGTGGGTGATGAATGGGCGTGCTGAAGCACCACCAGCGATGTTCTGCAGGATAGGTGTGTCAACCTCAGTATAACCTGCATTATCGAGAATGCTACGCAAGGTGCGGATGATGGTGGCACGCTTGAGGAAGGTATCTTTTACGCCCTCGTTAACAACCAGGTCTACATAACGCTGGCGATAACGGAGCTCTGGATCGTCGAACTTATCGTAAGCCACACCGTCCTTATACTTTACGATAGGCAGTGGCTTGAGGCTCTTAGAGAGCAGGGTGAGCTCAGAAGCATGAACTGAGATCTCGCCTGTCTGGGTGCGGAACACCTTACCCTTAACGCCGATAAAGTCGCCAATATCCAGCAAGCGCTTAAATACATTATTATATAAGTCCTTGTTTTCACCTGGACAAATGTCGTCGCGAGTGATGTAAACTTGAATACGACCTTTTGAGTCCTGGAGCTCGGCAAACGAAGCCTTACCCATTACTCGACGACTCATCATACGACCTGCGATGACAACCTCACGATCCTCATCGTCCTTGAAACTTTCCTTAATTTCTGTGCTGAAAGCATTAGTAGGGAACTCGGCAGCAGGATAGGGATCGATGCCCATGGCGCGCAGTTCCTGAAGGCTCTGGCGCCTTCCAATTTCTTGTTCGCTTAATTCTAAAATGTTCATCTTAAATATTCGAATATTTCAATTTTATGGCTGCAAAGTTACAAAAATCTCGCGAAAAATGCAAGATTAGAGTAAATATTTGCAAAAAAAGTGTGAAATATTTGTGTGGTTTGGAAGAAATATATATATTTGTAGCACGATAACTTAGAACAACTAATGGGACAAGTAACTATAAAGAAAAGAGTTGTGGGAATAGACATCAGTCTTGAGGCTACCACTTACGCCATCGTCGACGTAAAGGGTGACGTCGTCGCTATGGATAGTTTCCCAACCATGGACTACCCTGAAATCAACCAATTCATCTCAGCCTTAAGCGACCATCTGATAAATATGGTGGAAGAAAACGGAGGCTATGAAAGCATCAGGTCGGTGGGCATTAGCGCACCAAGTGCTAACTTTATGACAGGTAGTATTGTGAATGCACCAAACCTGCCATGGAAAGGCGTGATACAGCTGGGGGCATTGCTTAGAGACCGTATCGGCTATGCCGTGGCTGTGGCTAACGACGCCGATGTGAGGGCGCTTGGCGAGCATGCTTACGGATTAGCCAAAGGTATGCGCGACTTTGTGGTGGTTACCATGGGCACGGGCTTAGGCAGTAGCATCTTCTCGAACGGTATGATACATAAAGGTACCGATGGATTCGCAGGAGAAATAGGTCATACGTGCATCGTGAACAACGGTCGTCAGTGTACCTGTGGAAACAAAGGATGCCTCGAGGCTTATGTGGCCACAAGAGGTATCATCGCCACGGCCAAGGAACTGATGGAGCAGTCTTCGGCACCATCGCTGATGCGAGATGTAGAGAACCTAACGCCGAAGCTGATAACAGAGTTCTGTGAACAGGGCGACGAGCTGGCCATAGAGGTGTATCGCAAAACAGGCGAACTGTTGGGCATGGGCTTGGCTAACTATGCATCGGTAGTAGACCCTGAGGCCATTATCTTTACAGGTGGCATATCAAGAGCCGGCAAATGGCTGTTTGAACCTGCAAAAGAGGTGTTCGACAGATGTGTATTTCATAACACAAGCGGTAAAATCAAGTTCCTGGTATCTGAGGACGATCGAGCTGCTAACGATGTGCTTGGCGCAAGCGTGCTGGCATGGGAGGTAAGAGAATATTCGTTGTTTAAATAAGGTAATTATGGAAACAAGTAATATGGCAGAAAGTGTAGACAAAATTAAAACCCGTGTAATAGGTATCGACATACGCGTAGACCGTACTACCTTTGCTGTGGTGGATATAAGAGGCGAGATAGTGGCACAAGACTATTTCCTGACTACCGATTATGCCGACCTTAACGATTATATCGGAGCTCTGAGCGAGAAGGTGATGGCCCTGGCCGAGGAGAATGGTGGCTATGAAACCATACGTTCTATAGGCGTGAGCGCACCATCGGCAAGCTCTGTTACTGGTTGTATTGAGAATGCTGCCAATCTTCCTTGGAAGGGAGTTGTTCCTCTGGCTGCTATGCTGAGAGACAGAGTTGGTCTGGCTGTGGCCGTGGCTAACGATGCGCATATTACTGCCCTGAGCGAGAAATCGTATGGTAGCGCTCATGGTATGAAAGACTTTGTGGTGATATCGATAAGTCATGGCGGACTGGGTAGCTGCTTCTTCTCAAACGGTCAGCCACATCTGGGCTACAACGGTTTTGCTGGCGAGGTGGGACATACCTGTGTTGAGGTGAACGGACGCGAGTGCGGATGCGGAAACAGAGGATGCCTGGAGGCCTACTGCTCGGAAAAGGGACTTGTAAAAACAGCCGAAGAGATGATTGCTGCAAGCAAAGAACCAACCCTGCTAAGCGAAATGCAGGAACTGAACGTTAAGACAATAGCTGACTGCTGCTACAAAGGAGACAAAGTGGCCATCGAGGTGTTCCGTCGTACGGGCGAGATACTCGGACTTGGAATGGCCAACTATGCATCGGTGCTGAATCCTGAGGCCATTATTCTTACTGGCGATATGACGCAAGCAGGAAAATGGCTGCTTAAGCCTATGAGAGCATCGTTCGAGGAACATGTGTTCCATAATATCAAAAACAAAACCCGTATACTCGTGTCAATCCTAAAGGAGGGTGAGCGAGATGTGCTTGGAGCCAGCGCTCTGGCATGGGATGTGAAAGAATACTCACTATTTAAATAAAATAATAACTAGGCAATTTATGGAGGAATATCAGATTAAAACAAAAGTGGTAGGCGTTGACATTAGTAATGAGCGCACAACCTATGCTATTGTTGACATCCGTGGAAACATTATAGCCGAGGAAAATTTCCCCACAGGCGATTATCCTGATGTGAATAATTTCGTGAAGAACCTGAGCGACAAAATAGTAAATCTGGTTGAGGCTAATGGTGGCTATGAAACCATACGCTCTATTGGTGTCAGCTCGCCAAGTGCAAGTTCGGTTTCTGGTTGTATCGAGAATGCAGCCAACCTGCCATGGAAAGGCATCGTGCCTCTGGCTGCTATGTTGAGAGACAGAATCGGACTAGCCGTAGGTCTTTCCAACGATGCACACATATCGGCATTGGGAGAGCACACCTTTGGATGCGCCCATGGCATGAAGAACTTTATTATTCTGAGCATGGGTGTGGGTTTGGGTAGCTGCTTCTTCTCTGCAGGTAACGACCATCAGGGGCATAACGGCTATGCTGGCGAATTCGGACACACCTGTGTGGTGACTAACGGACGCCATTGCGGATGTGGACACGATGGATGCCTGGAGGCTTATGCTGGTGCCGCAGGTATTGTTAGAACAGCCCAAGAACTGATGGCCGAGACGGGTAAACCAACACTGCTGAATGATCTGGATAAGATTACACCACGTACCATCAAGATGTGTTGCGATAAGGACGACGAGCTGGCTATCGAGACCTTCAGAAGAACAGGAGAGATTCTGGGAATAGCCTTGGCCAACTATGCATCGATTGTAGATCCTGAGGCCATCATCCTCACAGGTGGTATATCGCATGCTGGCAAATGGTTGCTCGAACCAACATGCGAGTCGTTCGAGAGTCATGTCTATGGCAACTTGCGAGGCAAGGTGAAGATACTTGTATCGAAGCTCAACGACAGAGAGCGCGATGTGCTTGGAGCCAGCGCTTTGGCATGGAGCGTACCTGAGTACTCGCTGTTTAAGTAAAGGTGAGAAGGTGAAAAGGTGAAAAAAAGTAGAAAGGTAAAAATTAAGAGTGAATATAGATAGAATTAAAGAAATAATAAACGAGAAACCCAATTTAAGTACGGCCCTCGGGATGGAATTTATCTCCACTCCCGAGGACGATACTTGTATGGCGAGGATGAAAGTTGACGAGCGCAATCGCCAGCCATTCGGATTTCTTAGTGGAGGCGCATCGCTTGCTCTGGCAGAGAATCTGGCAGGTGTAGCATCCTCGGCATTATGTCCTGGATGTGCCTGCGTTGGTATTGAGGTAAGCGGAAGTCATGTAAAGGCGGTGGCTGAGGGCGATACTGTTACAGCCCACGCCCGTATGTTGCACAAAGGTACCACGTTGCATGTTTGGAATGTAGATATAAAGGATACTGCTGGTGAGCTGATATCGAATGTGCGAGTAACTAACTATGTCATAAAGCAGAAGAAGTAATGAGTGCATTCGCAATATACAGACTCCCCCATGAAGACCACGCAACAATGATCCGTCAGACAAAAGGCGAACCCGTGGAGTTGCATTCGATTACAGAGTTGAATGGCAAGCAGGGATTTGTGGTGGCACCGTTCGAAGTGAAAGATGATCAACCCGTGGTGCTGATAGAAGGGGAGAAGACAATCGTCCCTCTCGAGGCAACCCAATTTATCATGTCGAGTGTTCCCCCTTCTGTCATGTCGAGCGTTTCCCCTTCTGTCATGTCGAGTGTTCCCCCTTCTGTCATGTCGAGCGGAGTCGAGACATCTCACGGCTTTATGCCGATTGGCGAAGCCAAAACATCTCCTACGGAGATACATGAGATCTCTCCACGCGCTTCGCTTGGTCGAGATGACAAGGAGGGAAATTTTGGTCGAGATGACAAGCCTCTCACCACTTATTACAAGGTTGACTTTGCCAATTACCATTCGCAATTAAAGAACGATACCTTCCGTAAGATCGTTCTCGCTAGATGTGCTGATGAGAAGACTGAAGAGAAGTTGGACCCCATGGCGCTTTTCTATAAAGCTTGTGCCATGTATCCACGATTGTTCATCGCCCTGGTTGAGACGGAAAAGAGTGGATGCTGGCTAACGGCCACACCTGAGATTCTGCTTGATGGTAAGGGTAGCGATTGGCGAACCATCGCCCTTGCTGGTACGATGAAACTTGAAGACGACCAGCTGAACGGAGAAGGCGAGACACTGACATGGAGCACCAAGAATATTCAGGAGCAACGCATCGTGTCTACATATATCACAGAATGCCTGGAGCAGTTTACCAGCAATTTCAGCGAAGAAGGTCCCAAAACAGTAAGAGCTGCAAATCTGGTACACCTGAGGAGCGACTTTACATTTAAACTCGAAGATAACAATCATATAGGCGACCTGCTGAACACCCTGCATCCCACACCAGCTGTGTGCGGACTGCCTAAGCGCGAGGCGTTTCAGTTTATCGTCAAGAACGAGCATACCCCCCGTCGCTATTATAGCGGATTCATGGGGCCTCTTGGGGCTGCCGAAACTCATCTGTATGTATCGCTCCGTTGCATGAACATTGATGGAGATACGTTCCATCTCTATGCTGGTGGAGGATTGCTGAAAGACAGTACAGAAGAGCAGGAGTGGCTTGAGACAGAAGCAAAAATGGAAACAATGAGAAAATTATTATATGTATAGCAGTAAAGAAAACGTAAACATACTGACGTCGTTGTTGGTAAAGCATGGAGTTAGGCACGCAGTAATTTGTCCTGGTAGCCGAAATTCACCCATCTCGCACAATCTCTGCGAGTGTCCTGATATCGAGTGTTATCCGGTTACCGATGAGCGTAGCGCTGGATTCTATGCACTGGGTATGGCATTAACACTATGTAAACCAGTGGTCATCTGTGTCACCAGTGGAACAGCTTTGCTTAACGTCGCTCCAGCGGTGGCCGAGGCTTACTATCAGCATGTGCCACTTATTGTGGTGTCGGCCGACAGACCTGCACAATGGATCGACCAGCTCGATGGTCAGACCATGCCGCAACCAGATGCCCTGGGGCGCTTTGTGAAGAGGGCTGTATCGCTGCCAGAACCACACGACGAGGAGACGCACTGGTATTGCAATCGCCTGATAAACGAGGCTCTTAACGAGACCAACCACCATGGCTATGGTCCCGTACATATCAATGTGCCCATCAGCGAGCCCTTGTTCGAATACAATGTGCCAGAGCTTCCTGATGAGCGCAGAATACACCTGATAAACGGTCGTTGCGACAGATATATGCTCTCGATAGCATGCTCCGATCAGTTCGTAGCTGCCCAGAAGCCTATGTTGGTCATCGGCCAGATGTCGATGGAGCAACTGCTACCAGCAGAGATCTATATGATTTCGCAATGTGCAGTGGTGCTTAACGAGGCATTGAGTCTGGGTAAGGGTGGTAGTCACTTCAACGAGGTGCTCTATGCCGTTTCTGGCGATCCTGATTTTGAGCCCGACTTCTTGTTGTACGTAGGCGATACCTTGGTGAGCAAGCGCATCAAGAAATGGATGCGAACACTCAAGAATACCAAGATATGGGCCGTTACTGAAGACGGAAGAGTACAGGACACCTCGATGAATCTGTATGGCGTCATCGAAGGTCGTGCAGCTGATGTCATCGAGGATCTTGTTGAGTCGATCAAGACGAAGTCTATCAGCTCAACATCTCGCTATAAGGCCCGTTGGGATATGGCGCTCCGCAAGACGGCTCACATGGCGTTTACCTATAAGCCGGAATACTCGCAGATGTCGGCAGTAAAGATGTTCGAGGAGAAGTTAGGTACAGCTGTTAACTACTATGTGCACTATGGCAATAGCAGTTCCATACGTCTGGCCAGCTTTTATGCGCGCCACTTTGTTTATTGCAATCGTGGTGTTAATGGCATCGAAGGAACGCTGTCAACAGCTGCAGGAAGCTCGGTGGTAACAGATCAGAAGGTGTTCTGCGCATTGGGCGACCTGAGTTTCTTCTACGACCAGAATGCATTCTGGAACATGAATCTCAAGGGCAATCTGCGCGTGTTGCTGTTGAACAATCAGCGAGGCACCATCTTCAGCATGCTGAAGGGCCTGGAGCAGAGTGAATCGCGCGATAAGTTTGTGGCAGGTGCGCACACAGCTACTGCCGAGGGCATCTGTATGCAGAACAATGTTCAGTATCTGAAGGCCACAAACACAGAGGAATTGGAACAAGGTCTCGACACACTGATTAATGCTGAGAGCGATCGCCCCATATTGCTTGAGGTACTTACCGATGCCGAGAGTGATGTACGCATCGTACAAGAATATTATAAGAAATTGAATATATGAAAAGAGATTGGAAACAGATAAGAGAATTTAAAGAGATACTTTTCGAAGAATATAATGGTATCGCAAAGATAACCATCAATCGTCCGCAATATCGTAATGCCTTTACCCCCAAGACTACTTGGGAACTGAGTCAGGCCTTCTCTATGTGTCGCGAGATGCAGGAGATAAGTGTGGTTCTGCTGACAGGAGCAATGAGCGAGGTGCCCGAGGGTAAGACCTTGGCTGATGTGAAGCACGCTTTCTGTTCAGGTGGCGATATGCACGTGAAGGGCCGTGGTGGCTATGTCGACGAAGAGGGCGTTCCCCGTCTGAGTGTGCTTGATGTGCAGATGCAGATTCGCCGCTTGCCCAAACCCGTTATAGCCATGGTGAATGGTTATGCCATTGGTGGTGGTCATGTGCTCCATCTGGTGTGCGACCTTACCATCGCTTCAGAGAATGCCATCTTTGGTCAGACGGGTCCTAAGGTAGGCTCGTTCGATGCTGGTTTTGGTTCATCCTATCTGGCCCGAATCGTTGGTCAGAAGAAGGCTCGCGAGATATGGTTCCTTTGTCGTCAGTACTCTGCCAAGGAGGCCGAGGAGATGGGTATGGTAAACAAGGTTGTGCCCATCGAGCGTCTTGAGGACGAGTGTGTGGAGTGGGCAGAGATCATGATGGAGCGTTCGCCCCTGGCACTCCGTATGATCAAGGCCGGATTGAATGCCGAGCTTGATGGTCAGGCAGGTATTCAGGAACTTGCAGGCGATTGCACCATGCTTTACTATTTCCTCGATGAGGCTCAAGAGGGTGGCAAGGCTTTCCTTGAAAAGCGCAAACCCGATTTCAAGAAATATCCCAAACTTCCGTAGGTTTTTGATAAAAAGAACATAAGAACAAATAAGGCTCCGCCCTAAGTGGTGCGTAAAATAATATGTCCTTATGTTCTTATTATCTTAAAATAATGAATAATATGGATATAGAGAGGTTGATTAAAATTATCATAGAATGTGCTTACCAGGTGAGGATGGAATTGGGACCAGGATTCTTGGAATCTGTTTATCGGAATGCCTTAGGAATTGAGCTGTCCAAACATGGTATATCCTACGATATGGAATATCCACTAAATGTGTTCTATAAAGATGAAGTCGTGGGTGAGTTCAGGGCTGATATGATAGTTGATCATAGAGTTATCATCGAATTAAAAGCAGTTGCTAATCTTGTGCCTGCTCATGAGGTTCAATTAGTGAACTATCTCCATGCAACACACTTGGATCATGGATTGCTTATTAATTTCGGCGCTCAGAAAATTGAAATAAAACGTAAGTATCGTTTATATAAAAATAAATAATATGTCCTTCTGTTCTTATTATCTAGAAAAGAGAGTGCTTCATTTTAAGCAGCCGGCGGGGACTTCTCGCGGGGTGTATTTGACTCGCAAGATTTGGTTGATTGAGCTTACTGATGGTGAGCGTCAGGGAGTGGGGGAGTGCGCACCTCTGCCCGATTTGAGTTGCGATGCAATGAGCGATGAGCAGTATGCTTCTATATTAAATAAGGTATGCGAGGATTTTTGTAAGACGGGCGAGATAGATTACGATTTCCTTCGCGATTATCCATCGATGCTCTTTGGTCTTGAGACGGCTTGGCTCAATCTGCAAAAAGGCGAAAAGCTGTTTGATACGGCTTTTGCGCGTGGCGAGGTGGGCATACCTATCAACGGACTCGTATGGATGGGCAATTACGAGGAGATGTTGGCACGATTGGAAGAGAAACTTGAAAAAGGCTTCCGATGCGTGAAGCTGAAGATAGGCGCTATCGACTTTGACAAGGAACTCGATTTGGTAAAGCGCATCCGCGAGCGATTCTCTTTCCACGAGGTGGAGTTGCGTGTTGATGCCAATGGAGGCTTTAAGTACGAAGAGGCACTCTATAAACTCGAGTTACTTTCGCAATACGCCATCCATTCCATCGAGCAACCTATCAAACAAGGTCAGTGGTCCTATATGGCCGAGCTCTGCAGAGAGTCACCACTTCCCATCGCACTCGATGAGGAGCTGATAGGTGTTAACGATCCTGAGACCAAGCGCCACCTGTTGAATATTATCAAACCTCGTTATATCATCCTCAAACCATCGCTTCATGGTGGTATGATGGGATGTCGCGAGTGGATAAGCATCGCCAAGGATATGGGCATCGGCTCATGGATTACATCTGCACTCGAGAGTAACATCGGTCTCAATGCCATCGCCCAGTTTGCATCAAGTGTGTATGGCGATCATATCACCATGCCCCAAGGCCTGGGCACAGGACAACTCTTCACTGATAACATCCCCATGGGATTAACGATACAAGGAGATAAACTGTTTTTAGATAAAAAGGGATGATTTAGATAATAAGAACAAAAGAACAAATAAGGCTTCGCCCTATGTGGTGCTAAAAAAATATGTCCTTATGTTCTTTTTATCAAAAAAGAAATGAGATGTTTCTAGACGAGTGGAATAATGATTCGGAGTATGTGGAGGTGAAGACCTCAGGGAGTACGGGGGAGCCTAAACGTATGATGGTTGAGAAACGCAGGATGCTGAATTCTGCGCGCATCACTTGTGATTTCTTGGGATTGAAAAAAGGCGATACAGCCCTGTTGTGTATGTCTACCGACTATATCGCTGGTAAGATGATGGTGGTGCGCTCCATCGAGCGTGGACTCCAACTGATTACCGTTCCCCCCAGCGGTCATCCACTTGGCGCCGCCAATAATTGTCCATTGTCAATTGTCCGCTCCAGCTCTGCTGGCTTGCAAGGCAAGAATTATCAATTGTCCTTCGCCGCTATGGTGCCTATGCAGGTGTATAACTCGCTCCAGGTGCCGGAAGAAAAAGAGCGACTCAAACAGATTAAGCACCTGATTATTGGTGGGGGCGCGATAGACGAGGCGATGGAACGCGAACTCAGAACCTTTCCCCATGCTGTTTGGAGCACATACGGCATGACAGAAACACTTTCGCATATAGCACTTCGTCGTATCAGCGGTCCTGATGCCTCTGATTGGTACACGCCGTTCTCCTCTGTCGAAATCACCCAGAACGCTGATGGCTGTTTGGTCATCAACGCCCCTGAGGTGTGTGCTGATACACTCGTCACTAACGATATCGTAGAGATTGAGAACAATCGCTTCCGCATCCTTGGTCGTAAGGACAATGTGATATGCTCTGGAGGCATCAAGCTCCAGATAGAAGAGATTGAACGCGAACTGAAACCCTACGTGCGCGTACCTTATATAATAAGTAAACGTAAGGATGAGAAGTTTGGCGAGGTGGTGGTGCTGCTTACTGAAGGCTCAACGGACGAGGCTAAGCAGATATGCGAAAAGGTTCTCCCCAAATACCATATCCCCAAAGCCTACATTCATGTAGATCAGATTCCACTCACCGAAACCGGCAAGCCAGCCCGCAAAGCCGCTCTCGACATAGTAAAAGGAATAAAGACATAGTAGCATATTAACAAAGTAGATGGGACTACTCTCGCGAGCAGTCCCACCCTGATTAGTTAGTAATATGATTAGGTCTACTTAAGTTGATTGGTTATTTCGTATTATAGTTGGTTGGCTCCTAACTCTCTCTATAGAAGTCAAGCGCCTCATATATTTCTTCCTTCGTAGCAGTTTGGTCGATGAGAATATCGCCCACACCTCCCAGTAGTGTAAAGTTGATGATGCCAGCAACGTTCTTCTTGTCGTGAGTCATCAGTTCAAGCAGTGTTGGGTAATCATCGCATGTGATGTTCATCTTGCCATAATGGTCGAGAATGAATCTTGCTGTCTGGTGCATCTTGTCGCTGGGGAATCCAGTCTTGATGGCGCTCAGATATAACTCAACCACCAATCCCCATGCCACGGCATAGCCATGCAGAACGGGCTTGCGCTTCAAGGCAAACGACTCGAATGCATGCCCTGCGGTATGTCCCAGGTTCAGCGCCTTGCGTATGCCTTTTTCAGTAGGATCCTCTGTGACGATGCGCTGCTTTACAGCCACCGATTCGGCCACCATGCGCTTCAACTCCGCCAGATCAGGCTTCTCAATGTCGAATGTCAGCAGCTCGCCCAGCATCTTCTCATTGTTGATGAGTCCGTGCTTCAGCATCTCTGCATAACCACTCAGCATATTCTCCACGTCGAGTGTCTTCAGAAACTCTGTGTCCAGAATCACGCTCTTGGCATTGTTAAACACACCAATCTCGTTTTTCAGTCCAAGGAAGTTGATGCCTGTTTTTCCACCTACCGATGCATCTACCATCGAAAGCAGGGTGGTGGGTATGTTGATGTAGTTGATGCCACGCTTGAATGTTGATGCCGCAAAGCCGCCAAGGTCGGTCACCATTCCGCCACCTATATTTATTAATAAGGTGTGACGTGTGGCGCCACCTTCGCTCAGATGCTTCCAAACGGTCATCAGCGATTCCACGTTCTTATGGGCATCTGTAGCTTCAATCACAATCTTCTTGGCATCTTTTAAGCAACCATAGTCCTTCACTACTGGCAGACAGCATTCTGAAGTAGTTGTATCTACCAACACGAATGTTACGTCGTGCTGGCACTCAGAGATTGCCTCTTCGAGTGTTCTATCCAACTGGTCGGATATGATTACTTTTTGTGGACTCATTAGCTGAGGTTGCCTAATTTCAATTTTTTAATTCTGCGTGCAAAGATAACACAATTTTTTTAAAACATAACATTTTAAATAAAAAATTAGTGCTAACATTAAACTTTTTTTTCCTGTGTGCGTCAAACAATCAGTAAAAAGTTGAAAAAAGTAATATGAGAAGACTATTAGTTTTGATGTCAACCGTTATGTTTACGGTTCTTTCTGTACATGCGCAACGCATGGTTTCAGGTAAAGTGATTGAGCAGGATACTCAGGATGCTGTTATTCAGGCCACCGCTTCTATTCTTTCGGGCGATAAGGTCGTGTCTAACGGAGTAACCAATACCGATGGCGCATTCCGTGTAAAAGCTCCAAGCGATGGAACCTATACCCTAAAGATTACTTATGTGGGTTTCAAAACCTACACTAAGAAGTTCACCATCAAAGAGGGAAAGGACTTCAATGCAGGCACCATCTCGCTCTCGCCTGATGCCATTATGCTTAAGGGCGCCACTGTTACAGCCCGTGCATCAAAGGTAACCCTTAAGGCCGACACCTTTGTATATAATGCAGCTGCATTCCGTACTCCAGAGGGCTCGGTTGTTGAGGAGCTGGTTAAGCGCCTTCCAGGAGCCGAGGTTGGCGACGACGGAAGCATCAAGATTAATGGTAAAGAGGTTAAGAAGATTCTGGTAGATGGTAAGGAGTTCATGACAGGTGATACCAAGACCGCCATCAAGAATCTGCCTACAAACATCATCGACCGCATCAAGGCTTACGATCGCCAGAGCGACCTTGCCCGTGTTTCTGGTATCGAGGATGGTGAGGAAGAAACCGTGCTCGACTTCGGCATCAAGCAGGGGATGAACAAGGGTATCATGGCCAATGTCGATCTCGCCATGGGTACCAAGAACCGTTATTCGGGCCGTGCTTTCGGTGGTATCATGAATAATGCCACCAAGGTTTTCCTGATGACCAACGCGAACAATACAAATGATATGGGATTCCCTGGTGGTGGCGGTGGAGGCCGTTGGGGTGGCGGACGCCAAGGCCTCACAGCTACCAAGATGACAGGTGTAAACCTTAACTACGAGGGTACCAAGCTCAAGCTCGATGGTAGCGTGCGTTGGAATCATAGCGATGTAGACGCTTTCTCAAAGGTTTCGCGCCAGATTATCTATAGCGAGACTCAGTCGCAGTTCAGCAATAGCTTGTCGCAGAACTTCTCTCGCACCAATGCCTGGAACGCCCAGATGCGTTTGGAGTGGACTCCTGATTCAATGACTAACATCATGTTCCGCCCATCGTTCCGCTACAATTCAAACGATGGCGACAACAATAGCCTTGAGGCTTCGTTCACCGACGATCCTTATAAATACGTTAAGACGGTAGATCTCTACACCTTGGACGGCTTGAAGGATATCTCTCAGAACAAGCGCGACCAGACTAATGTATCGTATAGCGATTCTAAGAATATCAACGGTATGTTGCAGTTCAACCGTCGTCTCAGCAACACGGGTCGTAACATCACCCTCCAATTCAATGCCGGATGGAGCGATGGCGACAGCAAGTCGATATCAAACAGCTTGATTGATTACTATACTAAAGGTATCATTACTAATGTCGATACCATCAATCGTTATTCTATCACCCCAACAAAGAACTGGAACTATAGCGCACGCATCACTTATAGCGAGCCAATCCTGCCTCGCACCTACTTGCAGTTCAGCTACCAGTATCAGTATCGCTATCAGAAGAGCGATCGTGGTACTTACGACTTCAGCAAGCTGCAAATTATTAATCCTTGGGAAGCAGGCTTCCGCTCATGGGATAGCTATCTCAACCAGTTTGATTATGAGGGTAAGCCCATGGAGAATTTTAGGGATATTGACCAGAGCCGCTACTCTGAGTATCAGAACTACATCCACACCGCTGAGGTTATGCTTCGCATCGTTCGCAATGCCTATACCTTCAACGTTGGTGTGCAGATGGTTCCACAGAAGTCGCACTTCGTTCAGGACTACAAGGGTGTTCATGCCGATACCGTTCGCACCGTCACCAACTTTGCGCCTACCATGGACTTCCGTTGGAAGCGTAACCAGCAGAGTCAGCTGCGATTCACCTATCGTGCTAACACCAGTCAGCCTTCAATGAGCGATCTGCTTGACATCACCGATAACACCGACCCTCTGAACATCCAGAAAGGTAACCCTGGTCTGAAACCTTCGTTCACTCAGAACTTCCGCCTGAACTATAATGACTATATCCAGAGATACCAGCGCGCCATCATGACGTTTGTAAACTTCTCGATGACCAGCAACTCTATCTCTAACAAGAGTACCTACAATCCAGCAACAGGTGGTCGTATCACTCAGCCCGAGAATATCAACGGCAACTGGAATGGTATGGTAGGATTCATGTTCAACACCGCTCTCGATTCAGCCGCTTACTTCAATATCAACACTTTCACCAATCTTAACTACGCTCACAATGTGGGTTATGTAAGTGTTGATTTGAACTCTGATTCTCAGAAGTCGGTTACTACCACTACAGGTATTATGGAGCGCCTTGCAGCCAGCTATCGTAACGATTGGTTGGAGTTCGAGCTCAGTGGTATGGTTAACTACAACCACAGCCGCAGCGAACTTCAGAAGAACAACAACCTCGACACCTGGATGTTTACATACGGCGCCATGCTTGGTCTTACTGCACCTTGGGGAACATCACTCACTACTAATATGAATATGCAGAGTCGTCGTGGTTATAACGATAACTCGATGAACACCAACGAGCTTATCTGGAATGCCCAGCTCTCACAGAGTTTCCTGAAGGGTAACGCCCTTACCGTTTCTCTGCAGCTTTACGACATCCTGCACCAGCAGTCAAACCTCTCGCGTTCTATCACCGCTTCTATGCGTACCGATACCGAGTATAACGCTATCACCAGCTACGGTATGGTTCACGTCATCTATCGTTTGAACCTCTTCGGAGGCAGAGCTGGACGTCAGGGTGGCTTCGGTGGCGGCCCTGGTGGTCGCGGTGGCCGTGGCGGTCGTGGTGGCTTCGGAGGCCCGATGGGTGGAGGCCCACGAGGTGGCGGCTTTGGTGGCCCACGTCGATTCTAATAAGAAATTGCTCCAAATTTTTGGGGCAATTTTCTTTTATCTCCGAAATTTTGTGTAACTTTGCAGCCCAAATAGTTCATGTGCACAGAAATGAAGCAGGCAATGATATTTGCAGCAGGGCTTGGCACTCGTCTCAAGCCGTTAACCGACACCATGCCAAAGGCGCTGGTGAGGGTTGGTGGGCAACCGCTGCTTTGGCACGTGATAAACAAGCTTAAACTTGCTGGCTATGAGCGCATCGTGGTAAATGTACACCACTTTGCCGGTATGATTGTGGACTATCTGAAGGCCAACGATAACTTTGGTCTCGACATCCGCATCAGCGACGAGAGCGCTATGCTGCTCGAAACGGGTGGAGGCATCAAGAAGGCACTTCCGCTGTTCGACCCCTCTGAGCCTATCCTCATACATAATGTGGATATACTGAGTAATCTCGACCTCACAGCTCTGCCCACCGATGCTCCGCTCCTTGTGGTAAGCCAGCGCCAAACCAAGCGCTATCTGCAGTTTGACGATACTATGCGTTTGGTAGGCTGGAAGAATATCGAAACGGGCGAGGTTAAAGGCCGCGAAGGTAATTCTTTGGCCTTTTCCGGCATTCACGTGTTCCATCCATCGCTGATGCCACTGCTCGATGAGTGGCCAGAGCGATTCCCC
Organism: uncultured Prevotella sp.; assembly: GCA_900315765.1. Lineage (GTDB taxonomy): Bacteria > Bacteroidota > Bacteroidia > Bacteroidales > Bacteroidaceae > Prevotella. Next base: position 3,381 of record ONAK01000033.1, on the reverse strand, counting down.
GTCATGGACTTCTATCTGAAGACTTGTGGCGATCATCTCATTAGGGGCTACGAACCCAAGGACTTGAGATTGATGGACGTAGGCAAACTCGATACCCTCGACCAAGCCGAAGCCTTTATTGACGGCATATAATTGTCCATTATCAATTTATTATATAAGTATGACACAGAAGATTATTATTTTGGATTTCGGTTCGCAGACAACCCAGTTGATTGGTCGTCGCGTTCGCGAACTTGACACCTTCTGCGAGATTCTGCCCTACAACAAATTCCCCAAAGACGATCCTTCGGTCATTGGTGTCATCCTGAGTGGTTCGCCCTACTCAGTACACGACCCCGAGGCGTTCAAGGTAGACCTTAGCCAGTTTGTTGGCCGTCTGCCGGTATTGGGCATTTGCTATGGCGCTCAGTTCATCTCGCACACACTTGGTGGTAAGGTCGAAAAGGCCGATAGCCGCGAGTATGGACGTGCCAATCTTGAGACAATCGATCTCGACAACCCTCTGTTCAAGGGATTCGAGAAGGGCTCTCAGGTGTGGATGAGTCATGGTGACACCATCACCGCTATCCCCGAGGGCTTCAAGGTGATTGGTAGTACAAAGGATGTGGTTAACGCTGCATTCACCAACACCCAACACCCAACATCTGACACCAAGGGCGTTTGGGCCGTACAGTTCCACCCCGAGGTGTTCCACACCCTTCAGGGCACACAGCTGCTTAAGAACTTCGTTGTCGACATCTGCGGCTCTCGTCAGGAGTGGAGTGCAGCATCGTTTGTCGATTCAACCGTAGCCGAGCTGAAGGCTCAGCTGGGCAACGATCGCGTCATTCTCGGTCTGAGTGGTGGTGTCGATTCTTCTGTTGCCGCCGTTCTGCTCAACAAGGCCATCGGCAGTAATCTTACCTGTATCTTCGTCGACCACGGTATGCTGCGTAAGAACGAGTTTGCTCAGGTGATGGAAGACTATAAGGTGCTGGGCCTCAATGTGATAGGCGTAGATGCCAGCGAGAAGTTCTTCAGCGATTTGGCTGGAGTTACCGATCCTGAGCAGAAGCGTAAGATTATCGGTCGCGACTTTGTAGAAGTGTTCAATGCCGAGGCCAAGAAGATTACCGATGCCAAATGGCTGGCTCAGGGCACTATCTATCCCGACCGTATCGAGAGTCTTAACATCACAGGTAAGGTCATCAAAAGCCACCACAACGTAGGCGGTCTGCCAAAGGAGATGCACCTTCAGCTTTGCGAGCCACTCAAGTGGTTGTTCAAGGACGAAGTTCGTCGTGTAGGTCGCCAGTTGGGCATGCCCGAGCACCTCATCACGCGTCACCCCTTCCCAGGTCCTGGTCTCGCCGTACGTATCCTTGGCGACATCACCCGCGAGAAAGTGCAGATTCTGCAGGATGCCGACGATATCTATATCCGTGGTCTCCGCGAGTGGGGCCTCTACGATCAAGTTTGGCAGGCAGGAGCCATCCTTTTGTCAACCGTTCGTTCGGTAGGTGTCATGGGCGATGAGCGTACCTATGAACACCCCGTAGCTCTGCGTGCCGTAACCAGCACCGATGCTATGACCGCCGACTGGGCTCATCTGCCTTACGAGTTCCTGGCTAAGGTAAGCAATGAGATTATTAATAAGGTACGTGGTGTTAATCGCGTATGCTATGATATATCTTCAAAACCACCCGCAACTATCGAGTGGGAATAATAAACAAAAAACCTCGCCAATTGGCGAGGCTTTTTTTGTTCTTTTACTTATTCTTGAGCAAATCGCGGATTTCTGCCAGCAGCTCCTCCTGCGTTGGACCCTTTGGAGTCTCAGGCTCTGGAGCAGGCTCTTCCTTCTTGCGGTTCAGCTTGTTGATACCCTTCAGCATCATGAAGATACAGAAGGCGATGATCAGGAAGTCCAGGATGTTCTGTAAGAACTGTCCGTAGGCAAACACCGATGCACCGGCCTCCTGAGCCTCGGCCAGCGTCTTGTACTTCACGTCGTCGCTCAAGTTTACAAACAAGTTTGTAAAGTCAATACCACCTGTAGCAAGGCTGATAACCGGCATCAGCACGTCGCTTACCAGCGAAGTAACGATTTTACCAAACGCACCGCCGATGATCACACCGACAGCCATGTCCATCACGTTGCCCTTCATGGCAAACTCTTTGAATTCTTTAATAAATCCCATAAGCTTTAAATTTTAATGTTTAATATTTAATGTTTAATTATGAACTCTGAACTACTCACGAATTGTAATGTGTATTTTGCAATCGTTGGTTTTTTGCCGCCGATTTATACACTTTTCACTTTTCGCTTTTCACTTTTCACTTTATTTTTAATTGAATTATGGTGCAAATATAGGAAATATTTTGTATCTTTGCATGCGAAATCAGAAAAAAATGATTTTTTTAAATAGAAATAGTTAGTAATTATAGGTATAACCCATTTAAATAATTAAGAAAAATGACAAAAGTAGCAATTAACGGTTTTGGCCGTATTGGTCGTCTCGCATTCCGTCAGATGTTCGAGGCTGAAGGTTATGAAGTAGTAGCTATCAACGACTTGACAAGTCCTAAGATGCTCGCTCACCTGCTGAAGTACGATACCGCTCAGGGTGGTTTCTGCGGCAAGATTGGTGAGAACAAGCACACTGTAGAGGCTGGTGAGGATTACATCGTTGTTGATGGTCAGAAGATCACTATCTATGCTATTCCTAACGCTGCTGAGCTGCCTTGGGGCAAGCTGGATGTAGACGTTGTTCTGGAGTGCACAGGTTTCTACACATCTAAGGAGAAGGCTTCTGCTCACCTCACTGCTGGTGCTAAGAAGGTTGTTATCTCTGCTCCTGCTGGTAACGATCTGCCTACTATCGTTTACAATGTAAACCACAAGACTCTGACTCCTGCTGACACTGTTATCAGCGCTGCTTCTTGTACAACAAACTGCCTTGCTCCTATGACAAAGGCTCTGAACGACCTCGCTCCAATCCAGAGCGGTATCATGACAACTGTTCACGCTTACACAGGTGACCAGATGATCCTCGACGGTCCTCAGCGCAAGGGTGATGTTCAGCGCGCTCGTGCTGGTGCTCAGAACATCGTTCCTAACTCAACTGGTGCTGCTAAGGCTATCGGTCTCGTAATTCCTGAGCTCAACGGTAAGCTCATCGGTGCTGCTCAGCGCGTTCCAACTCCAACTGGTTCTACCACTATCCTGCACGCTGTTGTTAAGGGTGATGTAACTGTTGAGAGCATCAACGCTGCCATGAAGGCTGCTGCTAACGAGAGCTTCGGTTACACTGAGGAGAAGCTCGTTTCTAGCGACATCATCGGTATGAAGTTCGGTTCACTCTTCGACGCTAACCAGACCATGGTAAGCAAGATGGAGGA
>ONAK01000010.1 GCA_900315765.1 uncultured Prevotella sp. | reverse complement strand
CTCTGCGGGTGTACGAAAAGCAAAAGAGATAAGCCGAAAGCTTATCTCTTTTTTTGTTTTTTATTCAAGTTTTTGTCCTCGATAGTAATCATTAAATGCATCTTTGGCATAGCCATCACCTGTAAATTTAAAAGTGCCCGCAGAGGCTCCGTCTACCTTCTTGCCAAAATAGAACACAGTGAATGCATCCTTGGCGTAACCACCTTCTAATAACTTAAAGGAACCTGCTGAAGCATCAATCTTTCTACCATGATAGAACACGCTGAAAGAATCCTTTGCATAACCTTCGCCTATCTCCTTGAATGTAGCTGCAGTTGCGTCTATCTTTTTACCATCATAGTAAACATTAAAGTCTGATTTGTAATAACCTTCATGTCGTCTGTCGTAATCGCGGTGTTCCATTGGTTTACGATAATGCGACTTAGAATGACTCTTAAGACGGAAAGTAGCAGGATCGACATACTCCAGCACTCGACCGTCGAGATATACATTTTCGCAGTCCTTTGCATAACCGCAACCTAAATCTACGAAAGTACGAGCATCGGCATAAGGGATTGGCTTGCGCTCAAAAAACACTCTGCCACGGTCTACTTCATACGATTGTGCGAATACCGATGTAGTACATCCTATTAATCCTATCACCATAAGTGACTTCAGTAAAAATGCTTTCTGTTTCATACTCTTGATAATTTAGAATCTTAAATAACTGCTGCAAAGATAGCATATTTAGAGAAAACAACAAAAAAGAAAATCCCTATTATTCATTGGGGATTTTCCTATAATATAAAAATAGATAAGTTTTTGGGGGCTTATCTCTTTTGCTTATATCATATTTATTGCTTTATAATACAGCAGCGTGCTTTAGTTCGTTTTGGATGGCTTTATTGATAAAATCGTTTATAGTGGTGCCAGTAGCTGCCACAACAGCTGCCACTCGAGAGTGAAGCTCTGACGACATGCGAAGATTCAATCTCCCACTATATGGCTTAGCAGGTTCAACCCCATCTGCTTTACAAGCTTCGAGATAGCTGTCAACCCCATCCTCAAAATCCTTACGTAATTCTTCGAGTGTATCGCCTTCATAGAGAATCAGCGCCTTGCTCATTCCCTGAACCTTTCCAAACAGGCAGTTATCTTCCTTACTATACTCTACACTGCCTTTGTAGCCCTTATACTCCAAATAATCCATATCATTAATTATTTAATATGTCCATACTCCTTAATATACTATCATACATCTGAGGTACCCAACGGATTATTGAAGCCATGATTCCTATAGTATTCTTCATAGTTCAATATATTTCCCTCTATCGTATGAAAGATGCTCATTATGAAAGGCATAGCCAAACTGATTGCAGATGCATTGAGTTGTGCCAATAGTCCTGGCAATATTACGATGAGAGTGACCGTAAATCCAATATTCGATATCACTATTCTCAATATAGTCGGCAAGTTCCACCGTAAAAGCTCCATTAAGACGGCTTCCATGAAACTCTGGCGACATAAGCTGGAATGACGGAACATGATGGGTAACTACAATTTTGTGTGTAGCGTAGCTTTCACTAACCGACTCCTTGATAAAATCAAGGCAACGCTGATGCTCCCGATTAAATTCTGCATACGTCAGTACATCTTCACCATAGAGGATACGCCGGAAGTCTGTTACACCGTGTTCCGCCGCATAGGCATCTTCCAAATCGATATGCGACCACAATGTAGAGACAATAAAATCGATATCATCAATGTGAACTACGCTATTGTAATAGTAATGCACATTGGGACGGATTTCACCCACAAAACCGTCACGTAGAGAGGACAGGTCAAAGAACTTATAGAACTCATGATTGCCCAAAGCAACGATTACCTGGCGATAGTTTTCTGATGCCCAGTCCCAAAAGGGATGGGTGACATAATTATCATCGCCAAGATAACCTATGTCTCCTGCCAACACAAGTATATCACCACAAACATCCATAGGCCCATCTTGTCTTAGAATGCGCCAGTTTTCACGAAACTCCAGATGTAAGTCGGATGCGTATTGTATTCTCATTACTCTTTGACGATGAACGATTCTTTCAACGTATCAACAAAAGCTTGTATAACTTCACTGTCCCTATCTAAAGCGTCCTGCAATGACCTACTTGGAAGATCACTTTCGATGGCAGCAGCATATTCCATCACGCAGTCATAAACTGCCTTCGGAACAGCAACTGGCTCAGGAATTGAGGCTGTGGCAATAAGTTTCAACACATCGGTTTTGTGTTTTCTGATGTCTTTAGAGTTTACCTTTCGACCAGCAGCTCTCTCACTAAGCAGATTAAGATAGGCCCTTGCTTTCAAGCAGATCAAAGAAACAGGTGTTGCAACACGAACACTATCTTCCACCGCACTGTTAGTAACTGTCAGGTCATAGTAGTCATCATCCATCATAATAGCCGAGAGACTAGAAAGGTCATCGGATAATGGAATAGGCTCGATATGGAATCCTGATGGTTCTCCCAATACATCGGAATGACGCGAGAGCAGTTCTATCTGTACAGGATAGCCAGCCTTCTCGGTAGTAAATCGATATAGCGTGTAGGCTGGCGACATATCATCCTTTTTTCTTTTTCCGGCCTTGTACTCTCCATCGCGAATAAACTGCCAGAAAGCTTCGCCATATTCCTTGGTGACTTTCTCTACGATTAAAATCATATCTATATCGTCTGTGGCTCGCGGTCTCATGTCAGTATCACTCAAGGCAATATCGCATGCTGTTCCGCCAATAATCACATAGTTGTCTGTAAAACCAGCAAAGGATTCACGAAATTTATCTAATCCTGCTACCATATTTTACTAATCATTAATTCTAATTCTTTTTCTACTCTTGGGTCTTTTTCATCTTTCAAAGTGAGATAAAGGGATATTGGGTCTGCATAATCCTGACTGAGAGATGGGTAATTCCATACTTCCAAACGGATGATGCCCTCTGATTCATTCAGATTTTTAAATGCACCAACAGATTGCAATTCCCTATATCGTTTTGTATCAATAATACAAGTACACACCTCGTCTGGATTCAAATGCGTGTAATGTGATAAAGCCGTAATTCCCCCATAGGTCATATTAATCCCGTCCGCAATGGAATCTAAGTAAAGAACACGATTGACAGGACTCTTCAAAAAAGGCAGTATGTGCTCCCATTGTTCCTTAGGAGATTTTTCGAAATGCAAACGTTTTATACGGTTTTCATCTGCCCATATCATACAAAGTTTCAGATCGCCTATCGTTTTAAATGCTCTCGAAATGGTGACATATGTATAAGGTAACTTCTTTTCAAGTTCAACCATAGATGCACCTTCAAGGCTTTCCACCTGTAAATGATAGAGCAGTATATACTGTGCAACAGCAGAGAGCTCTTCTGATTTCTTTTGTTCCTTTTCTCTGGTGTTTAATACCAAAAATGGAAGAAAGGCATACTTGCCAGAAACAATAAAATAGACACCCCTATCAATAAGCCTATTCCGCTCGACGAACTGTAGCCCTTGAAATAGGTAAACGATAGGTAATCCAATTATCGATTCCAATCTCATAGCCAAATTGAGACATTCTGTTGAAGCATGATTCTCATCCTTTTTTGCTTCCAACAAACAGAACTCATAGTCATTGAATCTAGACCTATAGAACTGAAAACGTAACTTCGTGTCTATAGGAACACTTTTTAGCTCTTCTTTCTTCATCAAAGAAAGCTCCAATTCCTTACCTGCTACTATTACTTTCTCCATTTCAAAGTCTTTGTACTATTATCACACATTATGAAAACGGTACAAAAGTAATGAAAATTATCGAAATACAAAAGAAAAATCACTTTTTTTGAGAAATAATCTTTTTCTACTAACCATATTTAGCCTTTTTCAAAAAAAATGAGGGGACATATGGGTACTACATACTACAAAACCATAATTATCTGATTATAAAGCATTTCAAAGAATTAAGATTTAATCATTGTTAAAAGTGATGCAAAAGCGGTCTTTTCGACGTGACTTGATGATTTAACGTAAATTCATAACCTGTTACCGATTCCAATTGGTAACATATACAGGGTCTAAGTGCCTTATATACCGCTATCCTCGAATTAGATGGCTTGACAGCATCATGCCGCTCCAGACTGCCATGATACCGACAATAACACTGGCTGCTACATAAAGAGCCATCTGCAGGGCATCCACTGACAGAATTTCTTTCCAATGTTTAAGGGAGTTTAAAGAAATGTCAGTCATTTTTAATTGGGTTTAAGGAATTGTCAGCATCGTTTAATCGAGTTTAAAATCCTTGCCATCTTGACAAGGTCACTAGTGTTTTTTCGCATGGGCATATACTTTGCTTATTTGTAGGTGAAAGCCAGAGCGAAAGCCGAAGTTAAACTAAAAGTATAATTAGGAGGTATTGATTATGTTGAACGGATTAATGAAAAGCAACGGTTGGTTCCCAACAATGTTTGATGATTTCTTTAACAATGATTGGATGCCTCGTGCCAACAGTACAGCACCCGCAGTCAATGTCAAGGAGAACGACAAGAGTTACATCATGGAACTTGCAACTCCAGGCATCAAGAAAGAATATTGCCGCGTAGGCATCAATGACGAGGGCAACCTCACCATCGCTATTGAGAACAAACAGGAACATAAGCATGAGGACAAGCACCATCACTATCTGCGTCGCGAGTTCAGCTACTCAAACTATGAGCAGAACTACACGCTGCCTGATGATGTGGTAAAGGATAAGATTTCTGCCAAGGTTGAGGACGGCATCCTGACCATCACCATGCCAAAGTCCGAGCAGAAGGAGAAGGTCACCAAGGCCATTGAGGTCTCGTAAACAGTTCGTTTTGTTTAATAGTAAATCCCTGACTTGCTTTGCAGGCCAGGGATTCTTGTTTATATTACCATCCGTAGTCTTGCCATCTTATCACGTTGTTCCATTGATAGTTTCTGATAGATAAATTCTGGCTTGGTTTAGTATCATTGTATTTGTCCATGGGGAAGAACATGCTAACTAATCCGCAATTAGTATCGTCCTTGCCTTTTGTTACTAAATAATCTTTTAAACTATCATCCATAGTCAACCATTCTCCCGAACTCCTACGGTACGGCACAGCCTTTTCATAAGCCACCTGCCATCTTTCAAAGTCGCTTGACTGTGCATACTTTTTCATGAAGTTATACATGTCGTAGTGAAAATCAACAGTCAGGATATTGGTATAATGCCTGATTATATATTGCCAAACATCACCCCTGTCGCTCTCAGGCGTCAGCAGGTCGTGCATAGTATTTAGCAGTATCGACGTTTCCTGTGCCAGATTATCAAGTTCCGAACTCTTGAGTACCGATAGTGGTACACTATATCCCGCCAAGTCGCCGGGCTCATACATATAGTAATAATCAGACTTCGTCTTATACTCATCCAGATAATAATCGAAATACGCATCAACCACCCTCTCATAGAAGTTCTCGCTCATGTTGAACAATGCAGGCAGAACGGTATGATATGGCGCACCTCTATCAGGAATTTCAGCGGGCGACGATATCAGATAGTCGGTTATATGGCGCAGCTCGTAAGCTATTTCCACGCACGAGAAGTTACAGCAGTCGGCAAAGACATAACGCAGGTGGTCGCCGCCCATACCGTTTTCTATGGCCTTTACCATCGATGGTATGTTCATCCATATCGATTTGGGATTCGAGTCCTGTCCGAATACTCTGGTTGTGGCTCTGGTTATCGCTCTGGTTGCCGCGGGTGTATTTGTTACGGGTGCCTCATAAGCCACAGAGTCGTTTAGATAAAGTATGCCACAAGCATGCCCCCACAAACAAAGTCCGTAATCCTTTGCCGGATATTTCTCTCGCGTGTAGCGTAGCATCTCCTCAAGCACAGCCGGATCGCCCGAAGCCTTTTCATCCATCGCCACCGAGTCAACCAGCTCGCCATTCTTAACTCTTCCGATATAGGTACCATTCGACTTAGCCATATCCACAAACAACACGATATTCTGGTTATTCGAAAGCTTCTTCGACGCCTCCTTTATTTCCATGATATCATCAGGAGCATATGCCGACAGTGTGTTGTCTGCCGCCATATAAATAAGCGTAGTGCTTAATTCCTCAACCGGAACGTAAGGAATGTTATCATCCTCGTCGTTACATGCGGCCATCGTCATCGCAGCCAGTAACAGTAGCAAATACTTCTTCATTTCACCTATTATATAATATCGGCGGCAAAGATACAAAAAATAATTCATATCTACAACTTACCATCGTGTTTTTTACACAAAATATCCCCGTTTATCGACCGAAAAGCCCCGATTTTTAGTGAACAAACGTTAAATAATGGCTAATTTATCGTATTTTAACCATTTTTTATCTATAAATTCTTGCAGATATCGAAAATATGTCTTATCTTTGCAGCAGAAAAAAGATTTTAATGGTTAAGGTTTATGGTTGATTAATTTAGTTTTTTAAGTAATTAAGAAAAAGGTTCGTTGTGAAACGAGCCTTTTTTGATTATCAGAAATTGTAGTAAACGCTAAACGATAGGTCGCTACCATCAATTTCAACCGCAAAGTTGTTGCTCGATACCGCATTGGCATAATCCGCCTTCTGGGTTCGATAGCCCAGAAAGCCCACATGAGCCACAAGGCTAAATTTGTCGTTCACAGCCAGGCTTATTCCCGGACGCAGACCTACAGCCCATCCATTCATGTCGTACGATCCGCTCGAGTCAATGTGAGAGTAATTCACGCCGCCATCCACAAACAGTCCTACCCTGTCAATCTTCGCAAATGTAAAACGTGCATAAGGGTTAATCGTAAACCTCGACTGTTTCATGTCCGATTCCATTCCCTCCACCTCGGTAGAGTTCTTAATCTTACTATATCCCAGCGCCAGTCCCACAGCCCATCGGTCGTTGATTTTGTAACCCACCTCAGGCCCAATCATGAATGCCGTCGATTTGTTGTCACCCTCAGTTACCCTGTTAAAACTGATTCCACCGCCCACATACACCTGAGCATTTACATAACTAGCCATACACAAGGCCACAACGATAAACAATACCTTTTTCATAATTCTAATGTTTTAATGATTAATACTACAATTAACTAACATTTATAAATAACCGGTGCAAAGATAAAACAAAATCTCCGCTCCCCAACAAAGAAAACCCCTATTAACCGATAGGGATTTTCCTATTTCTTAAAATTCCTCCTTTCCCTCTCTGTCATCTCGAGCGCTCCCCCCTTTTGTCATGTCGAGCGTAGTCGAGACATCTCCTATGTGGAACATGGGACTGGTACCTGTTTCACTTTATTATTAAGATGTAGTTATTCAATGGGATAATGCATTTCTACGGGGCTATTGTTGCACGGCAGCTGCTTGTTGAGTTTGATCCAGCGGCTCCATCCGGTTGCTTTGTCGAATGCCAGCTGTCCGTAGGTATCCTCCAGTGTGGACGGCCAGGTGCTTACCTCTGGCTCTGCTACGCCAGTCTTGTAGTTATCCAATTTGCCGTCGGCATAGTAAATTTTGTATCCATTCAGAATCTCAGGTTTTTCCCTATCATAGTCGTAGAAATAGTAACTACCCTCTACGCCCAGCATGATGCTACAATCTACCGAAAGACCTTTCTTCATCAGGAAATCGCTGCAATACTGACTTACCAGACAGTTGTTGAAAGCCGTTCCTATCTCGAGATTGAAATCTGCGTCATAAACGTCGGGCAACGCTTCGACGATGCTCTGAGCGTAATCTACCATATCGTAACCCGGACGCTCGTTGTTAACCTTGAAGGCATGTTTGGTGATGGTATCGATCTTTGCCTTATTACTTTCGTCGGCATAAGCGGCCACGAGTTTATCGGTAAACTCCTTGAACTTTACGCCAAAGGCATCGAGGGCGCTGGTGCGGGTAACAGTCATGTCGTGATAGTCCCACTTGGCTTCTGCGCTTCCCTGTTTAGCTTGTTCAGCAGCATCTTGGTCCCACTTATCAACGCTGGCCTTGTTGAAGTTCTTCAGGGCCGTTTCTATGTCGCCAGCGTTCTTGGCCAGCTCGTCTATCAGTACCGAATAGCTACCGCCTGCTCCGGGCACCACGAATGACGACAGAATATAGTAATCGGCAAGTTCCTTGAGTTCGAACTGATACTCGATGGTATTCATCAGACAGGCATCGAGATAAACCACGTCCATGTGGGCATTGGCTCGACCGATGGCATACTTTAACGACGACACGGTGAAGTGCTGGTTAGGCTCGTGGTTTTGGTCGTAGAGTACGCCTCTGGTTTGCGACGGCGCATTATATGGCAGGTCGTCGTGTGGCTGATAGCCGCCACCATGATCGCTCACAATCAGGATGTAGTGCTTGGCAGGACAGGCTTTGGTGGCCCAGTTGATGAAGTTGGTGAGCGAATCGGCATTGGCCACATAGTTGTTCTTGGGGCCATAGATATTCTGGTGGTTCAACAGAACATTTTCGTCGGGCGACTGTACGGTATTATCGACAACGAAACGTACGGTTTGCAGTCCCATATCCTTGATAGCGTTTGTGGCCTCGTCGGACAGTTTCTCGCCGAGCATGTCGAACCAATACTTCTGCAGATCTTCGGCCGACGAATACTTGTACTGGCAGGCAATCTGTACCTTACCGTAGCTTTCGGGCTTGGCTTTGTAGAAATCCATGATGTTACCAAAGATACCAATATCGAGATTTCGACCTCCAAAGCCATATAACAGGATGGCATACTCCGTCTGCTCCGTTGGACTGTCAGGACCTGCAGGATTGTCGTCATTGTTAGAACATGCGGTCATCACCGCCATTGTCATTGCGCAGCACAGCATGGCTGCGAGGGTTAATAGATTCTTTTTCATATTACATTATAGTTAGATGGTTATCATAAAAATCGATTCGTTCCGTTGCAAAGATACGATATTTCAACGAATTATATTGTAATTATTTATTTTTTAAGATTTCCGCAAAAAAGTTATTCTGGTTTGCTAAAATATTGTATCTTTGCAGTGACCTAAAATAACATCACATTATGACCGAAGCTATACAGACTATCAATCTAAGCGACTACACCCAGACCGGCGAGGGCGGCACAGCTATTACCTATACTAAAAAGGACGAACAATCGCTGGCAAAACTATATAAAAACGGATTCGAGGCCGACAGGGCCAAGGCCGAATTTCTGACTGCTCGTGCAGTGTACGATCTGGGCATCCCATCACCAAAGCCATACCGACTGATAACCGATGGAGAGCGCAGCGGAGCCGAGTACGAACTGATAAAAAACAAGCGATCGTACACACGCATCATCTCGCAAGAGCCCGAGCGACTGGAGGAGATATCACTGAATTTTGCACAGATGGCCCGCGATCTGCACAGCACTCTGGCCGACACCACGCATCTTGACTCATACCGACTGCGCCTGGAGCGATTCTATCGCGAGAAGAATCGTGTGCCAGATGATTACAAGCTGCTGGCTCTGAAGTTTCTTGAAACCGTGCCCGACACGCCACGCTGTGTGCATGGCGACTTGCACATAGGCAACATCATCACCGACGGCGAGCGCCACCTATGGATAGATGTGGGTGAATTTGCCTACGGTGCCCCCGAATGGGACTTGGCACTGCTATGGACCATGTGTCACAACATGCCCGACGATCGTGTGCAGCACATATTCCACATCACACACGATCAGATGCAGGCCCACTGGGACATCTTTTTCCCGGCCTATCTGGGCACCAGCGACCCGCAAGCTATCGCCGAGGCCACCCAGCGACTCATGCCCTACTACGCCGCCAAAGTGCCATACATCTTCGACATGGTGTTCAGCAAACCCATGCCCGCCGTCGCCCTGCAGAATATCATAAAGCGATTCTAATCTCCTCTCTGTCATGAGGGCATCCCCCTCTCTGTCATCTCGAGCGCCCCCCTTTTGTCATGTCGAGCGTAGTCGAGACATCTCCTAAACTTGGCTCTGCCAAGACATCTCCTTAATGACCATCACATCAGCCGGAAGCCACTTCACGCTGTTTATCTCATCGATGCTCAGCCATTTTGCAGCTTCATGCTCATTAAGATGCAGTGCTTCGCTAATCAGCGAGCACCAATAGCAGTGCATTGTTAAGTGAAACTTAGGGTAGTCATACTCCACCGTACACAGAAACTTATCCACCGAAATCTCAGTCGATAGTTCCTCCTGTATCTCACGCTTCAGGGCCTCTTCAGGCGTTTCCCCCGGTTCCATCTTTCCCCCGGGAAACTCCCACCAATCCTTCCAATCGCCATACCCACGCTGAGTGGCAAATATCTTATCCCCCTTGCGTATTATCGCTGCAACTACTTCTATTGATTTCATTGTGATTGACTACTCGTTATGTTTATAACCAACGATAAGCAAAATTATCCAAGTTAGTATTGGCGATACAAACAACGACAATAGCACCCACCCCAATGGATCACGATTCCTGTTCTCAGCCATTCTCTTGGTGATTCCAATATATAACCAATAGATTATAAATAGGACCCCCAATACAGCCAGAATCATCAAAGGGACCTTCCATATAGAATGGCTAATCACTATTTCTGCAATTATATTCATCATACTGCTTATCTGGTTTTATATGATTTTAATTCAAATCTAACCTTATATTTACGATCAGGTTTAGAAGACATGACATCACTTTTATAATATGCATAATCATCTTTATGCCCATATCCTTTCAGAGTGAAACTCTTTGCCATCCCTGGCTCAATAGTAATAGACTTTGTAAAATCTTGATAATCCAGCATATTTCCACTCATGTCGTAGTATACCATACGTCCTGTAACCTGTGTTACTGTGCGATCTATAGTATTTTTTAAAGCCACAGTAGCATCAGACTCCACCCAGTCATGATTATAATTCGCCAATACGAGTGCATTAGGATTATAAGCATCCGACGTTTGTATTTCATCTGATTGCGTAGTAGTTGGTTTCGATACTTCCTTTGCCTGCACCTGCGCTTTCACAGCCACACGCCCATTATGGCGCCCAGATTTTAGTTGTTCTACCTCCTGACGAAGTTGTTGCACTTCGTTTTGAAGTGCCCTCCACTCATCTACAGGCACAGTGATATCACCGTCTTCATCATATATCATTTCTCCAGAGAAAGCGGTGCGTTCTTTCGAAGAATCTTCCCAACGAATCAGGCCTGTAGCCCAAAGCAAAGCAATCACAAGTGCCACGCTCAACAGAACTATGTACACTTTAGCATTTCCACTTTTTCTTTCATTCATGTCGTATTCCATAATCGTTATGAATTTGATTTAAAATCACTTGTGTAAGATTTGTTCACATTTGGATATTGAGACTTGAAGGAATAGAACGCCTCCCTCTGCTCTAACGTCATTGGAATAATTCCGTGTCCTACTTCTCGAAACCATTTTCGCAAAGCAGCTTCATCTGCTACGGCTTTCATTTTAGGATAACGACCTGTTGTTTCAACAAATTTCTTTAGTCGTGCTAAACATTCTTCAAATGGCAATGACAATGGCAAAACTTCATTTCCATAAATATCACGATCAATTTTCTTAGGAACAATAATAACTTCACCATTATATGTAAGATTATTAATCTGAGTTACTATTTCTATGAATTTCATCTTTACTCGCTCTCTTTCTATTATTCCTTGAGGTATTATATCGTTTACATTAACATAACGTTCTTTTGCATAATTCCAATATACGATTTTATCAAAATCATTTATATATTTTCTCCAGTTAATAGCATCTTTAATATCCAAATCAATGTGATATAAAATTCCATTTTTAGTTATTGTATAACAATTACTTATGGGAGTAGACACGTTAGTATCATCTGGCAGTCTTTTCAAAATTATACTTATTTCTCCTTTTAGAACTTGATAGCCCTTTTCTAAAACCTTAAGTCTATCATTGTCTTCATAATCAATATTTATTAGTTCTTGTTGAATCATCTGAATTATCCAATAAATCCATTGGTTTCTTAAATATAACTTGCCAACCCCAAAGGTCTTAATAGAATCATAGCCATGTTGTTTCACTGTCTTTGAGTGTCTTCCACGCAAAATATTAACAAGTTCAAATATGTCAATTTGTTCCTTGCATCTTATAATTGCAGACAATGCCATTTGTACCAACTGATTGCTAATCATATTATTATTTTTGATTTATGATTTCATTATATTCTTTATTTGTCATCATTCGATTACATCCTTTCCCATCAGGAGTATAATTTGTACAACCCAAGAATGGACTCTTACCTGGCTTAACTATCAAATACCCATCTTTACAATGATCGCATTTTATAATAGACATTCCATTTCCTCTTAAATCGTTTGTAAGGAAATCACATATCTCTGGTTCATTAGTACACATCCATAATTTTAAACCATATGCTTTCTTATATCTAAATTGCAGTGGATAACCACAAATTGGGCAACGCTTAACATCTCCAGTATTCTGTTGAAGCTCATCTAATTGTCCTCGTAATGTAACATTAGGATAATCATTAACTAATTCGCGAACAAATTCCGATGGTCGCTGTTGAGGAGTAACTATATATACGCGATTTTTTGTTCTAGTCAGAGCTACATAAAACAAACGCCGTTCCTCTGCATACTCAATTGAACGGTCTATTTTAACCACATATTGTAAAATAGGATCGTCTTGAATTTTTGACGGGAACCCATAAACAGAATCTATTGCATTAATTAGAATTACATTATCAAAACCTAATCCTTTGGCACGATGTACAGTCATAAACTCCATCTCAATATCAGCGAAGGTCTTTGACGTAACATTACCTGTTTTTTCCCAATACTCGAAATCAGCAGACTTCGTTAGATTAAAGCCATCAAAACCATAGCGACCTAACAACAATATCGAAGACTTCGGATCTTCAGCAAGAATTTCTTTCATTATTTTTTCAACCGTCTCACCTACCAAGAAATATTTTCCACCCCGTCCTTCATACTTCTTACGATCCACTTCTTCTGTATACGTTTGTATTACTACAGGATTAGAGATATGTTTTGGAGAAATAAGTGCTTTCTTTATTTGAGCAGAATTCTTTTGAATAAAACCACCCGCAATATCAATAACCTCTTGAGCATTACGATATGTATTAGTTATTCTAAGTTCTAGTCCATATCCAAATGTTTCTTTGAAATGCGTAAACAACGTTATATCCGAGCCAGCATAAGCATAAATAGACTGCCAATCATCACCGACTGCAATTATTTTTGCATCACAAAGACGGCTCAATTCTTTGGTAAGATCAAACCGCTGACGAGAAATATCTTGGTACTCATCAACTATAATGTATTTAAAATCAAGCTGTAATTTTTGTTCCTCAGCCTCACGTAAGATACGTGCAGAATCGTTTATCATGTCCTCAAAATCAATAGCATGGCGCTCTTTGAGACATTTAGTATATTCATGGTAACATTGCTCGCATATTGTAAGGAATAGTTTTGAGCGTTCATTCTTTGCAGTAGCATTCCATGCAAAAAACTTCTCCGATGTATAACCATTAGTTTTAAAGTTCTGAATGAATGTGCATACCATATTCACTAGCCGTGAAATGTATCGATTTTCTTCAGTATTAACAATTTTCTCAAATACTTCCCTAGATGGCCTTGGATGAAGCTCATAACCATGCTCGATAAGTTCTTGTTCTAAATGTTCAAGCAAACTTCTACCATCATTAAATGCGGAAAAAGTATAAATCAAATCTGTGCCATGTTCTTTATGCAACTTGACTTTATCATTAACTTCGCGTTTATATTTATCGATTTGGTCAGCTGTGTATCTATTATTTAATCCGCTTTGAGTTATACCAAAATGTTCGATATAGGTTACTTTCTCTCCCTGTGTTATAGTAAAATCTGGTGTATAGACTTTATAAGAATTAGCAATACTGAACGGATAAGGCTTTTCGTATATGTAATCAATACCGTTTAAGAACAAATAATTAGCAATCTGCACCTCTTGAGCAGAACGTAAAGTTTCACGAGCAATTGTTTGACATTTACCTGTTCGTTCATTGATGATTTTTTCTGAGTATTCGTCAATATTTCCACGAATGGTTGAAAAGTCTGCTTTAGAAATATAGTTAAAGAAATCATTCAAGTCTGCTCCCTCATATGGTGCGTCAAAATAACTACCAAAGAATAGAATTAGTTTGTCTACTAACTCTGGATTGTCTAATATATTTACTTTAAGATAATTGTTAATAACATTATACATAAACCCCTGATCTACTACTACTTTACGTTCAGTATCTTTGCGACGCAATATTGCATAGCCAGTTTTATGAAAAGTAGTAACAGGGCACTTAATCTTTAATTTTTTATTGATTTTGTCACGCAGTTCTTCTACTGCTTTATTTGTAAATGAAATAACTAATATTTGATCTGGTGATATTCCTTTCTTTTCTACAAGATACTTAACTTTTGCAGAGACTGTAGTCGTTTTACCAGCTCCTGCACCTGCAATTACCAAAGTATAATCTTCATCAGAAAGTACTACACGTTTTTGTTCTTCATCTAATTTAATATTCGGGTCAACAGATGAAAGGATATTATCCAGATAATCTTTTTCCCGTTTCAGATGATTTTGAACAAATTGTTTATTATGTTGGGATATATTTAAAGATTCGTCATTCAAGCAAGCATCATTATATTCTGAAAGGAACTCTTTTGCATATTTTATATTTAAACCATTCTTATCACAATAATAATTCAACGTATTTGCTCGATTTGCATTCTCAAAAAATGTATAGGTGTCTAAATATTTATCACGCAAATAAGCATAATCTGATTTAGCGATATAACTGTCTATTTCTAGCAAAGAGGTCATCTCTTTACGAAATGACATCATTGCTTCTATCTCCGTTGTCATAACAAGAGAATGTGTCTTGTCTGATTGAAATAGCCTAAATATTTTATCAACAATAGACATATGATAGACTAGATTGTTTTGAATCCAATACTTCTTAGATATTCATACGTACCATCATAGAACTCTGGTAAGCGGGTTGCATCATTGATATCACCCTTGGGCACACAGATTATCATTCCTTGACGAGCACGGGTTAGTAGCACTCTATAGGCATTAAGTTGATAGGATTGACGCTCTAGTTTCTTTATGCGGTTCCAACGATTACCACCATTAAATTCATAATAATCCCAACCGCCATCAGTATAACGGAAATCTCCATCCCAAACCAAGCAGGTCCAATCCAATTCTAATCCCTGCACATCAAATTCACTAGCAGCATCCTCCAAGAACAACGATGATCGTACATCGTTTACATCATCAAGGAACCAATGTACAGTGTCAGGCTTGCAACGTACGTCAATGGACAATGGCTTTAATCTATACCCTTTTGACGATACAAGTAAACCATAACGTTCACGACTACCACGAGCCATTAGCTTAAGCCATGCTTTCGCTTTATCTATGTCACGCGTTAACACAATAGGATAGCGTTCTCTGATTTGCTGATAAATTTGACGAACCATTTCTGCATTCCCATCAAGAAGATGATGAACCATACGCGACAAACTCTCAGCTCGATAAGAGCGCATTGAAACAGCCAAATGCAAATCTGGCGAGAACACAACATTCTGATGTTCTGATAACATTTCAGCGACTTGTCCTTCTGCATATTCCTTGTCGGTAAGTTGATTAGAAATATACACCTTCCATTGTGGGAATGTTTCGTTCATTGCCCTAACCCACTCACCAATACCGGCTTCGCCTGTATTTATCTCCTGTCCGCCACCAACCAAGCAAACTATTACTGCCCAGTCTTCACGTTGATCAAGCGACCATATTAAGAATTCGCCCTCTGACATGGGGAAATCATTGAAACCCTTTTTGCGCTTTAGCCATGCAGAAAGGTGCTCTTTATCCCAGGAACGCTGTGCCTCGTCAAAAATAGCAATATTCTCCACTTCTGCATAACCTGCAGTTTTATCACGTAATTCTTTGGCTGGGTCTATCTCTATCTTCCCATCACGTACAGGTGTTCGGAGTTTGCCAAGCATCTGATCGCGATAACGATGGATAATCTGTATAAACTGTGATACTTCTCGACGTGCAGCTGTAATATAGTATTTATTTCCCTTCTCTTCTTCTTGGCGTTGTTTGTCGCGAGCTAAAGCCTCAGTAAGTACAGCTACAAGCGGACCGTTACCTGAAAGATATACAGCCAAATCACGCTTACCATCAGTAAGCTGTTCAGACTGTTGGATAGCAACATTAAGACCAACAAGAGTTTTTCCTGCTCCTGGCACACCAGTTACGAAACAAATGCTCTTTCCTCGCCGAGCTTTTGTCTCACGGATTACCTGCATTACATAATCAGTAGTTCTTTGCAATTGCTCTCCCTCTGCTTCATGACGTGTAATGTCGGCTACGCTATGTTGAGTATAAAGAGCGCTTGCTGCTTCAACTATAGTTGGTGTTGGAGCATAACGGCTACGCACCCAATCCTGTAATGCTACATTATAATTAATATGAGGAATTTCTTGTACTAATACCTTATTAATTATATCACTCAACGAATCTTTATTTGCCACCATAGGCTCATAAATACCATCGTCATAATGAGAAAGACGACATATACTTGATGTTTGGTCATTCTCTGTTGGCACAAGAATTGGTACAATTCTACGGTCGGCGCTGCCTTGATGAAAGTTTTTTAAATCAAGAGCATAGTCAAGTACTTGGTCCAAATCAGCATGTTTTATCTCTTCTTCTCCAGCCTTAAATTCTATCACAAATACACGTTCACGCAAAAGTAAAACCACATCAATACGTTTACCAATACGCGGAATAGTGTATTCAAATGCTATCCAGGCTGATTCTGACTTGTAAGCATCAAGAACTTGTTTCATCACTACTATTTCTTCAGCCCAAGCGTTCTTTTGAGTACGAGCAGAATCATACTCATCGCTTCCTGCGAGTTTTCCAAATATCTGGTCATCGCTTTCGCTTAAAAACGTTTGTATATCAGAATAGTAGAAATATCTTGGCATAAGTGCTACATTTGAGTGCAAAGATAGATAATTATATCCAGTCAGCCAAATAAAAATAAAAAATATCTCCAAAATATTTGGAGGTTATTAATACATTTCTTATCTTTCTTCGATAAACGAAGCGGCAAAGCCGAGCGGCACCGTCAAAGAAATTGTAGATTCAGCCAAATAAATACCTATTTATATTTGGTCAGGTTGTGGAAAATGTGTACCTTTGCAACAAATTAGAGATTTCTAATACCAATTAATGCCGTGAGGCATGGAGGTACTCACTCATAAAAATTTAAATTTAAATTAATGCTAACTGGCTCGCATCTCTGCGAGCCCTTTTTTGATCTAAGGTTTCTGAATTCGATCTAACTTGATCTAATTTATTTGGTGGTTTTGCAAAGATCTGCGAACTTTGCTGCAAAAAAATGAGTAATCCAGCTTTTATGTCGGTATGCTTCGAGGGTGAGAAGCGTGAATTAAGGTCGCTATATGGAAAAATGAAACGACTTCAAGAAAGAAAAGAACCTCTTGTTGAGAACAGTTTTTATTACCCCAAACAATGGTTGGGTAATCTAGTTGTCAGGCTCGGTAAAGATTGGCGTGATGTATTTTGTCGCGGTACGTGGAGCAATTTAAAACTATACTCTGACCATCTCTATTTCTTCACAGAAACAGCATGGAATCCACCAATAGAGTTGTTGGAACTAATTCGGCAGCGGTATCCATCGCTGAGGTACTATTATTCAGCTGAGGGTGATGAAGATTTGCAGTTTACCAACGATGTTGAAGGGCGATACTTCACTGCAAGATACATAGTAGATGCAGAGCCAGATATGGAATATTTTGATACAATAGAAGAGGCATGCCAATACCTTCAAGCATGTATCGGCAAGCCTATTAATCCAACATGGGATGGTCTATGTCAGGCTACAGAGGAATGGAATGGTGATAACCCTGATACAGATTGGCCAATTAGTATAAAGCGTTTCGATATCGTATCAGATGATTAAATTGGCATTCCGGCAAAATAAAAATCAGAAATTATTTGGTCATGTCGGGGGAAAAGTGTACCTTTGCGGCGGTTTTTAGGTATGGCTATACGCCATAAAGGTTAAGAAATGGAAATTGGGAACTGCAGCGGCAGTTCATTTTTTGTAGGTTATTACATTCCATGTGCCGTGAGGCATGCGGAGTTAGTTGATTTTGAGAAATTATTAAGGAGAATCGGCAGTGATGCCGGTTCTTTTTTTGTCTTGACGCAAAAAAAATGGGTAAAAGTTGCGTATTTCAAAAATATTCACTATATTTGCAACGTGAATGATAATTGATTATATTTGACAAACAATCTCTATTAACTTAAAATGACATGAAAAAGATTTTGAATTGGGTGCTTACCGCCACCCTCGTATGCGGTGCTAATGTGTTTACGGCTTGTACGACTGATTCAAGTGACAATCCTACTCAGGAGCAGGCCAAGAAGAATCGTACAGAGTTTATCAAGCACACTCGTGAGAACCTTAAGAACATTGCTGAGAACCTGAACTTCACTTCGTGGGAGATTGCCAACAGAATCAATCAGGAGTTCAACACTGCTATTCTTACCAACCCTGAGTTTGAAAAGACCATTTCAAACCTGTTTGTCCAGAAGATCAAAGAGAGTGTTAAGCCTGTTGAAGAAGGTAGCGAATTGGCAGAGATGGGCTACAAGCAGTATGCTACCATCGACCTGACGAAATTCAACTACCGCTTCACGATGAAGGAGGATGGCTCTGGTTTCGACGTTGAGGAGGCTGATGACTTCGAGATGATTATCAATGGTTTCGACCCTCAAACCCTGGAAACGAAAGTAGGTGGACGCAAGTTGACGCTGAAGGCTGGTGGCGACACCTTTAAGCAGCTTGTTAAGCGATTGAGCACAAAAGAGACTGCTGTAGTGTCTCTTGTTCCCTCGGAATTCACATTTACTATAGCCGGAAAAGTAAATGATAGTTGGCATGATGGTCTTATCGGCGTATTCAATAACAAGGCGAATATGAGTGGTAAGTCAGAGCTTATGAATCTAAATAATGATGCCTTTAACGTATCGGGTATCCTTACTACTATAGTAGGAGAAATGCCTGGCGCGCATTCGGCCGACGCCACTGAACTTGCCTTCACCTTCAGCAACGATCCCGAGGCCAACGAAACTGGTATGAGTTTCTCGTTTGTGCATAACAACAAGAATATCATTGAGCTGGATGCTACGGGTAAATATACTGAAAAGGAGTTTGATCTCTCGCAGTTCTTTACTTCAGGCAGCATCATCGATGTGCTGGTTGCTCAGGTGGTGGACACTAAGTTAGAAAGTACCCTCACCCTGAATGACGACCTGACCACCACCGTGAGTATTAATGACTGCGGTAAGTTGCTGAAGGTGCAGCGTGAGATGGCTAATGCCCGCCGCCACTATGCCGACCAGGCTACCATCGAGGGATACACCCAGCAGCTGAACGAGCTCTTGGATTTGAAGTTGACCTGCAAGGATTTGAGTCAAGAGATTCCGATGAAGTTGCAAACCACGAAGTTGGGTATTGACTACTTTGCAATGCCGTCGTTCAACTTTGCCGATGAGAAGGGCTTTGTACCCCTCACCGATTTGCTCGACAAAGAGTCGCTTGAGTATGGCTTCAACATCATCGACCACGCAGCACAGCCTATGGCAGGATCTATCATCACTGCTCGTCAGCTTCTCCAGTTCATGCAGACTTTCATCATGCAAATGCGTGTGAGTCAGGCGCAATCAGAAGGTGCTAATTAAGCACCTTCTTCTGTAAAGTCGTTTCGTGCATAGAGCTTAGTGGTACTGTTGTGCTTTACCTTTACGCCATCGTCGAGCGTATATTTGTAAAGTCCCACAGTACCATTTTCGTTATGAACCTTAAACGTAACTGTATATGTCTGATTATCGGATAGGTAGTGCCCCAGCGTCTGCTCCTCGCCGTTTGGAACAGTAGAACTGAAGTTGCCCACCATGATGTTAGTACCCTTACGATATACGCGGATATCTGAGATGTAAGCATCGTTCTTAAGGTCGTTTTTGATCACCAGCTCGCCAGCATGCTTGTTGTTGGGGCGTGGAATCTTGAAGTACTCGGTCTTAGCGTGGCTGTAATATACTGATTTCAAGTCGGCCTTGGTGGTCCAGAAGGTCTGCATCTCGTACTGAGGATTGGTGGTAACCTTGATGAGCAGAGGTTTTGTTTCGCTCTCGTCCTTGGCATTGGGGTCGAACCACATCCACGATGCGTTGAGGGCCTGGGTGTTGCGGTAAGGCAGCGACTCGGTAATCTTGAATCCGTAGTCCTCGCTCCAGGCGAAGTGAGGCAGATCGTTGAACTTGATGTTCCAGTCGATGCTGTTACCGGCGTGACGGTCCTCAATCTCTATATTCTGTATGGTGTAGTTCTCTTTGTGGCTCCAATTCCAGCCCATCGACATCTGCACCTGCAGACCAGCGGCATTCTTAGCTTTGGCTAATACGTTGCCATCAAGCTCTTCTGCCGCTTCGAGCTTACCTGTAGCCGCTACGTTAAGGCTGAACGACTTAGAATCCTCATACGATTTCTGATTGGTGGTGGTGCCTGGTGTGGGTGGGCATGATGCCAGGAACTGCAATTCGGTCTCCGACATCTGTGTCTTCTCGTCCTTCATCGGCACAACCTGCGTATCAAAGTTGGTGGCCCACAATCCGCAGTGGCGGATATAGATACCTATACGGCGATTCCAGCCCTTGCCTTTCCACATGCCTGCATTGGCCACGCTGGTGTTCATCTTCACAGCAAAATAGTCGCCTGCTCCAGCCTGTCCCTCGTACACGTGTATCGGGTAAACATCGATGAGTGTGGTGGCCGAGCCTGTTCCGTCGAGATAGTACTCCTCGTTCCAGGTAGTGTCGTAGTGAACGTGGGCTGAATATGTGTTGACATGCACAAAGTGGTACGAGGCAAACAGGTTCTCCATCTTCTTCGGGTCGTCATCGCCACCGCCGTAGGCTCCGCCGCTATAGGCATTGTAACGCTCGGCGAAAACTGCAAACAGGCCCGACAGTGCTATGTAAGTTTTCTCGTCGCGATTGGCATTGTTAGTCACTGGGTCGCTGGTCTGTGGCAGTTTGTCGATGAGAATCTTGGTGTCATTGTTGAATCCCAGAATCCATGTTGAGTCGGTTACTTCAGGATCGAGCGTGATGAAGTCGTGGGTATCGAGATAGGCCTTAACCTCGCTCTCTACAGGATTCATCAGCAGTACCATCATGCCTTGATACATAATGTCGTCCATCAACTCGTCGCTCAGGTCGGTCAGCTTGTTGACTACGTATACAGGTGTAAACAATGTATCTCTACTTAGGTCGATTACCCCCTTCGAAGCCCAATCGAAGGCTTGTCTCACGTCAGGATCTACTCCAGGCGCTACATAGATATTTGAGTTAATCAACTGTGTGGGTGTAAACTTGTTGCCTCCTACTGTTCCCGATGTTCCCTCTTCTGGCAATACGGGATTGTCGTCAGTTGCACATGATGTCAGCATCGTGTTGGTGCTGCCGAAAGCTATGGCTCCAGCCAGCATCCAGATAAAAGTTAATCTTTTCATATGTTTAATGTGTAATAAGTCTTTAAGTCTCATTTCTGTATAAAAAAGGTATAGACTTGTAATATTCATCGTTTATGGTGCAAATATACAAACTTTTGGTGAAAGTTGCTTCTTTTTCTGAGATTTTTTTGGTAATTTTGCTCGCCAAATGGCAGAAGCGGCAGACCTAACCATAAATTATCTAAGCCCAGGATCGATTTGTTGGGCCGCTTTCTTGGCCATGGGCGCGCGTTTAACTAATTCGCCCGACATCCGCTCTAATCGCACTTTATATTAATAAGGTGCGATTTTTTTGTGTAAATAATTTTATGTATAACCAAAATTGAATATAGAATATGAAGAAAATATTCAAACACGTGAGAAAGGATGTGAAGAAGATTCTGGGTAGAATGATTAACAACACTCAGTCGAAGCTGAAGTGGATTGGAACTCAGGCTAAGTTGATGGAGATAGTGTATATGCTGTGGCTTACAGAGCTGATAGTGAACGAGAGAGGCAAGAAGGCTACTCTCAAAGAGATTACCGAGCTGATGTTCACCGTGCTGAATGCGAATGCTCCAAAGACTCCGACTAAGGTTATCAACGATTTGAAGAATCGTAAGAGTCCTGAAGAAACGAGCATCCTTTTCGAAATACTTAAGCATTTGTATCATAAGCATTAGCATATGTAAAGAGGGACGTTTTAGAGGAAAAAAACTCCCATTTGCTCCCTTGACACAACGTTTGAATTGTTGTAATTTTGCAGCGTGATTAGGTTCACAACCAATAGTAATTAAAACTTTAAAATTATGCAAAATCAATCAACAACAAACAAATTATTACCGCTGGGCGTCACTTTTTGAGTGGCGCCCTTCTATGGGCTTTGATTAAAAGAACATAAGAACAAATTTCTTTAACTTCCCTAACTTCTAAAAAAATGAAAGAACTATTTAATCCCGGCATGAGGTTGTCGGAACATTTTACGCTTGGAGAGATGATTTTCTCGAGTACGGCGGCGAATCATAAGCCTGAGCCGATTCCAAACATTCCACTGAAGTGCCACATCACGGCGATGCAGAATCTGGCGGTCAGGGCGCTTGAACCGCTGCGAGAGCACCTGGGCCTGCCCATACAGGTTAACAGCGGCTATCGCTGCGAGAAGGTGAACAAGCTGGTGGACGGTGAACCCACATCGCAGCACCTTAAAGGCGAGGCTGCCGATATAACCATCCCACGCCGTAGCCGCCCCTTTGCCCACGTTAGCGATGAACAGGCGGCCCGTCTGCTATTCAACTATGCCCAGGAGTATGCTGATTACGATCAGTTGATACTGGAGCACAAAGGTGCCTCGTGGTGGGTGCACATCTCGTGCAAGATAGACTACTGCCATAACCGGCATCAGGTAATTAATGATTTGCTGAAACCATGATAGCGAGTATTAAATTTGAACTCTGGTATCTGAATACGCCAGAGATGATAAAACTGTGCGAAGAGCAAGGCGCCTTGAAAGCAAAAGGTGCTATGCTCACGCTGTTTGAGTGCCTGCGCATTAGTCATAATGCTGTGGGGCACCGGAGTATGCTGAAAAAGATAGCGCGTGATAATGGCTGCGAGGCCGACTGGCTGTGGCAGATTATTACGGACTACGGCCTGTTTGACTATAATGCCGACGAGACTTTCTCGAGCCCGTATCTCTCGAAGGTACTTGGCATTGGCTCAAATCAAGCAAAGCCTCGCGTACATGGGCGTACGCGTTATAACGATGATAACAATGATAATCATCATAAAGAGTATAAAGAGCTCACGCAGTCGGCCTATCTTGGATACGACCGACTGGTGAACGGACGACGTTATGGTTTCAGAGGCGAGCCCATACCCGACGATGCGCCAGAACAGGTGAATCAAGACACGCGATGGTCGTGGATAGAAAACCAATGGATAGCGCGAGCCAGGTGGAACACTAAGGCTGAGCGGAAGGAATTTGAACTTAAAACAAACAGAAAATGGCAAACAATAGTAAGTGGACAGTAGTTGACCTGACAACGGTTGAGGATGCCCGGAAAGAGAAGGACGGCAAATACCTGAGATTTCGCTGCCCCGTGTGCGGTAAAAAGCCGGGCCACGAGCACAGGCGCGATGCGCGAATTCTGCTCTCGTCGGGATTCGGTCAGTGTTACTCGGGATCGTGCGAAGCGCTGTTTATATCGAAGGAGAAATTCGACGAGCAAGAGAAAGAACGCAAAGAGAATCAGGCAGAGTGGCGCCGCAAGAACAGCCGAAAGCGCGTGTACTATAATCAGGTTGACACGCAGAGAATCAACATGAGCAGCTACCCCTCGAATGTGATAAGCTATCTGAAAAAGCGTTGCATCTCGGCCGAGACGGCACACCATGCTCACGTGGGCTACTGCACGCGAAAGAGTCAGGTTAAACCTACCGAGGGGCAAGACGTAACCTTCCTGGCGTTTCTGTTTATGGAGGAAGGCGAGGTTAAGAACTGCCAGTACAAGAGCCTGAACAAGGAGTTCCAGTTTGAGGCCAACTGCAAGCTGCTGCCCTGGAACATCACGGCTGCACTTGGCGCCGACACCATCATCGTGACCGAAGGCATGATGGACGCGCTGGCGCTGATGGAGTGCGGCTATCAGAATGTGATATCGGTGCCTAACGGCTCGAATTCCGACCTGTCGGTGTTCGACGAGTATCTGGACTTCGAGATGAAGGGCGTAGAGACGATACTCTTTGCCGGCGACATGGATAAGGCGGGCATCAAGCTGCGCGAAGAGTTTCTGCGAAAATTCCAGAGCTATCAGGTAAAGATAGTGGAATGGATATACGATGGCGAAACGCTGAAGGATGGTAACGACATGCTGATAAAGTATGGCAAGGAGGCGATAAAACTCTGTATCGACAATGCCATGGAGCCGCCCATGGAGGGCATTCTGAAACTGTCGGACTGCGAACAGCAGCTCGACGACTACTACAAGAACGGACTGCCGCAGGGGTGCACCATCAACATCTATGGCATCGACCACCTGATTCACTTCGAGCTGGGGCGCTTCATCCCGTTTACGGGGCTGCCTGGCAGTGGTAAGTCTACGTTTGTTGATAATATCGTGGTGCGCCTGTGTTGTCAGTACGACTGGCGCGCGGCTGTATTCTCGCCCGAGAAATGGCCTCAGGCGCGTCACTACAGCGAGTATATATCGCTGATTACGGGTAAGGGGGCTTTTGAAGATAAGCTGCGACTGCCCAGTTACGAGCGGGCCAAGCGATATCTGGAGGATCGCATCATACACATTGAGAGCACCAACTACAACACCATCTGGAGCATACTGCGACGGGCACGCTGGCTGGTAAGGCACAAAAACGTTAAGCAAGTAGTTATCGATCCGTTTAACTACATCCTGCTGGAGGGGCGCAAAGGCGAGATTGAGTCTACCATCATATCGCAGGTAGTACAGCAATGCGTGAACTTTGCCCACGAGGAAAACGTGCTGGTGATGCTTGTGGCCCACCCCAAGAAGCTTACCAGCGACGGTGGCTCAAAGAAACTGACACTGGCCGACATCTACGGCTCGATGGCCTTCTACAATCAGGCTGATATCGGCGTGGTGCTATATGGCGAACAGATATGCTGGACCGACAGAAACAAATCGATGCACACAGCACGCGCCACATGGGTTGACGTGCAGAAAATGCGATGGCAGGAGCTGGGGCAGTTGGGCAAGCGGCCGATAGTGCTTTGTACTGACAACAAGCGTTTCTACGGCTGCAAGGAGATTAGTCATGATCCTTTACTTTACGAGCCCCTACCCTTTGATGATAACGACTGGCTGTCGGACGATGGCGAACAAACAGAAATAGAATGGCAAGACGGCATGCCGTTTTAACTTAATGACAAGCTAAAAAAACATGGAAGAAGAAATGATGCAATGCATGAAGTGCGGGGCGTGGCTGCCGCGATCGAAATTAGAACTCATGAAGACTGGCACGCGTCGCCGGGTTTGTAACCACTGTAAGTGGCTGTACTACGTAAAGCCCAGTCGCGATCGTGCCATCCTCCGCGAGCTGGAACAAAAGCATAGGTTTCGCCTGTCGAAACCATAGCTTTTACATATCAAAAGCATAGCTTTCATCTGGCGAAAGCTATGCTTTTTTCCTTTGTCATTTCGACCGAACGTAGTGAGTGGAGAAATCTCATGAATGCGCCCTTAGGCGCAAGCGGCAAAGCCGCAGAGATTCCTCGACTACGCTCGGAATGACAAGGGGAGTGTGTACGCTCGACATGACAAGGGGAAGGAAAGGACGCTCGACATGACAAGGGGAAGGAAAGGACGCTCGGAATGACAGAGGGAGGGAGGCTTTACCAAATCCTTACTCTCTTATCTGGTGCTACGTAGAACTTATTGGCGGGAGTAACATCGAAGAGGTCGTACCAATCGTCGGTGTTAGTGACTACGCCATTGACGCGCTCGCGGGGGAGAGAGTGACTATCCTTGGCCATGTCATCAGTGGTGATCGCGAGGGCATAAACATCACTCCACTTCGAGCACCACACGTAGGCATAAGCCTCGTAGAATCGCTGCTGTTGCAGGCGTAGCTGCTCGCCCTCGAAACCTTGTTTCTTCAGGTGCTTCTGATAGCTGTTGTAAGCCAGGATGAATCCACCTAGGTCGGCCACGTTCTCATCGGCGGTAAACGCTCCGTCGTTCTTCACTCCGAGGTCCAAAGGCCAGATGTCGAGCGAGCTGTAGTAGTCGATCAGCTGTTTCGAGCGCTTCTCAAACTCCTTGGCTTCAGCCTCGGTGGCCAGGATATTGCTGGGGTTACCATCCTTATCCCACTTCACACCATCCACATCGTATCCGTGGGTCATCTCGTGTCCGGCAATCGCCAGTGTGGCATAGTTGTGAGCATCGTTCTGCTGTGGGTCGAAAGCAGGCGGCGTCATAAATTCCGGATAGATGTAAATGGCATTTAAGTTTCTGATATAGAATGCTTGTACATAACTGAGAGGCACCTGTATCAGTCCCATGTGGAATGCCGCTTTATCCTTAGGCATACCTATCAGCTTGAGCAGCAAGTTCAGGTTTGAACGGCGCATAGCCAGCATGTCGTCGAGTATGGTCTGCTCGTTGCTGATATCGCCCCTGCCCTCTTCTATCCACTCGTCGGGCTCGCCGATGTTGATAGTCATTCCATTCAGTTTCTCGATGGCGTTTTGTTTCGATGCCTCGCTCATCCAGTCGTTGTTGTTGATGCGCTCACGGAAGGTCTGTCGCAGCTGCTCTACATAATCCATATAAACCTGCTTCTGTGCCTTGTCAAAGGGGTAAGCCTTAGCGTAAGCATACGATTCGGCGTATCCCATATACTCCATGAGATACTTTTCTACAGCTCCGCTGTGGGTATACGAGATGAAATTGGTGTTCAACGACTTTTCGAGGTATTCATCGTCGAAGAATATGGCATCCTGCTCGATGCTCTTTGTAAACAGATCCTTCAGCTCATCCAGCGATTTGTTTTGAATCGTCTCGATATCAGCGATGGCTTTTTCGTAATCCTCAGCAACCATGTCTTTGTTGCTGATGTTGGGCATATAAGCCAAGTCGAGCGAGATGCCAAGCTCCTGGAACATGGTCTCCAGCATCTCGTATTTCTCACCGTCGATGCCACGGGTTGTGGCCTTTTTCATGGGGCGCAACAGGGCCATGAGGTCGGCATCGTTTTGCAACCGCCACTGCATGTTTTGCATATTTAAAGGCTTATCGGTAACATTGTTTCCCGTATGTTTGGTGATGGCAGCCCCAATCTTGCCATTGGCTGCAAACACATGCAGTTTGAAGGGCAGATAGTAGCCTTCCTTCATCAGCTGTGCAGCCAGTTTCCAGGCCTCTTCCTTGGTGGTGAGAGCATTCACGCGATCGAGGGCCGATTGCAGCTTCTGTTTCTGCAGATTGATGGTTGCCGCATCGGTCTTGGCTACATCGGCCATGGCTTTGGTCCAATAGGTTAACTCCATCACATTTCTGCGTTGTTCTTTATGCTCCTCCAAGGGGTCCCAATATGCAGACTTGATAAAAGAATTACCAAGATCGGTGTTTTTCCAGTAACCGCCGTTGCAGTACATGTAGAAGTCGTCGCCAGGCTTAATGCTTAAGTCCTTGTTGGCATCACCCTTCCACACTTTGTCGTCGACTACCGGTACGTAATTGTCGATGCTGTCGGTACATGCTGCCAGGCCAATAGCCATCGCAGCAATGGTCAAAATGTATTTTTTCATATCATTCAAAAAGTTAATATCTGCCGGCAAATTTACGATAATAATATGAATTACGCAAGAAAAAAGGGGAAAAAGTGAAGAGGTGAAAGGGTGAGAAGTTGAAAAGACTCACCTTCCTTTTGTCATGTCGAGCGAACGTTTCCTCCCCCCCCTTGTCATGTCGACTAAGCGAAGCGCATGGAGAGATCTCATGAATGCGCCCTTAGGCGCAAGCGGCTAAAGCCGCAGAGATTCCTCGACTACGCTCGGAATGACAAAAAGGGTGTACGCTCGACATGACAAAGGGAGGGAAAGGTGCATTTTTGGCTAACTGGCGGGGGGAGATTTTCTTGGAAATGGGCGAAAAATGTTGTATCTTTGCAACTGCAATGAGGCGATTGCTGCAAGATGGGAAAATCTCAATCTGAAGTAGTAAATAATCACCCCGAAGCCAGGGGTACAAAGAAAGGAGGACAATATGGCAGTATTGTATCGATTATCACAGAACAAGATGTCAACGTCGAAGGCCTACGGCAAATGGTTTGCTCAGGCAGTGATGACTGGCACCATCGACACCGATGCACTGGCCGAGATCATGCAGCGCAACTGTACCGTTAAGAAGAGCGATATTCTGGCGGTTATCAGCGAGCTCATCGAGACCATGCAGGACCAGCTGCAGAACTCAAAACGCATTAAGCTGAACGGATTTGGAGCCTTTAAGCTTGGTATTGAGAACGCAGTGGGTGGCGCCGCTACAGCAGCCGAGTTCAGCGCAGGCAAGAACATCAAGGGTCTGCACGTGCTGTTCCAGCCTGAGGTAAAGACCGACACAACCGGTCAGCGCCGCAAGACATTCGTTACCGGATGTACTGTGCAGGAGGCACCTAAGAATGATGTTGACACTGCAAAGCCTGAGAGCAACAGTGGCAGTCAGACTGGTGGCAGTCAGACAGGTGGAAGCCATTCGGGTTCGGGTAATCCCGGTGAGGGAGATTAAGCGTTTGGGGCTTAGGCCCCTGCGCTTAAATGTAAAAATGTAAAAATGTAAAAATTGACAGAAAGGAGGAGAAAGATGATGAAGAACTGGAGGACGATCGTGAAGATCGTGGTAGCGGTGCTGTCGGCGTTGTTAGGCGCGGTGGGAGCAGCTGCCACAGGGGGCCAAATTTAGGCCCCCTTTTTTCGTTAACTCTCCCCTTCACCCTATAAGACTTGGGATAAATTCAAAAAAAAGTACTTATAATGCATTTTTTTTTAAAAAAAGTTTGTATGAAATGATATTATTATATTTGCAGCGTAAAATTTTAGTGTATATACATTATGAATAAGTATGTTATCATTTTACTATCGTGTATCTTGT
Organism: uncultured Prevotella sp.; assembly: GCA_900315765.1. Taxonomy (GTDB): domain Bacteria; phylum Bacteroidota; class Bacteroidia; order Bacteroidales; family Bacteroidaceae; genus Prevotella. Next base: position 38,225 of record ONAK01000010.1, on the reverse strand, counting down.
GCTTCTGCAGTTGTAGCAAGGACGATGATATTAATATAGATGACTTTGTTATTCCTACGGAAACAAACGTCCCCTGGACTAATATTATGGTACCCATAGAACTTAGAGGTGAGAGCGATATCCCCGAGCCAATTATAAGTTGTTTCAATCAATTGAAAGAGGAATCATTTCCCACAATGATGTTTGAGGGCACAAATGCCAGTGATACTGTTTATATGATTCATAATCAGATATATGGTACGCCAAATCGTGTTTTTGATCCCGAGGGGAATGTTATTAGATATGAATTCTGGCCGTATTTTGCTGTAGAATGGAATTGGATTTGTATCTATGTTTATTATCCCAATAGATACAAAGAATTTTATCTTCGATATAATTAGTTTATAAGTTCTTTAGTATTTCAGTATTAATTAAATAATGCGATTATCATGAAAAAAATATTTATTCTCATCATTCTTGTTTTCTATTGTTCTTTTAATTATGCACAAGAAACAAAATCCAATATTATAGTAAATCCTAATTGGAAACAATACAAAGAAATTCCAAAACGAATTGCTGCATTACAAATAAAAGATGAAGTGATTGACACGATTTCTCTCAGAAGTTTATAAAAGATTGAGCAAGTTCTTATAGATAAGTAGTAATCGACATATTCTTAATTGGTCATACATTATAAAGCATAGCTTTCATCATGCGAAAGCTATGCTTTTTTTATGCAATACATGGCGCGCCCCGTCCCGATGTCATTGCGCCCGTACTTTCCCCTCCCACCTTGTCATCTCGACTAAGCGAAGCGCATGGAGAGATCTCATGAAATGCGCCTATAGGCGCAAGCGGCTAAAGCCGCAAAGATTCCTCGACTGCGCTCGGAATGACAAGGGAGAGGTAGGAGTGCTTGGTCGAGATGACAGGGTGGATAGGAAAAAAAAACATCCCCTGTTGGTATTTATACCAGCAGGGGATTAAAACAATCAATAAAAAACTAACGTATTTATTTGTTCAAACCACGGTTGTTGATGGTAGTGTTGAGCAAAATGAGATACTTGCGCATCTGTTCATCATTCAGTACATAACGCATCCACTTAACATCGTTGTCGATAGCACGGCGTACAAGAGCCTCACGCTCCTCGTTACCATACTGTGCTGCGAAACTCATCTCAGCGGCAAATGTGTGGTGGATGTTCTCTACAACCTCCTTCTGGTCGTCGGCCAGATTCAAAGCATAAGAGAGCTTATTCATATTGATATTCATGTCATAAGCCTCTACGTTGCTTACTACGGTTGCGGTCTCGCCTTCAGCAAATGCAGTTGTCATACTCAGCATTGCTACCAGTGTCAAAATCATCTTTTTCATCTTGTTACCCTTTCTTTTCTTTACTCGGAAGGTCGTGCGACCAACCTACGTTCAATTTAAATGTTATACCTAAAAACAATCTTCTATTTGTCTTTTGACGCTGCAAAGATACGGCGAGATTTTGAACCAAACAAGACTTTTTGAAGAATTGTGTGCGAACACAACACTTTTATTGATGCATATCAAACCAATTGACACACATCAACCCAAGTGTGCAATTTTACGCAACAAAAGGCAAAAAACGAGTATTTTTTTTGATATATCGGAGAAAATGAGTAATTTTGCAGCATGAAACAATATAATACCATCGATAGAATAACAGCTTTTTCTACAGAGCGCGGGTGCTACAACCCTGCCCTGCCCTACGATGGATTCAATATTACCTATTATACTGACGACGATCCCAAGCACATCGCTACATGCCGCAAGATGCTGAGTATGGTGCTCAACATCAGCGACGACCATCTGATACTGCCACGACAGGTGCACGGCACCGAGATAGTAGAGGTGACCGAAGAGAACCTGGGCAGTAAGTTTGACGGTGTAGACGCACTGATGATCAGTATGCCGCGCACCTGCATCGGTGTGTCGACAGCCGACTGCGTGCCTATACTTATATACGATACACACGTGCGCGCGATAGCAGCGGCTCATGCCGGATGGCGAGGCACAACGGGCCGCATAGGCAGTAAGACCGTAGCGGCTATGCAACAGCGATACGGTCTGAATGCAGCCGATTTGAAGGTAATTATCGGTCCGAGCATCGGGCCCGAAGCCTTTGAGGTGGGCGACGAGGTGTACGAGGCCTTCTGCCAGGGTGGCTTCGACATGAATGAGATAGCTTTTCAGCGCGATGGCAAGTGGCACATCGACCTGTGGCAGGCCAACGCGCAGGATCTGCAGCAGGCTGGCATCGCCCGTGAGAACATCGAGATAGCCGGCATCTGCACCTATCAGCATCACCAGGATTTCTTCTCAGCCCGCCGCCTAGGTATTAAAAGTGGAAGAATTTATTCGGGAATTATGATAATTTGAAACCAAATAGCCAAAATTACTTTCAAAAATTTGGTTATTTACACAAAAACACTTACCTTTGCAGCGCCGGTGGATGAAGCCCTGCTTGTTTAAGGGTACCGCTAAAGGCAAGATAAATTGCATAGGAATATGAAAGTATTGAAATTCGGCGGAACGTCCGTAGGTTCCGTAAAAAGCATTCTTAGCTTGAAAAAAATCGTTGAGGCAGAGGCTCGGACGCAACCTGTCGTAGTAGTAGTAAGTGCGCTGGGCGGTATCACAGACAAGTTGATATCTACCTCACAGTTGGCCCTGAAGGGTGATGACAAGTGGCGCGAGGAATTCGACGCTATGGTGACAAGGCATCACCAGATGATAGACACCATCATCACCGATGACAAAAAGCGCGTAGACTTATTTAATAAAGTGGATCAGCTGTTCGACCAGTTGAAGAGTATTTATTATGGCGTATTCCTGATTCACGACCTCTCAAAGAAAACAGAAGATACAATCGTAAGTTACGGTGAGCGACTCTCGTCGAACATCGTAGCTACTATGATAAAAGGCGGCAAACGCATGAACAGCCGCGACTTTATACGCACTGAGAAAAAGAACGGCAAGCACCGACTGGCTGCCGAACTGACCAATCAGCTGGTTCGCGAGGCATTCAAGGTGATGCCCGACGTGGCTGTGGTACCAGGATTCATCAGTCGCGATAAAGATACGGGTGAGACAACCAACCTGGGGCGCGGCGGTAGCGACTATACAGCAGCCATCATCGCTGCAGCGCTGGATGCCGAGGTGCTGGAGATATGGACCGACGTAGATGGATTTATGACGGCCGATCCACGTGTGATCAAGACGGCCTACACCATCAACGAGCTGAGTTACATCGAGGCCATGGAGCTGTGTAACTTCGGTGCAAAGGTCATCTACCCGCCTACCATCTATCCCGTTTGCGTAAAAAACATCCCTATCAAGGTTAAGAACACCTTCAACCCCGAACATCCGGGAACACTGATCAAGGATCATATTGAGAACGACAAGAAACCCATCAAGGGTATCTCGAGCATTAAGGGCACCACACTGATCACCGTTACCGGACTCTCGATGGTAGGTGTGATTGGTGTGAACCGACGCATCTTCACCACACTGGCCAACAAGGGCATCAGCGTGTTCATGGTATCGCAGGCTTCATCAGAGAACTCAACCTCTATCGGTGTGCGCGATGAGGATGCTGCCGACGCTGTAGAGGTACTGAACGCCGAGTTTGCCAAGGAGATTGAAGAGGGCGCCATGTTCCCCATGCACGCTGAGAGCGGACTGGCCACCATCGCCATCGTGGGCGAGAACATGAAGCACACACCAGGTATCGCCGGTAAGCTGTTCGGCACACTCGGACGTAGCGGTATCAGTGTGATAGCATGTGCGCAGGGTGCTTCGGAGACGAACATCTCGTTTGTAGTCGACGGCAAGTTCCTGCGCAAGTCGCTCAACGTGCTGCACGACTCGTTCTTCCTGTCGGAATACAAGGTGCTCAACCTGTTCATCTGCGGTGTAGGCACCGTGGGCGGCAAGCTGATAGAGCAGATTCGCAGTCAGTACGAGACGCTGATGCAGCGCAACGGACTGAAGTTGAACGTGGTAGGTATCGCCTCGTCGAAGGCAGGCGTGTTCGATCGCGACGGCATCGACCTCGAGAACTATCGTGAGCTACTGAAAGCACCCGAGGCGCAGGGCAAGAGTCTGCGCGACGAGGTGCTGGGCATGAACATTTTTAATAGCGTGTTTGTAGACTGTACGGCGAGCAAGGATATCGCTGCACTGTATCAGACATTCCTGGAGCATAACATCAGCGTGATTGCAGCCAACAAGATTGCGGCATCGAGCGATTACGACAACTATATGAAGCTGAAAAATACGGCGCGCACCCGCGGTGTGTGGTTCCGCTATGAGACCAACGTGGGTGCCGGACTGCCTATCATCGGCACCATCAACGACCTGAGAAACTCGGGCGATAAGATTCTGAAAATCGAGGCTGTGCTGAGTGGTACGCTGAACTTCATCTTCAACGAGATAGCTGCCGACGTGCCTTTCTCGGAGACGGTACGCCGCGCTAAGGAACAGGGTTACAGTGAGCCCGACCCACGTATAGACCTGAGTGGTACCGACGTGGTTCGCAAGCTGGTGATTCTGACGCGTGAGGCTGGCTATCAGGTAGAACAGGCCGACGTAGAGAAGCATCTGTTTGTGCCCGACAGCTATTTCGAGGGCAGCGTGGACGACTTCTGGAAGAAGTTGCCACAGTTGGATGCCGACTTTGAGGCTCGTCGCAAGAAGTTGGAGGCCGAGGGTAAGCGCTGGCGCTTTGTGGCTACCATGGAGGATGGTAAGACGAACGTGGCGCTGAAGGAGGTTGACATCAACCATCCGTTCTATCGTCTGGAGGGCTCGAACAACATCGTGCTGCTCACCACCGAGCGCTATAAGGAGTACCCGATGCAGATTCAAGGCTACGGCGCAGGAGCCAGCGTAACAGCCGCAGGTGTGTTTGCCAATATTATGAGCATCGCGAATATCTAATTATTTTTAGGCACGGATTCTTGGACGAGCCAAGCGGCAAAGCCGAGCGAACGCGGATTAACACGGATTTATTTATGAAACACATTATTATACTTGGAGATGGGATGGCGGATTTGCCCGTGGAGAGACTGGGGGGAAAGACGCTACTACAATATGCATCGAAGCCGATGATGGACAGGCTGGCTAAAGAGGGACGCTGCGGGCGACTGATTACAGTGCCCGAGGGATTTCCTCCTGGCAGTGAGGTGGCTAACACAGCTATCTTAGGTTATGACCTGAATAAGGTATATGAGGGTCGTGGACCACTGGAGGCAGCCTCTATCGGCTACGAGATGGCAGACGATGACCTGGCACTGCGCTGCAACATCATCAACCTGCAAGACGGCAAAATCATCACGCACAATGGCGGTAACTTGGAGACAGAAGACGCACGCGTGCTGATAGACTATCTGAACGAGACACTGGCCAAACCCATCAACGAACGTAAAGGTTACGAGCTGGTGAAGTTTATCACGGGTATTCAGTACCGACACCTGTTGGTGATCAAAGGTGGTAATAAGCACATCACTTGCGCCCCACCCCATGATCATCCGAATGAGGAGTGGCGCCCATTGCTGGTAAAGCCTGATGAAACCGCCTCTACTTGTCATCTCGAGCGCAGTAGAAAGATCTCATCCCTGACTGCTGCTGAGACGGCAGACCTGATTAATGAGCTGATTCTGAAGTCGCAGGAGCTGTTGCCTAAGCACCCTTACAATCAGGCTAAGGCTGCTAAGGGTGAGCGACAGGCGAACAGCATCTGGCCTTGGAGCGGCGGCTATCGCCCATCGATGGAGACACTGATGCAGCAGTATCCTGACATCAAGTCGGGTACGGTGATATCGGCTGTCGACCTGATTCGTGGCATCGGTCACTACGCAGGACTAAAGATTGTAGAGGTGGAAGGTGCTACCGGACTGGCCGACACCAACTACGAGGGGAAGGCGCAGGCTGCCATCGAGGCACTGGAGAATGACGACTTTGTGTTTGTGCATGTAGAGGCAAGCGACGAAGCCGGACACGACGGCGACCTGGAGCTGAAGCTGAAGACTATCGAGTATCTCGACCAGAGACTTATCAAACCCATCTACGAACATATCATGGAGATGAACGAACCGGTAGCACTGGCTGTACTGCCCGACCATCTGACACCAGTAGAGATGCGCATACACGTAGGACAGCCCGTACCGTTCCTCTTCTGGTACAAAGGCATCGTTGCAGATGAGGTTCAGCAATACGACGAGACATCCTGCGTATCAGGCAGTTATGGCTTGTTGAAGCTGGGTGAGTTCATGAATGAATTCATGAAACTCACAATGTAAAAATTATAAAATGATAAAATGTAAAAATCAATTTTTACATTGTTAAATTGTTAAATTTTTAAATTATAATATGAACTACTATAGTACAAATAATCAGGCTCCTATTGCCGACCTGCATAAAGCAGTAGTTAAGGGACTGGCAGAAGACCGCGGACTGTATATGCCCGAGAGAATCAACAAACTGCCACAAGAGTTTTTCGATAACATCGAGAAGATGAGCTTTCAGGAGATTGCCTACACAGTGGCAAGCGCCTTCTTTGGTGAGGACGTTGATCCTGATGCACTGCACGATATAGTTTACGACACCCTGCAGTTCGACTGTCCGGTGGTGAACGTCAAGGATAATATTTATACCTTGGAACTGTTCCACGGTCCTACCCTCGCCTTTAAGGATGTAGGCGCACGCTTTATGGCGCGATTGCTGCAGTACTTCATTCGCGAGGAAGGAGTAAGGACGAAGGAGAAAGGAGAGGTGAACGTGCTGGTGGCTACCAGTGGTGATACGGGTTCGGCTGTGGCCAACGGATTCCTGGGGGTTGATGGCATCCACGTGTATGTGCTCTATCCAAAGGGAAAGGTTTCGCCTATTCAGGAGTGTCAGTTCACTACTCTTGGCAAGAACATCACTGCCATCGAGGTTGACGGCGTGTTCGACGACTGTCAGGCTCTGGTTAAGAACGCCTTCATGGATGCTGAGCTTAACGAGCACATGAAGCTTACATCAGCCAACAGTATCAACGTAGCCCGCTTCCTGCCTCAGGCGTTCTACTACTTCAATGCCTACGCAAGACTGAAGGAAAATGTAAAAATTAAAAAATTAAACAATGTAAAAATTGAGAATCTCGTGATGTGCGTGCCTTCAGGCAACTTCGGCAACATCTGTGCAGCCCTGTTCGGACACGAGATGGGACTGCCTATCAAGCGCTTTATCGCTGCCAACAACTCCAACGATATCTTCTACAACTATCTGCAGACGGGTAAGTACGAGCCAAAGCCATCGAAGCAGACACTGGCCAACGCCATGGACGTGGGCGATCCTTCGAACTTTGCACGTATCTACGACCTCTATGGCAAGAGTCACGCTAAGATTACATCGCTCATTAGCGGTGCTACCTACAGCGACGAACAGATAAAAGAGACCATGCGCGCCTGCTACAAGGACTCGGGTTATATTCTGGATCCTCACGGAGCTTGTGGCTATCAGGCACTGGTTGACGGATTGCAGGAAGGTGAGGTTGGCGTGTTCTGTGAGACTGCCCACCCAGCGAAGTTCAAGGAGAAGGTTGACGAGATTCTTGGTATCGACGTGGCTATCCCCGAGCGCCTGGCAGCCTTTATGCGCGGCGAAAAGCAAAGCGTCGCCATGAGTAAAAACTTCGCCGATTTCAAAGCGTACTTGATGAAGCAATAATACAATAATTATAGTGAATCGAGGCGGTCGGAGTATAACTCTCGGGCCGCTTCGTTGGTTTCATCCTCAGTCATATCAACCAACGGATGCATGTTGATATCATCGAGATTGATGCCGAAACGATCCATGTTCTGATTGGTAAACGTGAGTTGCGCACCAAACAGACAGATAGTCCACGATATCTGCAGCCACAGCATAAACAATGGCAGTGCGGCAAACGAACCGTAGATGGCGTTGTAGCCCGTCACCCATATCTGGGAGTGGATATAGAACAACTGTAACAGTTGCATGGCAATACCCGAAAGTATGCCAGGAATGATGGCGTACTTGAGCTTGACATCGGTGTTTGGCATGTAGACATACAACCAGATGAACAGCAGCGAGAGCAGCAGATAAGGCGAGAAATCGAGCATGAGGCGCATGGCTGGGCCCAGCAGCATGATGCCACTCATCTTATGAGCAATGGTGGCCATGAAGATAGAAAGACCCATAGACACCACAATGATGATGGGCACAATAAAGAACATGGCCATATAATTGGTGAGCGAACGGATGATGGGGCGCGCATTGCTAACCTGCCATATCTCGTTGAATGTCTCCTCGATATTGTTGACCAACATCAGTACCGTGTAGAGCATGAACAGCAAGCCCACGCCAAGGAAGATGCCACTCTGGGTATGAATAAGATAGCTGTTGACGAAGCCTGCAAGCACATCGGCCACCTGAGGCTGGGAAGAGAGCGCATCGCGGAACCAGATCTCTATATACCTATTATATCCGAAGCCACGGGCGATGGCAAAGATAACTGCCAACACAGGCACCATGGCCAGCAAGGTGGAATAAGTAAGCGCCGAAGCCTGAGTCATCACTCGCTTTGTGGTGAAAAAGCGAATGGTAAGAAACAAGATGCGATATATCTCTTTAAACTTCATATCTAAAAAAAGAAAAAAGCACTGCACCTATAAGCCGGGTTCTGTACCGTGCATGCACGGCGTTTGTCATTTATCTAGTCCATAAGTCACCTCATGGCTCAAGCGTTCTACCCTCCATCGTATGACTCGGACGGGCAATCCTCGGACGATGGTATACATGAACTTGCAGCCTCCAGTCGGCACAGCCCAACGATCACCCGTTGGCTGGTGGTCTCTTACACCACCTTCTCACCCTTACCTCTCCGAAGAAAGGCGGTTATTTTCTTCTGCCGGCACCTACTGTCACCAATAGCTTCTACTTTCGGAAGTGGAGCGCCCTGTGCTGCCCGGACTTTCCTCTCGCGCGACCTTTCAGAAGCGCCAGCGACAAACCGTTGCAGTGCATTTTCTGGCTGCAAAGGTACAAATAAAATTCATAAATCAAGTATATTAAACCCAAAAGTATTAAGATAATTACAAATATGAAACTAAAATCATAACAAAAACTTAAATTTGTCAGTATTTTAAGATTTCAAGTGTTAATCGCAAATGCGCGTTAAGCATGGGGGGATAATTGTTAAATTGGGACAAAAGTTAGCGACAAATTGTCAGTATTCCAAATAATGCACTTATTTTTGCACCATCAAAACGTGAAAGGAAACATTTGTATGTAGAATTTAAAACTTAAAAAAATGAATGAGAATATGAAAAAGATCGTAAACGTAGCAACTCCAGCAGTATGCGCAGTTGCTTTAGTTCTTTCGGTAGCAGCCATCACCAAGACTAACGCTGCTACAGCACCCGCTCCTATTGTTACATCAGCACCAGTTCCTGCTGGTCAGCCTGTAGACCTTACCTATGCTGCAGAGAAAGCGCTGCCATCGGTAGTTTACATCAAGTCTGTACAGAACTCAAAGATACAGACAGTAGAATATAGTGATCCATTCGAGGAGTTCTTCTCTAATCCATTCGGAGGCTTCTTCGGACAGGGACAGGGTAACAACGGTCGCCGTCAGCGCCAGGTACAGACTCCTAAGCGTGCTGCTGCAGGCTCAGGTGTTATCATCTCGGCTGATGGTTACATTGTGACCAACAACCACGTTGTAGACGGTGCCGACGAGCTGACAGTAAGTCTGAACGAAGGTTCGAAGGAGTATTCAGCCCGCGTGATCGGAGCCGACAAGACTACCGACCTCGCACTGATTAAGATTGACGGTAAGAATCTGCCTGCCATCGTGATTGCCAACAGCGACAATGTAAAGGTGGGCGAATGGGTACTGGCAGTAGGTAACCCTCTGGGACTGAACAACACCGTTACTGCAGGTATCATCTCGGCCAAGGCTCGTACACTGGGCGCTAACGGTGTAGAGAGCTTTATACAGACCGATGCTGCCATCAATCAGGGTAACTCGGGTGGTGCACTGGTGAACACCCGTGGTGAGCTGGTAGGTATCAACGCTATGCTGGCCTCTCCTACAGGTTCAAACATCGGTTACGGTTTCGCCATCCCAACAGCTATCATGAATAAGGTTGTTGACGACCTGAAGCAGTATGGTAACGTACAGCGCGCCATGATTGGTATTCAGGGTAGCGACGTGAAGAGCTACGTAGACAACCAGAAGGACAACGGTAAGGATATAGACCTGGGCACTATGGAGGGTATCTATGTTGCCAAGGTTGTAGAAGACGGTGCTGCCGAGGCTGCTGGCCTTAAGGAGGGCGACGTAATCACAACTATCGACGGTAAGAAGGTTAAGCAGTTTGGTGAGCTGCAGGGCATCCTGGCTAAGAAGCGTCCTGGCGACAAGGTGACCATCACCTATCTGCGCGACAAGAAGAGTCACAACGCTACACTGACACTGAAGAACGAGCAGGGTAACACCAAGGTGGTGAAGAATGCTGACACCGACGTGCTGGGAGCCGACTTCCGTCCTATTACAGAGGCTCAGAAGAAGCAGTTGGAGATTAACTACGGTCTGGAGGTTATCAAGGTTAACGGCGGTAAGATGAAGGATGCCGGTGTGCCAAAGGGATTCATCATCCAGCGTGTGAACGACATACCTATGAAGAGCTTCGACGACCTGCAGAATGCAGTGAAAGAGGCTAACAACTCTAAGGATCAGATGCTGGTTATCCGCGGTATCTTCCCAACAGGTAAAAAGGGTGGATTTGTGGTATATCTGCAGAATGAATAAGCAAAAATAGAGAAAAAAGGGCCACGAATCACAAAATTCGTGGCTTTTTTTTGGTCGTTTCAGGAAAAAGCCTTACTTTTGCCGTGCTAAAAAAATATTACCACGATGAGACAACTAAAGATCACTAAATCTATAACCAACCGAGAGAGTGCTGCTCTTGAGAAGTATCTGCAGGAGATAAGCAAGGAAACAATGATCTCGGCTGAAGAGGAAGTAGAATTGGCACAGCGTATTAAGAAGGGCGACCAGAAAGCGCTGGAGAGGTTAACGAAGGCAAATCTTCGTTTCGTGGTATCTGTGGCCAAACAGTATCAGAATCAGGGACTGTCGCTACCCGATTTGATTAACGAGGGAAACCTCGGACTGCTGAAGGCTGCTGAGCGTTTCGACGAGACACGCGGATTCAAGTTCATCTCGTATGCCGTATGGTGGATTCGTCAGAGCATTCTGCAGGCGATATCGGAACAGAGTCGTATCGTACGACTGCCGCTGAATCAAGTGGGATCGGTGAACAAGATTAACCGGGAGATCAACCGCTTTGAACAGCTGAACGAGCGCCGACCATCGGTTGACGAGATAGCAGAAAAGGTAGACCTGCCTCAGGAAAAGATTGACGAGGCCATGAACATCAACGGTCACCAGATAAGCGTTGACGCACCATTTGTAGAAGGCGAAGACAACAGTCTGCTCGACGTGATGGCGAACAACGATGCACCGATGGCCGACAACATGCTGGTGATGGAGTCACTGAAAGCAGAGATACAGAACGCGCTGAACGCCCTGAATGAGCGCGAGCGCAACGTGGTAGAGGCGTCGTACGGCATCAATCAGCCAGAGCTGACACTCGAGGAGATAGGCTCTAAGTTCGGACTCACGCGCGAACGCGTACGACAGATCAAGGAAAAGGCTATACGCAAACTTAGGAATAGTAAAACGAATAAATTTTTAAAGACATATTTAGGATAAATGAAATTATTGAAGCACCTCACTCTTGCCATCGCCATGATGGCATTCGGCAGTAGCAATGTGTCGGCACAAGATGTAAAAGTTCCCCATGCATATATGTTCGGATTTGCAGCATCGTTCAACGATTCTACTGTATATTTCACTAACATTCAGAAAGTTGACAGCGTTTGGATTACCAAAAAGAAGAAGATGCTTTCGGGGCGCAACCACTACTCTTATCAGCTTCGTGAGTTCTTTACGCAGAAGCGACAGTTGCCTAACCGCACTTGTGTGGTAGTGGCAAACGTAGACCGCAAGAAGCTGGAAAAGAAATATATCAAGATGAAGAACAAATATCTTGCTAACAGCAAGAAACCATACGACGTAAGGACCATATCGGAAGAGGAATTCAAGTTCCTGCCAGTAGATATGAGCGACAGATAAAATAAAAAATCCCAGGCTAACTACCTGGGATTATTTATTTCGAATATCTTCATGCGTTCTTCGAGTATATCGTACTGATGATCCTCGATGAACGAGGTGCACACACGCAAGCCTTCTTGTTCGGAGCCGCAGGTAATCAAGCAGATGGCCGACACACCATAATACATCAGCTCTTTGGCCAACTGACCAGACGTCATGCCGGGATAGCCAATGGTGAAGTAGAAACCGTCGGCTATAGGCTCGTCGAGGTCTTTATCGTAAACCACATAGAAGTGATGACGGCAGAAGATCTCCTTCAGTTTCTTGGCTCGTTCGCCGTAAACGCTGATCTCCTTGCGGAAGTCGTACTTGCCCTCGTAGGCTGACTTGAGCATGGCTGCCAGCGCATACTGGGCGCTGTGACTGGTGCCTGAGCTCAGGGCGTAGAGCATACGGGTGGAGAACACCAGACCGAAAGGCAGACCCTGATAGCGGGCAGCCAGATCGGGGAAGTGGCGATGGAACAGGGCATCGCTGATACAAACCACACCGATACGTTCGCCGGCATAGCTGAATGCCTTAGAACCGCTGATGAGCAGCATGTAGTTATCGGTATAGCGGGCTACAGTGGCCTGATAGGGAGCCTGGAACGGTGTAGACAGATTTTTGCGGAAGTCCATGGCAAAATAAGCCAGGTCTTCCATCACAATCACATCGTACTTGGTGGCAAGATCGCCGATAATCTTCAACTCCTCCTCACGCAGACAGATCCACGAAGGGTTGTTGGGATTAGAATAAACGATGGCACAGATGTTACCCTCGCTGAGATAACTCTCGAGTTTAGCCTGGAGCTTTTCGCCACGGTAGTCGTACACATCGAAGGTCTTGTACTTAACACCCATCACCTGCAGCTGCATCTTCTGCACAGGGAATCCCGGGTCGATGAACAGTACGGTATCCTTCTTCTTATCGCACTGTGAACAGGTGAGGAAGCTGCCGAAGGTTCCCTGCATCGAACCAGTTACGGGCACACAACCCTCGGGCTTGATGTCGATGCCGATAAATGCCTTCACAAACTGCGATGCAGCCTCTTTCAGCACAGGAGCACCCTGGATATCAGGATACGAATGGGCGATGCCGCTTTCGAGGGCTTTGATTTGGGCATCGACGCCTACCTGGGCAGCAGGCAGACCGGGAATACCCATCTCCATCTTGATGAACTCTACCCCACTCTCTTTCTCTGCATTTGCAGCTACCTGTTTTACTTCGCGGATAGTGGCCTTGGCAAAATCATCGATGCCAAGTCCAGCCACCAGCGAGTCAACTATTTCTCTTTTAATCGGAGTTTCCATAATTTCATATTTCTTGGCACGGATTAACACGGCTCTCTTTATGAGAGACACTGCTTTCTTTGTACAGTAAATCCGTGCCTAATAATTTCTACTTCTGGGCGGCACGGCCGATGGCGAGAGCCTTGATGTTAGCATCGACGATGGCATCGCCTTTACGGGCGAAGACACGACGGATGGCATCCTCCAGTTTGTCGTACTCAATGCCAAGTGCCTTCTGGGCAGCACCCAACAGGATGACGTTGGCACTGCGAGGCACACCATTGTCCTTAGCAGCCTGCTCGATGTCGAGTACAATCACATTCTTGATACCATTCAGATCCGTCTTAATCGTCTCAATATCAGGATAGTTTGGTATGTTTACGAAAGGAGCACTCGAAGTGATAATCCAACCATCCTTAGCCAGGAATGGCAGATAGCGCAGGGCCTCCATAGGCTCCATCGAGATGATGACATCAGCACCACCAAGAGGAATCAAGTCGCTACTGATGGGGTTGCTCGAGATGCGCAGATTGCTCTGCACATCGCCACCACGCTGACTCATTCCGTGTACTTCGGCCTGCTTGATATAGAGGTTCTCCTTCATGGCAGCTTCGCCAATGATAGTGGCAATCGAAAGGATACCCTGACCTCCTACTCCACAAAGTATAATATCTGTTTTCATATTTCTACTATGATTAATAATTACTTCGCTTTTTTCTGCTTGAGGTGGCGCTGCAGAGTCTGCATGCACTCACGACGAGGAATAATCACACTCACACCGTGATAGTTGATCTCATCGCGGATGGCCTTCGTAATCTCTGGCATGTTCTTGGGGATAGGATTAACCACCTTGAGGTGATCCTCGGAGAGGCCCAAGCCCTTACAGATAGCCTCGAACTTGTTGGTGCCGGCAGAATCCTGACCACCAGTCATAGCCGTTGTGAGGTTATCGCTGATGATAACCGTGATATCGGCATTCTCGTTGATGGCATCAAGCAGACCTGTCATACCACTGTGGGTGAAGGTAGAGTCACCGATGATGGCTACAGCAGGCCACTGACCAGCATCGCTGGCACCTTTGGCCATGGTGATAGAGGCACCCATATCTACGCAGCTGTGGATGGCCTTGTAGGGAGGCAGGAAGCCTAAGGTGTAGCAACCGATATCGCCGAACACACGAGCGTTAGGATACTCCTTCAGCACCTCGTTGAGGGCGGTGTAGACATCGCGGTGGCCACAGCCCTGGCACAGTGCAGGTGGACGTGGCGTTACATCCTCGCATGGCGCATAGCTCTCGCTACTCTCAATGCCAAGCGCCTTCTTCAGGAAGTCGGGGTTCAACTCACCAGTACGAGGCAGCTCGCCAGTCAAGCGACCCTTGATAACAGCGTTTCCTGGCATCACACCACGCACCTGATCTTCGATGAAAGGTTGTCCCTCTTCGGCTATCAGCACCTGCTCGCAATCGTCGGTCATACGGCGAATCAGCTTCTTGGGGATAGGATACTGCGAAATCTTCAGCACTGGGAAGGGGCATCCGTCAGGAAAGCACTCCATCAGGTAGTTATAGGCGATACCGCTGGCAATCACGCCCAACTTGTGGTCGGTGCCATCGATATACTGATTATATTTACTGTCGACAGCCATCTGCTCCAGCAAAGGCTGCTGACCGGTTACTACTACGTTACGCTTACGGGCAAAGGCTGGCAGCAACACCCAGTTAGAGGCCTGAGCATTGTAGTTCAGCTCGTTCTGAGGGCGAGCCTCGTCTTTCACCTCAACCACAGCACGACTGTGGGCCATACGGGTAGTGACACGCATCAGGATGGGCAGATGCAACTGCTCGGAAAGGTCGAAAGCCTCCTGCATCATGTCGTAGGCCTCCTGCTGTGAGCTGGGCTCCAGTGTAGGAATCATGGCGAACTTGGCGTAGAAACGTGAATCCTGCTCGTCCTGTGATGAATGCATCGATGGATCATCGGCCACCAGAACGACCACACCACCGTTAGTACCCGTCATAGCTGAGTTAACAAACGGATCGGCACATACGTTCAAGCCAACGTGTTTCATACATACAAGCGCCCTCTTACCCATATACGACATACCGAGTGCAGCCTCCATAGCCGTCTTCTCGTTGGTGCTCCAACGACGGTGGATGTTGCGCTCCTTGGCAATAGGCGACTCCTGGATATACTCGGTAATCTCCGTTGATGGAGTGCCGGGATAGGCATATACACCACTCAGACCGGCATCGATAGCGCCCTGAGCAATAGCCTCGTCTCCCAATAATAGCTTTTTCATTTTTGACTAATTTACTATTTATAATTTTCGATTATCTATTTACAGTTTCTTTATCACGGGCAAAGGTAGGCTTTTTTTCGCAAATAGCCAAAAAAATACGGCTTAATTTGCATAAGCCGTATTTTTATTCAATCGCATTACAATTTTTACATTTTTACATTTTCTAATTATTACATTAGAAGGTATATCCCAATGTGAGCAGGAACTGGTTGCGCTTGTTGGTTACCTTGCTGACACCAGAGACAAAAGTGGCTGAAGAGTTTATTGCAGCATAGTTCTGGAACGGATGGAACTCACCATCGGTCTTGCTCAGCTGATAAGCTAGGTCGATATTCATCTTACCTACCTTGTAGCCTACACCAACTGTGAGGCGCTGGGTGTCCTTCCAGTTCACATAGTCGGTAGTAGAGGCATACATGGTGCCTGGGCTGTCGACGGTCATGTCGCGAACGCCATCCATCTTGTAGCCACCTGTCAGATAGTTGTAACCCAGTCGGAAAGCAACCTCAGGAACGGGCTTGTACTCGGCACCAACCTTGAATGTAGAAACACTCTTGAGCGACTTCTCGGTGTTAGTCTTCATGGCGTAGTCCTTTGATGTCTCAGCGTTGTCGTAGTAGTCGTAACCATCGATAATGCGGTTCTGACTAGCAGAGTAATCGGTATACTCATAAGTAGCACCCAAGGCCAGCTGTGTGCCTACGGTAGTACCCATGCTGAGTCCGAATCTCCAAGGAGTGTGGTAGGCAAACTCGTAGCTCTGCTCGCTGTAGCCCTTATCCCACGATCCGTAAGGTGTGTTGTTAAGCAGCACGGTAGAGTTGCTCGATGTGAGCTGATACCATGTTGGAGTGTGTACATAAGCACCTACACGGAATGGCGACTCCTCCATAGGGCGAACGATGATACCGAACTTCAGGTCGACACCGTTACCAGTTATCTTGCGATCATCGCCGTAAGACACAGCACCGCACAATTTTCCAGATGCAAGCAACTGCTCGGTATACTCAGAGTAGCCCTTATAGCGTACGTCCTTAATGCCTACAGTCAGTCCCCAGAAGAAACGGTCGTTATAGTTACCGCTCAGGTTGAAGTCGAAGTCGGCAATCCAACCTCTGTGAGCTCTGTCGAATGTATAGCCGTTGGCATCATAACAGTAGAACATACCATCTTTGGGATCAAGAATAAGCGCATTGGCGTTCAAATAGTCGGCCTCAGTAAAGCTATACGAACGATAGTCGGTACCAGGCTCCCAGCCGATAATGTCGCCGCTTGTATTCTCTTCCAATTCATAGATTCCCTTTCCCTCATTCCACTTTGAGTAGGTCAGTCCGTTCTGCGAGCATCCCGCCAGCACGTTTGCAGCCGACAGAATCTGGTCGAAGTTACGACTCTTGTGGTAGTTGAATCCCACATTAATAAAAGACTGTGGACTGATTCTTGCAGAATAGACGAAACCAGCCTGATCGAAGCTCATGTTGGTTTTGCTCAGTCCGTCGAACTCTTGAGCATCAGCCTGCGACTGAAGCCCGAAGCTCACGCTGGCTGTGGAGTGGCGGAAAAGTCCGATACCTGCAGGGTTTGTACTGATGGTAGAGATGTCGGCACCTAAGGCCTCCATAGCACCACCCATCCCCACGTAGCGGGCTGTTCCGTTAAGATCACTGCCCAGCAAACGGGCACTCTCGTATGTATCCTGTGCAGCTGCCGGCATTACCATGCTCAAAGCCAATGCTGCTAAAAATATCTTCTTCATAACAGTTATATTATTACTTTTTTACTTTCTTGCGTCCCTTCGGTAGCAAGCGCCCCTTCGGGTCGAGCGTTCACTTTTATCGGCGTCCTCCTGCGCGACCGCCTCCGCCGCCACCGCCAGAGCTACGAGTGCCGCCTCCGCCACTGAATCCGCCTCCGCCAGAGCTGCTACGGCTTCCGCCAAAGCTACCCATAGAACTTGAGCTAGAACGAGTGCTGCTCGACGAGGTTGAGTAAGAACGGTTGCCAGAGTTAGAGTTGCTGTAAACAGTGTTTCCTCCACGACGACCACTGAAGTTGCCACTACGGCTGCGCTCATTGTTACCACTGGTGTAAACACGTCCGCCACTGGCACTGGTAGCACGATCTCTCAGACTACTCATACGGTGGCTGCTAGTAGCAACTGTGTTACGATGAGCAGGACGGTAATCGGTACGTCCGTAGACACTTATAGTACCAGAGTTGCCTGTAGATCTGTAAGCGTAGTGACGACCACCACCTCCGCCAGGATAGTATGGATAATAGTGATAATATCCTCCATGCCAATAAGGTGAGTACCAGCTGTAGTATGAGCCGTAGTAAGGCCATCCCCATGAGCTGTACCATGGGTCGTACCATCCGTAGTACCAGGGATCGTACCAGCTGTAGTACCAGGGACTGTAGAAGTTATACCAATAGCTGTTGTACCAAGGATCGTACCAGCCATAACGGCTGTAGTACCAAGGACTGTGCCATGCCCATGTGCTGGCACCTGCACGATAGCCAGCCCAGAAGGCAGCATTGCTACTGACGTCATAGTCGTCGAAACGTACCATCTTCTTTGTCAGTGCATAATCCTCAGCCTCCAGACTATCGTTTGGATATATACCCTTACCCTCAGCAAAGTCTATCACGTCCAGTTTGGTTGTATCACCGTCTATCACCTCGTAGCTGCTCTTGGCCTTAGGCTGTGGAGCCACCACAGGGGCGTATTCCTTCACCTTCTCTACCTGTGCCTTCTTCTTTTTAGGAACAAAGTAGAGGTCATCATCCTGAGCCATCATTGCCAGTGGCATGGCTCCGATCAGCATTGAAATTAATAACAGTTTTTTCATCTTCTTACAGTATTTAATGATTCACGTTGCAAAAATACAACGAATTTTAGTGCAAAAATAGGGAAAAACCCTAACTTATGATAGGATTTTCCCTATTTTTTGTAATTTTGCCTCAAAATTTAACGAATATATGAAGTATTTCGAGGTAGAATTCACGATTAAGCCCATGTCGACTGATGCTTCCGACCTGCTTGCTGCACTTGCTGGTGAGGCGGGCTATGTTCAGCAGAGTCTTTTCGACGAGGACACACTGCGCAGTTGTATCGATGACTTCCCTATGGAAGGCACAAGTATTATATATAATGTACGCGAGGCCGAAGACCGCGACTGGAACGAGCAGTGGGAACAAGAAGGTTTTGAGCCTATCATCATAGAGAGAAATGTGGAAAGTGAAAAGAGAAAAGAGAACGCTATTAATGGCATTATTATTAATGATGGAAGGCATCTGCCAATGGATGATAGCTCATTACACTTTCCTCTTTCCTCTTTCCTCAATATAGAAATCGATGCGAAGCTGGCATTCGGCACCGGCACTCACGAAACCACAAGAATGATATGCAAGGAGATAATCCAATGCGCACGTGGAGCGCGCGTATTGGATTGCGGCACAGGCACAGGAATCCTATCTATCGTAGCCCTTAAGCTTGGTGCGCATGAGGCCATAGGTTACGACATCGACGAGTGGAGCGTAGACAACGCCCGACACAACGCCGTTATCAATCGTGTAGACGATCGTTTCACCTCTCTGTTAGGCGATGCAAGCATCATCGACAACATCGATGGCGATTTCGATTTAGTTCTGGCAAACATCAACCGTAATATATTATTGGCCGACATGCCACGCTTTGTAAGCAAGATGAACAAAGGCGCAATACTCATCCTCAGCGGCTTCTACACAGCCGATTGTCAGCAGCTTATAGACAAGGCTGCCGACTTAGGATTAGGACTCGTTTCGCAGAATCAAGACCAAGATTGGACCTGTTTGGTGTTTAAGTATTAATATACAAGAAATATAAAGTATAAATATTGTTAATATTACACCAAACTTGCACGAGTTTCAAAATAAAACTGTACCTTTGCACTCGATTTTTAATGGTTAAGGTTTATGGTTGATTAATTTAGTTTTTTACTGATAGAGGCTAGCAGTGAATGCTCGCCTCTATTTGTTTTATATATAAACCATTGAGCCGATAATTTTTTCTGAATTTATTTTGATTTTCACTCGAATTTTAGTACCTTTGCACGCAAAATAAAAATCATTAGATAAAAAATCGAAATGGCAAAAGAATTAAAAGAACTTACAAAAAGGGCTGACAACTACAGCCAGTGGTTTAACGACCTGGTTGTAAAGGCCGATCTGGCTGAGCAGAGTGCCGTACGCGGATGTATGGTGATTAAGCCCTATGGCTACGCCATCTGGGAGAAGATGCAGCAGCAGCTGGACAAGATGTTTAAGGAGACTGGAGCACAGAATGCATACTTCCCCTTGCTGATTCCAAAGTCTTTCCTCTCGAAAGAGGCAGAGCATGTTGAGGGTTTCGCCAAAGAGTGCGCCGTGGTTACTCACTATCGTCTGCGCGCTAAGGAGGATAAGAGCGGCGTTGAGGTTGACCCAGCTGCTAAACTGGAGGAGGAACTGATTGTTCGCCCAACATCGGAGACTATCATCTGGAACACATATAAGAACTGGATTCAGTCATGGCGCGATCTGCCACTGATGTGCAACCAGTGGTGTAACGTGATGCGCTGGGAGATGCGTACACGCCCATTCCTGCGCACCAGCGAGTTCCTGTGGCAGGAAGGTCACACAGCTCACGCTACCCGCGAGGAGGCTGAGGAGGAAGCACAGAAGATGCTGAAGGTTTATGCAAAGTTTGCTGAGGAGTGGATGGCTGTGCCAGTGGTACAGGGTGTAAAGAGCGAGACTGAACGCTTTGCAGGTGCACTTGACACATACACCATTGAGGCTATGATGCAGGACGGTAAGGCACTGCAGAGCGGTACAAGCCACTTCCTGGGTCAGAACTTCGCCAAGGCATTCGAGGTTACATATCTTAATAAGGAGAACAAGCCTGAGTATGTATGGGCTACATCATGGGGTGTTTCTACCCGACTGATTGGTGCGCTCATCATGACTCACAGCGATGACAACGGACTGGTACTGCCTCCACGTTTGGCTCCTATTCAGGTAGTGATTATTCCTATCGCTAACAAGCCTGAGCAGCTGGAGCAGGTGAACAACGCCGTACAGCCTATCATCGATGAGCTGCGCAGCAAGGGCATCAGCGTGAAGTTTGACAATGCTGACAACAAGCGCCCTGGATTCAAGTTTGCTGACTACGAGCTGAAGGGTGTACCTGTACGTCTGGTTCTGGGTGCTCGCGATCTGGAGAACGGCACCATCGAGGTGATGCGCCGCGACACTCTGGAGAAGGAGACACGCTCTATCGACGGCATCGCTCAGTATGTAGAGCAGTTGCTTGAGGACATCCAGCAGAATATATTCAAGAAGGCTAAGGACTATCGTGATGCTCACATCTACGAGTGCGAGAACTACGAGGAGTTTAAGGAGAAAGTTAAGGATGGTGGATTCTTCCTGTGCCACTGGGACGGTACTGCCGAGACAGAGGCAAAGATCAAGGAAGAGACTCAGGCCACAATCCGCTGCGTGCCTTTCGGCGTAGAGCAGACTCCTGGCGTGGATATGGTTACTGGTAAGCCTGCCAAAGCACGCGTTATCATTGCACGTTCTTATTAAGCAAAAGAACATATACAAAGCAAAAGAGGAACCTTCGCAGGTTCCTCTTTTTTTAACCATAAACTAATGTTCTAAAAATAAATTAAACATTACTTTATGGAGGTCGAAATATCACTTACCTCACGATAAACGATCTTCTAATTAACCTTAATAATCTAATACCATGAAAAACACGTTGCAAAGTTAGACTTTTTCTTGGTAAAGCAGTAAATTAGAAGAAGGAAATCGCAGGATTTTAACGTTTGTTCAATAAATCATCATCACGCTTTACGATATTTTGCAATTTCAAGCGTTTAATACGCTGTTGCTGAGCCTCAGTGAGCACGGGCTGAGCAACGGGTTGCCACGTGGCAGAATAGTAGTTTACCCTACTCTCTCCGTATATAGAATCAACCAAGAACGTCTCTACCACAGCCACTACGCTGTCCATGGCAATCATGTCGACACGCAGCGACGGATTCATCTGTATCGACAGACTGTCGTCAGCAAGTGACAACATCTGACTGGTTCCGCCAAGCTGATTACGAACCTCGGCCTTCATACCTGAGTCGAGAAAATCGATAAAGTCGAGACGGTTGTTCTTTGAGAGATAAGGCAAAAGGGAGTCAGGCATCTCCCTGAAAGCGTCGCGTATCTGTATGCTCTGGGCTGATGCCTGACTAAATGTTGCGGCCACCAACAGGGCCATCAGAATTTTCTTCATTATCCACGAGAGGGTCTTAAATCCTTTACACGAACGGCCTTGCCCTCACTCTGAGGCAATGAGCCCTTCTTAACAAGTTTAACCTGAGGTGTGAGCAGGATCTCGTCCTTAAGGGCACGCTGAATGTCCTTCATCATCTTCTGCATCTCAGGATAGATTTCGGTCTCCAGACTGTCAAGCTCAACTTCTACGGTCATCACGTCATTATCATCGATGGTTTCAAGCGTAATGAGATAGTTGCTACCCAAACCAGGATACTGAACAAGAATCTTCTCAACCTGCATGGGGAATACGTTTACACCCTTGATGATAAACATATCATCGGTACGACCCTTGATACGATCGATACGGCGGTGAGTACGTCCGCACTTACAGGGCTCGGCTATGATACGGGTGAGGTCACGGGTACGATAGCGCAGAATTGGCATCATAGTACGGTCGAGCGTGGTAAGAACCATCTCTCCCATCTCACCATCAGGTACTGGTTCAAGTGTGTCGGGGTCGACAATCTCTACGATATAGTTGTCTTCCCACAGGTGCATACCGTCTTGATACTTACACTCGAAAGCAACACCGGGACCATTCATCTCTGTCATACCAAAAGAGTTATAGGCCTTTACACCCAGCATACGCTCAATACGACGACGCTGCTCCTCGGTATGAGGCTCGGCACCGATACACAAGGTGCGGAGTTTGGTAGTAGAAGGGTCGACACCTTCTTCCTTAAACACCTCGGCCAGACGAATGGCGTAAGAAGGAATGGCGTGCAGAACGGTTGTGCCAAAGTCTTTGATAAACTTAATCTGACGCTTAGAGTTACCTGCAGCAGCAGGAACTGTCATTGCTCCCAGCCACTCGGCACCATACTGGAATCCCAGTCCGCCGGTAAACATACCATAACCACTTGAGTTCTGGAACACATCGCTTTTGCGACAACCGACCATATAGAGATTTCGGGCAATCATATTGGCCCACGAACAAATGTCGTGCTCTGAATAGATGACCACACATGGATTACCTGTGGTACCACTGGTAGAGTGAATACGAACAGCATCGTCCATATTGGCTCCAACGAGTCCGAATGGATAGTTATCACGCAGATCCTGCTTGGTAGTGAAAGGAATCTTGCGGAGATCATCCAGACTGTTGATGGAGTCGGCCGTAATACCGAGATCGCCCAAACGTTTCTTGTAGAAGGGCGAATTCAAACAGACATTGATGGTGTCCTTTAGTTTTTTAACCTGCAACTGCTGGAGTTGCTCTCTTGGCATGGTCTCGATCTCGGGCTGCCAGTATTCGCCATCAGGCTTGATGGTAGCCATAATCTTCTCGTCAGTCATATCTTATAGTTTATTTGGTTTATCGTATTTATTTTTGTTGTGCCAACTGCATCATCATGACAGCCGAAAGACCTGCTGTCTCGGTACGCAAACGGCTCTCGCCAAGGTTTACAGAAACCCACCCTTCGGCAACAGCCTGCTTAACCTCGTCGATAGAGAAATCTCCCTCTGGACCAACAAGCACCGTAACATCATCTGTATCAGATGGCTTACGCAACTCATCGAACAGGTTTACACGAGGCACCTCTTCGTAGCAATGGGCAATGTACTTTCTACCCTCAATAGGCTGCTTGAGGAAGGCATCGAAATGAACCATCTCGTTAACCTTTGGTTTCCAGGCTTTATGACTCTGCTTGACGGCAGCGGTGATTATCTTATCCAAGCGCACCAGCTTTACCAATCGACGCTCAGAGAACTTACAATTAAGGAATGATACCTCGTCGATACCTATCTCAGTAGCTTTTTCCATCATCCACTCTATACGATCCATCATCTTTGTAGGAGCAATGCCAAGATGCAGATGTCCCTTCCACTGGCGCTGTTGCGGCAGTTTCTCGATGATTTCGTAGTAACAGTGATGCGTAGCAGCAACAGTTACCTTACCACGGAAATAATTACCCTCGCCATCCATCAGAAACATCTCGTCACCACTTTTCAGGCGCAGCACACGCATGGCGTGCATGGCTTCATCGGTTGGCAGCTCAGTCTGATTTTCTGCATCAGGCACAAAGAAATATCTTGTTTCCTTCATAATCTATATTATTTTTTCGTTTCTGGGTGGAAAGACAAAGCAAATGCTATACCAACAACAAGAGCAAAACCTGCGAAGATAAACCAACAAGTAGTCCAGTCCCCCTGAAGGAATCCATTCTCCCAATAACAATAATGATTAACTATCTCACCAGCGGCAAGTGTGCCTACAGTGGCACCAACACCATTGGTCATCATCATGAACAAGCCCTGAGCCGAAGCCTTAATGCTGGGCTCGCATACCTGATCGACAAAGATACCACCTGAAACATTGAAGAAGTCGAAGGCGACACCATAAACAATGCATGACAGGATGAACATAATCACACCAGGCATAGCTGGATTACCTACACCAAAGAATCCGAAACGGAACACCCATGCAAACATAGACATGAGCATAACAACCTTAATGCCATACCGCTTCAGGAAGAATGGTATCATCAATATGCACAGAGCCTCACTAATCTGCGAGATGCTGGTGAGCAGCGTGGCATTATTGGCTGCAAACGAGCTGGCTACTGCTGCATCGGTACTACCCTTGAAACTGGTTATGAACGGACCGGCATAGCCATTGGTTACCTGCAGACACATGCCCAACAAAGCTGAGAAGATAAAGAACAGCGCCATCTGCTTTGACTTGAACAGTTTGAAAGCATTGAGGCCCAGAGTCTCCATCAACGAGACTTTTTCTTTAACCACTACCTTGCACTCGGGCAATGTGAAGCAATAGAAACAAAGCACAATACTGAGAATACCAGATACAAAGAACTGCATGTAGGTGTATTGGAACTTATACGCACTGTCGGCCAGTGTCATCGAGAAACTGCCATCCTGCCATACAGCGCAGTTTACAAACCACATGGTAACAATAAAGCCTACAGTACCAAGTACACGGATAGGTGGAAAGTCCTTGACAGTATCGAGTCCGTTATTCTTCAGAATAGTAAAAGCGGCCGTATTCGACAAGGCGATGGTAGGCATAAAGAATGCCACACTCAAGGTGTAAAGCGCGATGAACAGCGCCTTATCTTGCAGCTCATTACCAAAGCCTGCCTGCATGCCTAACCACCAGCAACCCAGCATAAAGCCTCCTGCTGCCAGATGGCACAATCCCAACAATCGCTGAGGTTGGACGTATTTATCAGCTACGATACCCATCAGTGTGGGCATAAAAATACTAACGATGCCCTGAATAGCATAGAACCAAGAAATTTTGTCTCCAAGTCCGGCTACTCCAAGGTAGTTTCCCATACATGTAAGATAAGCTCCCCAGACAGCAAACTCAAGGAAGTTCATCAATGACAAACGGAATTTCAGATTCATAATTATACTTAGTTATTGGGTTTATTACTTTCTTTTATCCGACGCATCCTATTTACTTCGCCTATGGTCAATGGGCGATTATTGGGATGAGGCATCGGACGGCGCAGAGAGTCGTACTGAGCCGAATCGGATTTCATAAAGCGAGCACTGTCAATCTGCGGCCGCTGTAGAACCTGAGGCTCAGCGATAATCTTATTGCGGAACTTTGCCAGTGTAATATTGTCAACAAACAACACACAGAGATTATTTGTCTTGTCTGTAGCAGGACGAATACCACACACAACATATCCCTTTATCTCCTTTACACGCTCTTTGCAATAAGGTATGCGCAGAGTTGTTGTGCCTGAAGAAGATATAGTGCTGAAGGCCTTGGTAGTACTATCATTAACATAGGTTACTGCCAGATAAGCTACAGCCTGACGGTTACCATTCTGCATCAGCCATGTGGTGTTAAAACTCATCATAAAGCTGTCGCCCTCATGGAACGTGGTGTCAGCCTTCTGACTAAAACTGTAGAGATGATAAGGACGATCGTTAAGCAGCATAAGCATGCGATTACCCGTCCATACATCTATAGTGTCGCCACTGGTTGAGTTAGAAATAATATTCTGAAGTTCGTTAACGGCAGCACCATATTTCTCGGCTTCAGCATTAAGTCGACTCTGAACATTCTTGTAAATCTCCTGGAATCTGTCGGCACGAGTATAGTAATAAACCAGCGAAGAGTCGAAATCGGCCTGGGTAATGCCATGCTCTTTGAGCACCAGCTCGATTGCAAGGCGACGATTATAATCGCTATTGCCCATCTGCTGGGCAGCAATACCCTGAGCTATATGATAGTCGTAGATAAGGTCTTCCATATCGTCGGGTTGGATATACTGCGACGGAACTTGTGGTTTACAGCTGGCCAACATCAGCACCGCTGCCATTATATTTATAATATGTATAACCTTACTCTTCAACTTTCTTCTCTTCTTTCTTTATTGATATTTTACTAATTTCCTCTCTGTAGAACAACAGCAGCCAGATAACACTGACACTGATGCTCGCATCGGCAAAATTAAACACTGGACTGAAGAACACAAAGTGATCGCCTCCAACAAACGGCATCCACATGGGCCATTCTGTCTCAATCAACGGAAAGTAGAACATATCTACAACTTTTCCCATTAGGAATGGGGCATAACCCGAACCAAAGGGAACAAAATAAGACAGATAATAGGGCGACGACTCATTAAACACCAATCCATAGAACATACAGTCGATAAGGTTTCCTGCTGCTCCAGCCAAAACCATCGACAGGCAGACGATATAACCTGTGCGGGCATTTTTCTTTACCTGTTGCCAGATGTAATAACCCAACACACAGATGGCAGCAACACGAAACAGCGAGAGTAAAATCTTGCTGCCCAACTGCATGCCGAAAGCCATGCCCATGTTCTCGATAAAAGTGATGTAGAACCAGTCGGTGATGTGAATGCTCTCGTGGAGAGTCATCGATGTCTTCACCCAGATTTTGATTGCCTGGTCAATAAGGAGAATGGCGACAACTATCAGCGTCGCCAATCTGCCTTTTGTGATAAGAGAACTACGTGTCACTTCTTCTGGTTAAGCTTAGACTCAACACTAAGGGTTGCATGAGGAACAGCACGAAGGCGCTCCTTTGGGATTAGCTTGCCAGTGATACGGTCGATACCATAGGTTTTGTTCTCGATACGTACCAATGCAGCTTTCAAACCCTGAATAAACTTCTGCTGGCGTGCAGCCATTGAGATGAGCTCTTCCTTAGACTGGGTAGCACTACCCTCCTCCAATGCCTTGTAGGTGGGTGATGTATCGTCTACATCGTTGCTATCTTCGTTGGTAAGAACGCGCATCATCTGCTCATAATCACGCTTGGCCAAAGCCATCTTTTCGTTTATAATCTGACGGAACTCCTCGAGCTCCTCATCAGTATAGCGAGTCTTCTCTGCCATAATACTTAATGCTTAGTTATTGATTATTATTTAATTCTTAGTAACTTTAATGTTCAACTTAAACTCATCGAACTCAACTTCCTGACCGTCATTAGGTTGTAGAGTAATATTATCGGCCAGAACCTGAGTCTTGATGTAGTCGGCAAAGCTGTCAACTGCCTTCTGTACATCGTCGTTAGGAGCAATCTCAACATTGATACGATCGGTAATCTCGAAGCCACTCTCCTTACGGATGTTCTGAATACGGTTGATGAGCTCACGAGCCATACCTTCGTTCTTCAACTCCTCGGTAAGTTCAACCTCGAGAGCTACAGTGAGGTTACCCTCATTAGCAACCAACCAGCCTGGAATATCCTCGCTGATGATTTCAACGTCAACAGCCTCGACTGTGATATCCTGACCTTCGACATTAATACCGATGGTGCCTTGCTTCTCAAGTTCAGCAATCTGTTCCTGGCTGAGGGCATCCATAGCGGCAGCA
Source organism: uncultured Prevotella sp. (assembly GCA_900315765.1). Taxonomy (GTDB): domain Bacteria; phylum Bacteroidota; class Bacteroidia; order Bacteroidales; family Bacteroidaceae; genus Prevotella. The sequence goes on along the minus strand of ONAK01000010.1, from coordinate 10,216 downwards.
ACACTCTTCATGAGCTTACCGAACTTCTTACCCATAGTACGGAAGTTACACTTCACCTTCTTAACCAGTACACCAGCACCTTCTACGAAACGGAGTTCCTTAACATTAACCTCGTTCATAATCAGGTCTTTGACAGCCTCGATATGCTTTTTCTGAGTCTCATCAACAGCAGGAATCATGATGGCCTGCAGTGGCTGGCGCACCTTGATGTTAACCTTACGGCGCAGAGCCAATACCATAGAGGTAATCTTCTGTGCCATCTGCATACGAGCCTCGAGATCCTTATCAATCTGGGCATCATCGGCTACAGGGAACTTATCAAGGTGTACAGAATCGAGCTCACCACCCAGATCCTTATACAACTGGTCGGCATAGAATGGAGCAAATGGAGCCAAGAGCTTAGCAACTGTCATCAAGCAGGTATAGAGCGTCTGATAGGCAGAGAGCTTATCCTCACTCATCTCCTTACCCCAGAAACGTTTACGGTTAAGACGTACGAACCAGTTACTCAGGTCGTCGTTAACGAAAGCGTCAATCAGTCGACCTGCACGTGTTGGGTCATATCCGTCGAGCTCTGCTTCAACGCCCTTGATAAGGGTGTTCAGGCAAGACAGGATCCAACGGTCAATCTCAGGGCGCTTTTCGAATGCCACCTGAGCTGTAGCTGGGTCGAAACCATCAACATTAGCATACAGAGCAAAGAAGCTATATGTGTTATACAATGTGCCGAAGAACTTACGGCGAACCTCATCAACGCCCTCTGGATCGAACTTAAGGTTGTCCCAAGGCTCAGAGTTTGTCATCATATACAGACGTACAGCATCACTACCGTACTTGCCAATCATATCGAATGGGTTAACCACATTACCAACATGCTTTGACATCTTATTGCCCTTAGCATCGAGCACCAGACCTGAAGAAATAACATTTTTGAAGGCCACAGAGTCGAAAATCATAGTAGCAATAGCATGCAGTGTAAAGAACCATCCACGAGTCTGGTCTACACCTTCGTTGATGAAGTCACATGGGAAGGCTATACCCTTATCAATCAGATCCTTATTCTCAAATGGATAGTGAATCTGAGCGTATGGCATAGAACCAGAATCGAACCAGACATCGATAAGATCGGTCTCGCGCTTCATAGGCTTACCGCTCTCTGAAACAAGTACGATATTATCAACATATGGACGATGGAGGTCAATCTTATCGTAATTTTCCTTACTCCAGTCGCAAGGTACGAAACCATTGTCCTTAAGTGGGTTGCTCTTCATGAAACCAGCCTTTACAGACTTCTCAATCTCGTTGTACAGTTCCTCTACAGAGCCAATACAGATTTCCTTGCCATCTTCATCGCGCCAGATAGGAAGTGGTGTACCCCAGAAGCGTGAGCGAGACAAGTTCCAGTCGTTCAGGTTCTCAAGCCAGTTACCGAAGCGGCCTGTACCTGTTGACTCAGGCTGCCAGTTGATAGTCTTGTTCAACTCAAACATACGATCCTTCTTAGCAGTACTGCGAATGAACCAGCTATCCAAAGGATAATAAAGCACAGGCTTATCCGTACGCCAGCAGTGAGGATAGTTGTGTACGTGCTTCTCTATCTTGAGAGCAGTACCCTCCTGCTTCATCTCCATACAGATAACGATGTTCAGGTCCTCTGCCTTTGCAGCAGCCTGCTCATCATACTTACCATCCTTATTAAACTCAGGAGCATAAGCATTCTTTACGAAATCTCCTGCATGGTGACCATAAGCAGCTTTATCTACACACTTTGCAACGAAGTTATCGTCGAGCTCATCCATGACATAGTACTTACCCTGAAGGTCTACCATTGGACGAGTTTCACCTTTCTTATTAATAAGGAACAGACTTGGGATATGAGCATCCTTAGCAACTTTGGCGTCATCAGCACCAAAGGTTGGAGCAATATGTACGATACCTGCACCATCCTCTGTAGTTACATAATCGCCAGGAATAACGCGGAAGGCCTCGCTTTCCATCTCTACGAACTGATCCTTACCATTCTCACCTGTAAATACCTTCTCTGGATGAGCAGCAGCATATTCCTTCACATAGTCGGCAGCATTCTGGTCAAGTTTTGCAGATGGCTTAACCCAAGGCATGAGCTGCTGATACTTAAGACCTACAAGCTCCTCACCTGTGTAACGTCCTACAATGCGATAAGGAACGAACTTCTCACCCTTATTATATTCAGGCATTTCTTCTCCATCGGTCATATTGCCCTCAGGAGCAAGATATGCATTAAGACGACTCTCTGCCAGAATAATGGTAATCTTTTCACCATTATATGCGTTATATGTCTCAACAGCTACATAGTCTATCTTTGGACCCACACAGAGAGCTGTATTTGAAGGCAATGTCCATGGTGTTGTTGTCCAAGCCACGAAGTAAGGAGTACCCCACTTGGTCCATTCGTCCTTAGGATTAACGGCCTTGAACAGAGCGGTAACGGTAGTATCCTTAACATCGCGATAGCAACCAGGCTGGTTCAACTCGTGTGAGCTAAGACCTGTACCAGCGCCTGGAGAATATGGCTGGATGGTATAGCCCTTATAGAGCAGCCCCTTGTTATAGAACTGCTTAAGCAACCACCAAAGAGTCTCAATATATTTATTGTCGTAAGTAATATAAGGATTGTCGAGATCAACAAAATATCCCATTTTCTCTGTGAGGTCGCGCCACTCCTGAGTGAACATCATCACGTTCTCGCGGCACTTCTTGTTATAATCCTCTGTAGAGATATACTTAGCACTCTGCTTATTATCGATATCAGCCTTAGTGATACCAAGTTCCTTCTCAACGCCAAGCTCAACAGGCAGTCCATGGGTATCCCAACCTGCCTTACGCTTAACCTGATAGCCTTTCATCGTCTTATAGCGATTAAAGGTATCCTTAATTGTACGTGCCAGCACGTGGTGAATACCAGGGTGACCATTAGCTGAGGGAGGTCCCTCGAAGAAAACAAACTGCGGGCAACCTTCGCGCTCATCTACAGAACGCCAGAAGACATTCTTTTCCCGCCACATTTCCAGGATATCATTGTTTACCTGGGTTAGATTCAAGCCGTTATGTTCGGCGAACTTTTTTGCCATATCTTAATTATTATTTCTATCTTCTCTTATTTAGCGTGCAAAGGTACTAAAAATATCCAATTCGACCAAAGGAAATAAATATTTTTAATATTTCTGCTAAAAAAGTATGATTTTTCAGATTAATTGCTTATATTTGCAAGCAAAAATACAATAATTACAACTTAAAACAATAAAAAAAGTACCTATGATTACATTATCAATGATTCTACAACTCTGCATTGTGTTAGGTGCATTGTGGGTAGGCTCTCGCTACGGCAGTTTGGCGCTTGGAGCAATTTCAGGAATCGGTTTGGCTATTCTGGTGTTCGGATTTGGGTTAAAACCAGGCACACCACCAACAGATGTTATCTACATTATAATAGCAGCCGTGACATGTGCTGGTATTATGCAGGCATCAGGCGGTATGGACTGGTTAATACAGATAGCAGAGAAGCTACTACGTAAGCATCCTGATCACATTACTTTTTTTGCTCCTCTTTGCACATTCTTCTTAACCGTACTGGTTGGAACAGGACACGTGGTTTATACCCTTATGCCTATTATCTGCGACATCGCCCTGAAAAAAGGTATACGTCCTGAACGTCCATGTGGAGTAGCATCAATAGCATCACAGGTTGGTATCACGTGCTCGCCAATCGCAGCAGCCGTTGTAGCATTCGTTACTATTTCTAACGCTAATCACTTCGACATCACTATACCTCGCGTGCTGATGGTTTCTATCCCAGCATGTGTATGCGGACTGATGGCCGCAGCTGCTGCTTCATATCATCGTGGTCTTGACCTCGATAAGGATCCTGAGTTCCAGAAGAAGATAGCTGATCCAGCACAGCGCGAATACATCTACGGAAGTACAGCAACCACGCTGGATAAGGAGATTCCACAGTCGGCTAAGAATGCTGTTTTTATCTTCCTTGGAGCTCTTGCTGTTATCGTATTGTTTGCAGCCCTACCCGAATTGCTGCCTTCTTATCCAACAGTAAAAGCTATAAAAGGTGCAGGTGACGTTTCATTAGCTGGCGGAGCATCTATTTCAGCAACAGCGCTGGCAAAGGCAGGTGTTGTTGCTGAAGGATTTACAGAGAAGGGAACGGTTGACCTCAAGATGAATCTTGTAATCCAGATAGTAATGATTACGGCAGCAGCCCTCATGATTATATTCTGCAAAGCACAACCCAAGAAAGCTGTTGCAGGTCCTGTTTGGCAGTCAGGTATGGTGGCCGTAGTAGCCATATATGGTATCGCTTGGCTAGCTGATACATACTTCTCTAATTACATGAGTGAGATGCAGTCGATGTTGGCTGATATTGTTAAGGAGTATCCGTGGAGCATCGCTATTGTATTCTTCCTGGTATCTGTACTTATCAACTCTCAGGGAGCAGTAGTTGTTGCCATGTTGCCTCTTGCTTACAAACTTGGCATCGAAGGTCCAGTGCTGTTAGGTGTTCTGCCTGCTGTTTATGGTTACTTCTTTATTCCTAACTACCCATCTGATATCGCTACCGTGAACTTCGATCGCTCAGGTACTACTGTCATTGGTAAATACTTGCTGAATCACTCGTTCATGATGCCTGGTCTCATCAGTGTAATTACCTCAACTATAGTGGCATACTGCTTATCAATGATATTTAACTAAAACCCTAAAAAAGATCCCCGCCAATTGGCGGGGATTTCTTTTTTATGTATTAAAGACTTAGAGGTTCAAGCTCTTCTTAATAGCCTCGATCTTCTCCTCAGCAGCCTTGGTGCAGCGCTCGTAGCAGCCTGCGCACTTGAAGCTAGGATCCTTCACCTCAGTATAGAACTTAATCTTAGGCTCTGTACCTGAAGGACGAACTGATACCTTGGTACCATCCTCGCAGAACCACTGCAGCACGTTGCTGGTGTCAGGCATATTCAACTTCTCAACACTTCCGTCGGCTTTCTTAGCCTCCAGAGTCTGATAGTCCTTCCACAAGCAAACCTTGCTACCGCCCAGCTCCTTTGGAGGATTAGCACGGAAGTCGGCCATCATCTGCTTAATCTCGTCGGCACCAGTCTTACCAGGACGAACCACGTTGATGGTTACCTCCTTAGAGAATCCGTACTCCTTATAGATATTCATCAGCAAGTCGTACAGTGTCATTCCGTTGTCGCGAGCCCATGCAGCAATCTCACAGATCAAGCAGATAGATGCTGGAGAGTCTTTGTCGCGAACCTTATCAAATGGCAAGAATCCGAAGCTTTCTTCACCACCGCCAATAAATTTCTTGACACCTTCTGAGATACGAATCTCGTTGGCAATCCACTTGAATCCTGTGTAGCAGTCACGATACTCTACCCCATTCTTCTTAGCAATCTCTGCAATTACCTCGGTAGTAACGATAGTCTTAACCAAGAATTCATTACCCTTGAGCTGGCCAAGTTTCTTCTTGTTGGCAATGATGTACCATGAGAACATCATACAAGTCTGGTTACCATTCAGAATCTCCCACTCGCCCTTAGCGTTACGGCATACAATAGCAAGACGGTCGGCATCAGGGTCAGAAGCTATTACCAGATCAGCATTCAGACGTGTACCCAGCTTCATACCAAGAGTCATAGCCTCGGCATTTTCAGGGTTAGGACTAACTACTGTTGGGAAGTTACCATCAATAACCATCTGCTCTGGAACAACATGAATGTTCTGGAATCCCCATGAACGCAGAGCCTCTGGAATAATTACACGTCCTGTTCCGTGCATTGGACTGTAAACAATGTTCAGATCTTTCTGGCGCAGAATAACATCCTGGTCAACCATAGCCTCCTTAACAGCCTGCAGGTAGTCCCAATCCATTTCGCCACCGATAATGTCGATAAGTTCCTTGTTGCCCTCGAACTTTACGTCCTCAATCTTTACCTTGTTAACCTCATCGATAATACCCTTATCGTGTGGGGCCAATACCTGAGCACCATCATCCCAATAAGCCTTATATCCGTTATACTCGCGTGGGTTGTGAGATGCTGTTACGTTTACACCTGCCTGACAACCGAGCTGACGGATAGCGAATGAAATCTCTGGGGTTGGACGCAGGCTCTCAAACAGATACACCTTAATGCCGTTGGCCGAGAAGATATCAGCTACTGTCTCAGCAAACATACGACCGTTGTTGCGGCAGTCGTGACCTACAACAACCGAACTCTGCTTGCCTGGGAAAGCCTTCAGGATATAGTTAGCAAAACCCTGAGTTGCCATACCAACAATGTACTTGTTCATGCGATTAGTACCAGCGCCCATAATGCCGCGCAAACCACCTGTACCAAACTCCAGATTCTGATAGAAAGCATCGATCAGTGCTGTTTTATCAGCATTGTCGAGCATTGCCTGTACTTCCTTACGTGTCTCCTCATCAAAGGCGGGAGAAAGCCATTCTTTAGCCCGTGCCTCGCACTGAGCAATCAGTTGTGCATTGTCTGCCATAATCTTTTTGTTTTATTTCTTTAGATTGTTATTGAATTCCATTCTACAAAGATATACAAAAAGAAAGAAGAATAGGCGAAAAGTCGTTTCTATTTATAGAATCTTAACTTTTCGCCTATTCTAATCTTCTTGCGTCCCTTCGGGTCGAGCGCTTACTTTCTCAGGATTCTATCGATTTCATCGAACTGCTTACCCATATTAAGATTGAAATAAATCCTATACAAAGCAGGTGCCCACTTGTCTTTTTCATCAGGTGCCATCTCACGATATTTCTCCATATATGGTTTTGCTTTCTCGTACATTTTCTTTATCTGCTTCTTATGCTTTCGCGAATCCATACGTTGAGCAATGTTAAGACAAGCGATACCACCATTATAGTATATATCGGCCAGATTGGGATTAAGTGCTATCAATTGGTCACTAAACTTGAGACAATCACCATACTTTTTCAGGTTAAGCATCACTGTAGATTTGGCGAAAAGATACAATTCGTTAAGAGAATCGGTTTTAAGAGCCTCGTTCACCACACTATCAGCCATTTCATAGTTTCCTCTGCGATTGTAGTTATCCATCAAACGAGGAAAAAAATAAGTAGACTTTGGATACTTCTTAAACCCTTGCCACAAGGTTGCTGTGTACATTGAGTCGTCTTCCAGTTTCTCCCATGCCTCGGCCATATATTGCAAAGTATATTCCAACTTCTGTTCATCACGCTGCGCAGTAGAAGCATGACGCAATACAAAAAGCGGATCGTTCATTCTATAGCCGCAATATGTTGCCCAATAAGCCACTTCGCCCATCTTTGGATCTTTATACATAAAGTCATAACCTGTAAATAATGGCTGGCGATCGCAGTCAAGATACATTTCGAAGAAACTGAAGGCTGTCTTAAAATCCCCCTTCTTCAGATGATGTGCTCCTCCATAATATATATTTGGACGATAGCCTTGCATCTTTGCTGCATTCGACTTTCGATATTCGGGATTAGACTTACCATTCTTATCGGGTTTGGCATCTATAGAGTCTAGTCGCTCTGCTACGACAAACATACGTTTTGCCAAATCAAAGAACCTGGTTGTATCAACCTTTTCCTTAACATACATTTTCTCATTCAGAGCCAGATACTGCTTTTCTACAGCCTGCAACCAAATATCGTAAATACGTATATTATCTTCATTTGCCTTATCCTTCAGCAGGTCTGTCATAAGTTTCTCAGCCTGCTCTACATTCTTACCGCTTTTCAGTATTGTTCTAGCTTCACCAATCTGTTTTCGCTGAGCACAACATGTTGCACTCATTAACAGTCCACATATGGCAAAAAAAAAAACACAAAAAATTTGCAAACTACAGAAAAATTAATTATTTTTGCAACCAGATAGTCAACTAAAGACCCAATTGACATGAAAAAGAAATATTTACTTTGGGGATATGCAGTTATTGCATTCTTTATTTTAGTCATATTATGTTCGATAGCTTTCACCTCCTTTATGAGTATGAAAGGAGCCAGAAATCGTATGGCTAATCCCGAGAATCGAAAAGCCATTTATGATAATGCTGCAAAAGTTACTCGCGATACAGGTCTCGACATACCTGACTTTCGAATCCTACAGCATAAACCTGGCGAATATCTGGAAGGCAGTTTATTCCGCGATACCCTTATAGTATATTTCTATAGAGGCGTACCAGATAGTATCTTCAATTCGTTCAAAGATAAAGCTGAAGCTATCGAGCAAGCAAAAGACACAACCAAAAGTGTAGAAATAGATAGTTTAAATTGCTACTATCAGGATTTCTATGTAGGTGGTTTCTCATGCTATATTGGTGTACACATCAATAAAGACTCGCAATACGGTGAAATAATTTACGGTAACTGGAAGCCTGCCAAAGAATAACAAGATAATATTTTCTTTGTAAGATTTCACTTAAAAGTTTGGCAGTTTCGGAAAAAATGTCTACCTTTGCAGCCGATTTCCGTAAAGGAGGTCAAAAAACGAACAAGGCTGGTTCGGTAGCTCAGCTGGATAGAGCAACTGCCTTCTAAGCAGTAGGTCTTGGGTTCGAGCCCCAACCGAATCACTAAGGAAATAAAGACGACAGACTCACAAGGTCTGTCGTTTTATTTATAAATAAGCGGAGACTAAGGGATAGAATAAAGTGTTATTCTTTCGGGAGGGGCATTGATTTACGGTAGCCCATACCGGTAACGTGGCAGATAAGGGTGTCGTTCTGGTTGGTGATGCGCACTTCGACAGATGGAATCTTATGGTGGTTGGCTACAAATATGGCTTCGGCTTTCAGGGTATCACCATTGTATGCACTTGTTACGAAACTGATACTGTTAGAGATGCCAAAAGTGAGCTGTCCCTGATAATTCATGAGGGCAGCGATTGCCAGGTCGGCTAATGTGAAGAGTGCGCCGCCTTGACATACATTCCCACCGTTGAGGTGCGACTTATTGACAGTCATTACCGCTACGGCATGCCGTTCATCGACCTCGGTTATCATACAGCCAGCGCTTTTGGCGAAATGGTCTGTATTATTAAGTATCTCTTTAATATCCATTGTTGGATACCTCTCTTCATTTAATATTTGCCAAGATTATTATTCTCCAAAAATCTCTTTTAGCTTAGCTTGGAGACCTTCTGCACGAAGACCGCGAGCAACAATCTTGCCCTGAGGGTCGATAAGCAGATTGTCGGGGATGCTGTTTACACTATAAACCTCAGAGGCAACTGTACGCCAGTACTTAAGATCTGACAGGTGAATCCAAGGCATCTTAAGCTGCTCGATAGCCTTAACCCACGCCTCTTTTTTACTATCGAACGACAAGCCAACTACATCAAAACCCTTTGAATGATACTTATCGTAAGCAGCCACTACATTAGGCATTTCCATTCTGCAGGGACCGCACCATGATGCCCAGAAATCTACAAGCACCCAACGGCCTTTTCCAACATACTCGCTAAGTTTATGCATGTTACCATCAACATCAGCCTCTTCAAGATCAGTGAACTGCTTACCAATAAATGCATTCTTTTTAGCGCGATCAGCCATTTCCTGAGCCAGATATTCCAACTGAGGCTTTACTGAAGGATAACTAAGCCACATTGGCTTGGTTGCAACAACACTATCAAGACGCTCCATACCAAAGTGCTCGGCATATTCCATGAGGAAAGCAACAGGGATAAGGGTATTGCGCTCGTCCTTAAAAATCTTAGCAATGAGCTCGGGGTTTGGAGTAGCGTTAGCCAAATCGTATTTCACCAGACGCTCGTTAACAGGCGAACCCTTGAGGGTATTGTCGTTAAGATTAACTGATACAGGAGTACCATCGTTGAAGAAAAGTGTTAACCAAGCGGCTTTCTCGCCACCAACTGCCATCAGGGCATCCTTATCGGCTTCGCCAGTAATGGTGAACTTGCCATCAGCAACAACAGCAGTACCAATAAGAGCACGACTATTACGATCAGCCAGCATCACCTTGGTTCCATTTTCACTACTAACGCCAGTAACAACACACTTTATCTTTTGAGCCCCAACAGGCAGAGCAGCCAACATCAATAGGGCTGCAAATAATTTCTTTTTCATATCTAGTTTCTTATTTGTTAAAAATCACTTTACTACGACAACACTCCACATCGCCATCCTTACAGATACGTACACAATACTC
>ONAK01000106.1 GCA_900315765.1 uncultured Prevotella sp. | reverse complement strand
ACTCATTCATGATGTCGTAGAGTCTCTGCTCCATCTGCTCGCTCATGTGATAGTCCCATTTCAGAGCTTCCTCTATGCTCACCTGTATGCCTCCGTTGTTGTGGTTGTTGTCCAGACAATAGAGTTCTACGTCAGGATGATTCTCTTGCAGATAGGCTATGCGACCATGGAATCGTGGATAGCTAAGTATATAATAGTAGAGACTCATGGCGCGATTGCTTTTTATCATGCGGTTTATCATGTTGGTGAATCCTGTTTCAGGATCGTTATGCACAAACACGATACTGGCCTTGAAACCACGGTCTTGCACCATCTTCAGTCGCGTCTCGAACGAGGGAACACTGATGAAGGCACCATCGTACACCAGGCCCGCTTTCTCTACCATCGCCTTTATTTCTGGGTTGTGCCTCAAGGCTGTTGATTTGCCTGCCGCTGTGCAACCCATCATAAAATAGATGGTTTTGTTTTCTAATTGTTCGGCACGGTCTAATAGTTTTATCAGTACCAGACTGTCTATCTGGCGGCTGCCCATGATGTAGTCGGTTACGTTCAAGCCATTATAGCCAATGGTTTTCAGTTCCTCGCGAACGATGTCTGGGTCGAGGATGTGCCCATGCTTGGCCAAATACGACTCAGCCAGAGAGTCAAGATGCTCTCTAATCCACTGAGTTGCTGCGTCGCCTTTGAGTACAAGCTGGGCACTATCTCTCTTATTGCAGTTAACATCATAGCTGTTAGCTGCGAATACCACACTATGGAATAATAGTATCTGGGCTAATAGAATAATTCTTGCAATAGATTGCTTCGTCATAATAATATCAATAGTTTCGCCTGCAAAAGTACGAAAAAAAACGATATTATAAAACTTTTGTTGGTTTTTTACAATCTTTTAAGAATTTATTCTTACAAGTTTACCTCAACACTATTTCCGTTGTAGTCGATTGTGTGCTGGGTGCCATCGGGTAGGGCGATGGTGAATTTGCGATCCAGAATCATACCCTTGTAGCCGCCCTGACGTGCGCTGATAGAGAGGGTGCGGGTGCGATTGTTCCACTTGAAGATGATGTTTGAGTAATATCCCTTCTCGTAGTTATAGTTATCGCCTTCGTCCTCATAGAGAGTGAACTCGCCATCAGCACCAGGATAGATTCGAATCTCAAGATTATCCCATGCCTTCTCGCCAACGTACTGCATCTCTGGACCCAGAGGCAGTATGCTACCAGCGCGAACAAACATTGGAACCTTATCAAGCTGAGTGCTGAGCGTTACATTCTGACCACCCTTGTACAGCTTACCTGTCCAGAAGTCGTACCAGTTGGCCCCTTTAGGCAAGTATTTTGTAGCTGTCTTGCTCTCATCCCAGTTGATATCTCTTACATCTGCCTTCTCACTTCTTACATCTTTACGGTCCCATCCCGTCATGGCATCTTCCTTGATGATCTTCTCCTCAGTATACTGTGGATCAACGATAGGTGCGGCAAGTATGCTCTGGCCAAACATAAATTCATCGGTCATGTCCCAAACCTTCTTGTCGGCAGCAAAGTCGCTGAACAGTGGGCGCATGTAGCTCTGGTTGTTGCTTGTTACCTGCCAGGCTGTACTATATAAATAAGGTATAAGGCGGTAGCGCAGGCGAATCATCTTCTCGATAGCATCGTAAACAGGTTCGCCCTTCTTGCCGCGCTCGGCTTTGCCGCTCCGCTCGTCGGAGAACTGCCATATCTCGCGAGGGGCATCGGCACCATGACTGCGGAACACAGGACAGAACAGTCCGTACTGCATCCAACGAACATAGAGCTCCTGATATTGTGGGTTCTTAGGTGCTGAACCTGAGCCCTTGGTGTTGTAAGAACCGCAGAAGAATCCGCCGATATCGGTATTGAAGTTTGGATTGCCTGTGAGCGAGAAGCTGAGTCCGGCAGGAATCTGCTTGCGCAGCATATCCCACGATGATGCCACATCGCCACTCCACATGTTAGAGCCATAATGCTGCTGACCGGCAAAAGCAGAGCGCGTCATGATGAACACACGCTTTTGGGTGTTGGGTGTTGGGTGTTCGGTGTTGGCTAATTTACGCTGGGCGGTGTAGATGCCGCGTACGGTTTCGAGTGGGAAGGCATTTCGCAGTGAGCGCCATGTGCCGCCAGTGACTTTATGGGCATAGTCGCTCTCGCGTGGATTGAAGAAGTCAGGATCGGTAGAGTCCATCCACCACGCATCAGTGCCGTAGTCGTAGAGCTTCTTCAGGTACTTCCAATAAATGTCGCGTGCCACTGGGCTGAAAGCATCGTAAACCTTTACGCCCGAAGGATAGTCCATACGTGGAGGCCAGATATGCGAAAGTCCGCTCTGTGGCCAGGTCTCAATGGGCAGCAATAGTCCTTTCTCATCGAGCTCGCGGAACTGCTGGGTCTGTGGACCGAAGCTTGCCCAGATGCTAATCATGAAGTGTGCATGCTTCTGGTGAACATTCTTAATCATCTGTGGGCCATTAACAAAGTCTTCTGAAAGGAAGTCCATTGCATTCCACAGATAATTTGAGCCCCAATACTGCCAGTCCTGAATGATACCGTCAAGAGGTACTTGCAGCTCACGGTACTTGTCGACTATGCTCTCGGTCTCGGCTGCTGTCTTGTAACGCTCCTTCGACTGCCAGAAACCGTAAGTCCATAGTGGGAACATAGGCACGTCGCCACTCAGAAATCGCATTTGGGCAATCACACCATCAGCACTTCCACCATACATAAAGTAATAGTCGATGTAATCGCCTGCCTCTGAAGTAAGCGACATACCATTGGCATCGTCGTCGAACTGGGTGGGAGAGTAGTTATCCCAGTAAAGTCCCCAACCCTTGATGCTCTGGATAACGTTCTGGAAATCTTCCAGGTTAGACTGCTCCATGCGCTTGTGCTCACCGCGGCGGTTCATCTTTCCGTTCTGGATGGTTCCCAGTCCGTAGATGGCTTCACCCTTGTCGAGAGTGAAAGTCTGGTTCAACGGTGAGAAACCATGCTTCTTCTCGCGCAACAGCACTCTGCCTTTGGCATCAGAAAAAGTGATGCAGCCGGTCTTCTCGTCCAGCTTCACGCTCAGTTGGCTACTCGATGTGGTGTTGCCCTTACGGGTAAGCTTTACATCTTCGGGCTTGGCAATAATTACCTTACTTTCTGGGGTAACGGCCTGGCCTTGGTACTTTACTACATGGACAACAGAAGGTGTAAAGAACTCTATCTTTACACCTTGTGCCCAAATAGCTATTGGTGCCAGCAAGGCAAAAAAAGCTATTATTCTTCTGTTCATAGTTATTTATTGTTTGTTGTATAAACTTTGTAGTATTCAAACTCATCTATATCTACATATCCGCCAACCTTCTTTGTGGCGTAGTTAAAGATACCGAACTTCTGTCCCATGAAGAAGCGACGCCAGTCAAAGCTCATGCGGTAGTCGCTGCCAATCTTATGCCAGAGTATACCATCCAGACTGTAGTCAAATACGGCGATATCAGTGCGTGGAATAAAGTTGGCATCAATGCCCAACCATATTTTATTCTGTTTTAGCTCTATGCTCTCTATAACCTTCTCTTCTACTTTCTCAACCTTCTTGTCACGGTCGCTTAGCGATACCTTCTGCTCGCTCATTTCGAGGAAAAGCTTCTTGCCCTTCTTCTTGACGGTCAGCACACCTGAGTCGCTGTTGAATGCAGCCAATCCTGCGCAGTCGCCATCTTTCATCTTCGAGAGATCCATCATGATGTGACCATGACAGCCAGGACCTTCCATACGCTGAGTAAGTGTGTTGGGAGCCAGATAGAGGTTGGGTACTACGCGACTGGTCTTGAGTCGAAGATAGCCTGGACGCTCGGTAAGGCTCCAAGCCTTGTCAACAGGGTTGTGGTTCCACTGCCAGTGTAAACCCAGTTTCTCGCTGGAGAAATCATCGGCATTTACAATCGACTTCACAGGTTCGCCGCTCTTCAGTGGGCGAACGCGGGCAGGAACTTTTCCCTCCTCATCGCCAAGCATTGGCCATCCGTCAATCCAGCGGCAAGGCATAACGGTGAGCACACGTCCTACACCTGCACGATCCTGGAAGATGATGCCATACCAGTCGCCATCCTCAGTATCAACGATGGTTCCCTGAGCCTCATACGAAAAACCTCCAAAGTCGCTCTCCAGAATGGTAGCTTTCTCGTAAGGACCTTGAATATTGTCGGCACGATAGCATACCTCGCGGCGATGGCGGCCAGGAGCATAAACGTGCGAAATCATCATAAGATAGTACTTGCCATTGTGCTTAATCATACGTGAACCCTCAAGCAGACCGGTCTCATCAGCTTCGCGCTTGAAGATGTGGCGATGTGTTCCTTCGATAACATCGCTCAGGTCCTGCTTCAGCTCCATCATCTCGCCTGTACCATATATTACGTACACGCGATCGTCATCGTCGAAGAACAAAGAGCAATCGTGGAAGTGGCGCATACGCGACAGAATCTTCCAAGGACCTTCAGCTTTGTCGGCAGTAAAAATATATGTGTCGCCCATAGCTCCCTGCTCGTTTGGAGCCAGCAGAGCATAGAACTTTCCCTTATGATACTTGAGCGATGTGGCCCACTGGCCGCGTCCGTAAACGGTACCCTCGGTAGCCGAAAGGTCGTACTTTGGCGAGTCGGTAAGCTTGTCGAAAATATAACCTACGGTCTCCCAGTTCTTCAAGTCCTTTGACTTCATGATTGGTGCTCCAGGCATCAGGTGCATGGTTGTAGATACCAGATAGAAGGTATCGCCCACACGAATGACGTCAGGATCGGGTACATCGGCCCACAGCATGGGGTTCTCAATCATGTTGTCACTAGTGTTCTGTGCCTTCAGTTCTGCTGAGGCACAAAGCATCATTGCGATGCTCAAGTAAGCAATAAGTCTCATATAGTTGAATTAATTCTCAATGTCCCCCTTGTAGTGGAACTCGGTGATTTCAGGCGTTACGCCCATATCCACTTCTTGTGGTGCCACAACCTGCTGGTTAAGTTTCTGCTCGTAGCCCTTATGCACAGGACCAACCTCTAGCAGAATATCCTGGTAGAGCACTGTTGGGATGATGATACCAAAGATACCAACACCAACGCGTGTGCCCTCTGGGTGCATGTTGTTGTAGATGTAAGATGTTGAGTAGAACGTGTGGCGATACGACTCCAGACGGTTGTACTTATTATAAGTCTCCAGTTCATCCTTTGGAATCACGGTTGTATCAGCAGTGGTGAAGATAAAAGTTAGGTTGTGTACATAGTCATCCACTGCATCGCCCTTTATTGCATCGTTCACCTCAATACATTGCATTACGTTATCCAGCATCTCTTCGTTCATGTCGCTCTCCTTGGGGGCTGTGAAGTATGCTAATAACAATCCTACCAGTATGATAACGCCTGCGATGATGATACGTCCCAGACAACTGCGGGTAAACTCCTGAGTGAACGACTCGTTGGTCTTGAAATTGGTGTTTTCTGCTTGATACATATTGGGTTAGTTTTAGATTTGATTATTGTGTATTAAGTTCATGAACTCCTGGCGTGTCTTGGCCTGATTAAAGGCTCCGCTGAAGTCGCTTGTTGTAGTTATGCTGTTTTGTTTCTCAACGCCACGCATCTGCATACACATATGCTTGGCCTCTACTACCACCATCACTCCAAGTGGGTGCAGTGTCTCCTCAATGCAGTTCTTAATCTGCTGAGTCATGCGTTCCTGTACCTGCAGGCGGTGGGAATATATATCTACTACACGAGCTATCTTAGATAGACCAGTGATGTATCCGTTTGGTATGTATGCCACGTGTGCCTTACCGTAAAAAGGCAGCATGTGGTGTTCGCACAACGAGAAGAAATCGATATCCTTTACTATCACCATCTGGTTATAGTCTTCCTTGAACAGTGCGTCAGTAAGAATCTTGTGGGCGTCCATCTGGTAGCCTCTGGTCAGCGTCTGCATAGCCTTGGCCACACGCATAGGAGTCTTCTGCAGTCCCTCGCGCTCTGGGTCTTCACCCAGCAGCTTGAGCACCTCCTTGTAGTGATCCGCCAGTTCTTCTATTCCTTCGCGATATCGCTCGTTGTCGTATTCCTTTATCTCTATGTTCATTGATATTGTACGGTGATTTTTCCTTTTACGATGATTGCACTCTGGTATCCGTTGTTCTTTACGCGTTCAAGCACTGCGTGTGCCTCCTCGTAAGTACGGTAGTTGCCCATGCGGCAGATCCATCGTGGTGAGTAGAAATGTACGTAAACAGGCACTCCGGGAAACAGACTTTTTATCTCGCTGCCTATACGTTCTGCTTTTACTCGGTCGTTGCGGGTGTTACCACCTGCAAATACCTGCACTCTGTATCCAGCCACCTTTACACCCTTCATAATCTTCTTCTGTATCTCCTCAGGGGTATCGATGGTGGTAGTGTCGTGGTGTTCAACTGCAACAGCCTTTGGTTCTAATTCTTTCTTTTCAGCAGGCTTTTCTGTGGCTTTCTGCTGTGTTTCAGTTGGTTTCTGCTGGGTTGTGGTTGTTTTGGTTCTTGTGGGGGCTGTTACTACTGGTCCGTTAACCAGCTCGTCTATTGCCTTATCCTGTGTAACGGTGATCTTGCCTTCGCCGTTCTTGCTCTGTTGGAGTCGTTGTGTAAACGACGACTGAGCATCGGCCACACAGATGCAGCCGATGCAAAGCGTCATTATGATGATAAATCGTTTCACTTTCTTACTTGAATGCGTCGATAATACCCTTAAAGTCTGCGCACTTCAGTGAAGCACCACCAATCAGACCACCATCGATGTCGGGCTTTGCAAACAGCTCAGGAGCGTTGCTAGCCTTGCAGCTACCACCGTAGCGGTCTTACCAGTACCGATAGCCCAGATTGGCTCGTAGGCGATAACGATCTTGCGGAAGTCCTCCTCAGAGAGGTTGAATACTGAACCCTCGAGCTCGGCCTTAACTACCTCGTTCTGCTTGCCGGCCTCACGCTCCTCAAGGCTCTCACCGATGCAGAAGATAACCTTCAGATCGTTCTTCTGAGCCAGAAGAACCTTCTCCTTCAGGATCTCTGGAGTCTCCTTGTAGTACTCACGACGCTCTGAGTGACCCAGAATAACGTACTGAGCACCTGTGCTCTTTACCATCTCTGCAGATACCTCACCAGTGAAGGCACCCTTCTCCTTGTCAGCGCAGTTCTCAGCACCCAGACCGATGATGTTCTGGTCGAGGAACTGTGCGATAGATGCGAGGTGAATGAATGGAGTGCAGATAACTACACCACAGTTTGGCTTCTCAGCCTTCAAAGTCTCGTTAAGCTCCTTTGCCAGAGCAATACCGTCCTGGAGATTCATGTTCATCTTCCAGTTTCCTGCAACAATTTTCTTTCTCATAAT
>ONAK01000016.1:40522-47622 GCA_900315765.1 uncultured Prevotella sp. | reverse complement strand
GCCATCGTTTATCATACCGCCGCCATTTCCGCGCAAGTCGATGATTACGCCACCCAGAGTACCTGCCTTGTGCAACTGTTGAACGGTGTTGAACCACGCAGCCGCTCTCCGCCAAAACTGAACGATGCCATCACTGGCAGTTGCAAGTAGTTGTTGGTGAATTTATAGTCTACATCACTATATACCACACGCGAGTGGCGGTAGTTCTTCTGCGTTAAGTTTAAGTCAGCGCGCACGCCCAGCCAGTCGTTCACGTTATACTGTCCGGTTACACCCATGGTAATCCCCCAGCGTCCATCTACTTTGTAGTCGGTCATGTACTGCTGGTCCATACGATACACGTTATAGTCGGTACCGCCTGTTACACCTACCCTCCATTGGGCTTGTGTCGTTGTGACCATCAAAAAGGCTACTAGAGCCATCACAATCTTTTTCATATTATTGTAAGTTTGGTAAGTCTGTCACTTTGTCCTCTGGTAATACATAATTAAACGAACAAGGGCTCCATGCGGGTGGCGGCGTAGGATTCAGGTACATCCATCGGCTCCATCCCACCAACTTGTCGAAGGTTGTTAGCTCATAGGTATCGGCAAAGATGCTGGGCCATGTGTCGGCCTTTTCAAACTCATAGTGATCAAGGTTGCCGTCGCTGCTGTTGCCACCATCATCAACGTAACGATAGTATTCGCGCTTACCGTCCGAATAATACACATTAGCGCCAATCAACTTAGATTCTGCTCCATAGCCCTCATAATTATAAATGACATAATTGCCTTTACAACCGAGTATCATGCTGTAGTCCACTTCAAAGTCATGGTCAGTAAGATATTTGCTGTAGCGCTGCCTGACGATACAGTCGTTGAAAGCAGAAATGAGGCTTGCGGCGAACGTCTGGTCGTACACATCGGGCAATTCCCAGAAGAGACTCTCGATATATCGTCCCATGTCGTAAAAGGGATAGTTGTTATCCACTTTCATTGCGTTAGCCGTACACAAGTCTATACGCGCACGCTGGTCGTCGGTACCGTTCTGGTAGGTATTCACCAATCGGTCGGTAAACTCCTTCAGCACGGGTGCCAGGTCGTTAAGCCTACTGGTTTTGGTCAGCGTGAAGTCATAGTAAAGGGGGGCGTCGGGGTCGGTGCTCTGATAGAACTCCGCATCCCAGTTGTCCATATTGGCATCGAGGAAGTTGGAGAGTGCTGTCTCCGTATCCTGTCCTGCTGCACAATTGTCGGCAATGGCATAGAAAGCCGAGCCACCACCCCACATGACGTAAGTTGAACCGGCAATGTAGTCGGTGACGTCCTTCACATCGTAGAGAAACTCCAGATTGTTCATCAGGCAGACGTAAGCCACGATACCATCGATATGCACTGAGGCATTTCTCACGCCACGTGCAAAGCTTTTGGCTGAGAAGCATTTGTGGTTATAGCCATCGTCGTAAATCAGTCCGCGAGTCTGTGCACTATTCATTGGATTGCTGGTTGCGTCTGCTAAATCCGCATGAGGCAGGTAGCCACCACCATGGTCGGCCACCACGAGGATGTACCTTTTGGCAGGATAGTTCTTAGCAGCCCAGTTGATGAAGTTGGTCAGCGAGTCGGGATTGGTGACATCAGCATTCGTTTCTCCGTAAGGCTCCGTTTCCTGCAATTGCTTACGCAAAGTCTTCTTGGGATCTACCACGAAACGGTAGCTCTCGCCAGCCTTTGGATGACACAAGAAGAAATAATTCATCCAATCCGTATTCTCCATCTCTTCCTCGGACATATGCTTAGACGCATCATCGGCCCACTGTACAACAGATTCATAGTCAAAACCACTATAGACCGTGGGCTTGAGCGATGTCTTATACTGAGCCACCACGTTCACACGGTCGAAACTCTCAGGCTTAGCCTTGTAGAACTTGCGGAAATCGGCTAAGATGCCCGCATCCACGTTTCCACCACCACAGCCATACCACAGAATGGTGGCATCAGCCAGTTCTTTCTCCGGTTCAGATGGAGTTACGGGGTTGTCGTAGTTGTCGTTGGTACAGGCGGTGAACACCGTCATTGTCATTGAGCAGCTAAGGACGGCTGCAAGCGTCATGATAATCTTTCTCATAAATTAAGAGGTTTGATATTTCCGAATTTGTTCCATGGTGAAACTGCTTTGTATTTATCCACCGACCCGGCAGGTACATAGAGTGTGGCGGAAGCGAAAGGTACTTCGTCAAATGCCGTCAATCTGTGCGTCATAGGCAATAACAGGTGCTGTGCCTGGCACGAGGAATTGCAGATCATTCTCGTCTAAGTTCTGGAAACTAAGACTCCAGCTACCGCCGTCCTTTGCCCAATATGAAAGCTGTGCTTCGATGGTTTTGTCGGCAGAGAGGAAGAGGTTGCAGATATCGGCATCGTAATCGTCGAACTTCAGTATGCCCTCGTATGTAAATCCGTTACGCTCCAATTCGGTCTTTACTGCTGGAAGCGAAATGGGCGAATTGAAACCGTAGGAAACAAGAAGGAGACTGCCACCAGTGTCGTTTCCGAAAAGATACTTGATGGTACTATTGTTCTTTGTGTATGTTTTCTTCCAGGTCGTTCCCCCTTGCTGTTGGTATTCATTCAATGCATCGGGATCGTTGTCAGTCCAGTCAGGGTAATTCTCTTTCATATATTTCTCTACGTCAGCAAGCGACGCGCCGAACTGCAAATAGGGCTTGATGACGGTGGAATTGAGGTCGATGACTATCCCCTTGTTCACACCGCCTGACGGGACAGTGGGATTGTCGATGTTGTCAGTTGTACAAGCGGAGAGTACCGCCATTGAAATTGCGCAGCAAAGTACGGCTGCGAGCGTCATAAGATTCTTTTTCATAATTGTAATGTTTTTAATTGGTTTATAATGTTTATTGTTCTTTATACTTTCGCAGTTTGTCACGCAGTTCCGTATTCTCATCAATGAACTCCTTGAGGTGGGCGTTGTTGTCGCTGATGCGCCATCGCTGGAACACGATGACTGCAACCAACGCCAGTACTACCACGATGATAGCAGCGGCGAGGGCAACGGTGAGAATGAGAGATACTTCCATACGCTTCAGTTGTTTAAGATTTCGGTTGCAAAATTACGAACCGCCAGCGAAAACGATGTTTCACTGGCGGAAAAATATGATTCAAATTAGGAAAAACTCAAAAAGGCTATATCTTGCGGTATTCAGTGGGCGTCATGCCGTAGGCGTTGCGGAAAAGGCGGGCAAGGGTAACGCGGCTGGGGATACCAGAAAGTTCGCCGATGATGGCAATGGGGTCGTTAGTGGTCTTAAGCAGACAGGTAACGTGCTCTAGACGATAGCGGTTGATGAAATCGCTGACCGTCTCGCCCTTCGAACACTGGCGGATGGCTTGCTCCACATACTTCTCGTTGGTACCGAGAAGCTGTGCCAGCATGTTGCGGTTCAGTTCGGCGTCGGTGTAAGGTTTCTGCTCATCCATCAGCGTGCAGAGACGGCGGAAGAGCTGCTGCTCGGCGGTGAGTCGTTCCTCAGGAGCGGCCTGCAACTGCTCCATCTCATGTTGCTGTTCCTTCCGGCGCTGCTCTATTTCTTCGTAGAGTTTTCGGTTTTTCTCGGTAAGTACCTTGTTATATTTATAAGAGCGCCAAAGCAGATAGGCTATGAGTAGACAGACGAGGAAGGTGCTGGCAAGGATGATACGGTGGACAACAAGCGACTGACGCTTGCTGGTGATTTCGTTTTCCTGACGCTTGATTTCCTGCAACTGTTCCACGTCGGTCTGACGCTCCTGCTGGCGCAGAGAATCCGAAAGTTGCCGCATATAGTCGCTCAAGGCCAGTGCCTCTTTATCACGTCCTGCTTTTTGCAAGGCATCGTATTTGTGTAGAAGAAAGGTCCTGACGTAGATGTCGGTGATGGGTTCGCTACTGGCGTGTATCATCGAATCGGCCTCGTCGAACAGACTGAGAGCCTCATCGTACCGACCCGTCATGGTCAAATATATACCTTCGGCCGTCATGTCGGCAGGATTCAGACCTTGCAACTGGCGGTGCTCCTGGAAGAGTGCTTCGGCCTGCTCGCGCTGCCCGTTGGCAGCATAAACCATCGCCTTGCTGATGGTAACGTTGTTACGACGTTTCTGCAATACCCAGCCTGTATCGTTTGAATGCCGTGCCAAACGGTTAATGGCAGTATCCATCTTAGCCATGAGGGGTAACGCCTTCTCGGGCATCTTGTTGTCGATATACAGGTCGTTGAGAGATAATAGCGTATAGATAAGAGGGTCGATATCCCCATAATCGGTAGCATGCTGAGTGCTCTCCATCAGCATCTCGATGCATTGCAGGAATAGTTTTTCGGATTCGTCCACATGGTTCAGTTCGCTTTCACACTCAGCTATCTGCGACAAAGCCCTGCATTTCATGGTCACGTCCTTTGGACTTGTGCCGTCGCCCACAAACGCAAGGATTTCCTTGGCAAGCGAAATAGATTTACCATATTCTCCATTTACATAGGTGCCGTCGGCCAGTATCCAGCGTGCAATGCAATAGAGGTTACTATCGCCCGGCGTAGTAATGGCATGTTCTGCTCCAGCAGCAATGGCTTTGTTGGCCCAATATGCCGCCATCTGCAACCAGTCGGCGTTCTCATAAATCACGGCCTTAACGGTGTTGGCTTGTACTAAAGTGAATACGCCAGCCTCTTCGGCACTATCCACCCGCGCCAACGCCAGTTTCTGGTTCTCAACGCCCAATTCTGTCAGTTCGTCTATCAGTTTTTCTGCCTCTCCGCTACGGTCAGGCTTCGTACAGCCGGGCATCAAGCCCAGTCCGACGATAAAAACTGTCAATATGGTGATATATCTGCTCTTTTTCATAAGCGATTAACTCACTCTTAGGCACATCATCGTAAGGTCATCGTTAGGTTCGGCGCCTTGGCGGTGGGCTGCTACGTCGGCAGCAAGGGTTTCGATTACCTGCTGGGCTGTATCGAAGTGGGTGTTGCGCAGGATACTGAGCAGACGTTCGTCGCCAAACTGACGCAACTCGTGGTCTTCGGCCTCGTTAAGTCCGTCGGTGTATATAAACAGCGGGCGTCCTTTTACGCTGTCTATCTCTTCGCCTTCGTACTCCAAACCAGGGAATAGTCCGATAGGTGCATTAGACTGCATCTCCAGGAAGTCGCCATGATTTTCTCCTCCACCGATGACTGGCGGATTATGACCGGCATTGCAGAAATCGAGATGACCAGTATCCATATTGAGCATGCCAACAAACATGGTAACGAACATACCGTTTACATTGTCATCGCCACTAAGCACCTTATTCATGCGGGTACATATTTCTGCAGGCAGCATGCCCTGATCGGCCATGGTCTGGAACAGGCGTGTGGCCTGTGCCATAAACAGCGATGCCGGAACTCCCTTACCGCTCACATCGCCCACGGCAAAGTAGAGCATGTGGTCGCGAATCAGATAGCCATACAGGTCGCCACCAACCTCCTTGGCGGGAGTCATCGAGGCATACATGTCAAGCCCCTCGCGATTCGGGAATGTGTGGGGTACCATACTCATCTGTATGTCGCGGGCAATCTGCAGTTCGCTCTCGATACGCTGTTGAGCAGCCTTCATCCTAGCAGCACGTCGGCGCAGCAATGAGTAGACGATGAAGAACACCGTGAGTAGCGCAATGGCCACCAGCAGTGCCATAACGCGCGTCTGTAGCAGCGAGGTCTTCTGTTCGGCTATCTCGGCATCTTTCTGTTGTGTCTGATAGATTGTTGCCAGTTCGAGTGCTTGATTTTTCTTTTGATGAATAATGGCAGAGTCGAGGTGCTCGAAGGTGTATGCTGCTACGCTTAATGCTGAGTCATTACGACCGGCTTTGTAGTTGGCAGTGAATTTCTTTGTAAGGTAATCTATGTTGTCGAGTGTAATCTCTGAGCCATATTCTGCCAAATACTGATATACTATCGCGTAAGCATCGGCGGCTTGGGCGTAATGCTTAGCTCTCAGCAGATACTCGCCCTCATGGATTTTTGCAGTGCTTGTCTTGGCATATTGTGTGCGCTTAAACTCTGCAAAAGCCTGGTCGGCCTCTTTTTGCTGGCCAAGGCCATTACAGATAGTAGCGCGATTGATGTAATAGGTACTCCACGACATGTCAGTAACAATATCAGGAACATTCTCTTTACTGGCCAGATCCCTAGTGATAGCCTCTGCATAGTTTATCCATTTTTCAGCCGTCGGGTAATCATCTTTATATGAGTAAGAAATGGCGATGTTAAATAGAAAGACAGTTGCATAGTAATCGTGCTTCCAAGAGGAGTCTAACGCTCTGACCTTCTGGATGCAATCATAACATTTGTCGTAGTATTTCTCTCCTTCGGCTATCATACCCAGATTAACATGGCTCCTACCTACATACTGCAATATTTCAGCCAGAATATCGTAGGCTTCGGTAGTGTATTCTGGTCGGGCAACTAAGGTGTAAAGTCCTTCGTAGGCAGGCAGGGCGACGCGTAACACCCCCTCGTCGTCATTTTTCTGCACAGCGTTTTCTACCATTGCCTTGACGCACTGGAAATAGAACAGACTGTCGTACGTGTTTTGGGGCGTTTCAGCCAAGGCGCGCTTTAGAATAGCTTCTGCATCTCGTGGCCTTCCTGTTCGTAAATAGATACTTCCTTTCATGTAGCAATTTCTGAATATCGAAATGTCGCCAGTCTCCAGCAGACTGTCGCAAAGGAAAATAGCACGGTCAAGGTCCTGTACGCTGGTAGCTGCATAAATCAGACTATCGGCAAGTGTTGTCTTTGGGACATAAGACAGCTTCTTGTTACATGATGTTATCGCCAACAAACAGATGGCAATTAATAAAGAGAAAATTCGAGATGTTTTTTCATTATTGTTCGATTTTGCTGCAAAGTTAGTCATTTTTTCTTAAAAACGAAAGGTTTTAATTAAAAAAATGCGCACAGCGCACAGAGCACAGTTTTTTTGGGCGAGGGTGTGGTTGAGGATAGAGAATATGTGTATATTATTTTTACTATATATATAATATATATATTATATATATAGTACTTTTAGTACTGGCAGATG
>ONAK01000016.1:0-40505 GCA_900315765.1 uncultured Prevotella sp. | reverse complement strand
AAGTAAAAATGCTTAAGTGCAGGCCGCAAAAGGCAGTCGGCAGTTAACAATTCATTAACACTTGATATTTGGCTGCCTCGCTAAAAAATTGTACCTTTGCATTGTCAAAATAAAAACAACAACCAACACAAAAACTAAACTAAAAAATTATGGCACTAAAAGTTAAAGCACAAGAAAAGTTGCAGAAGATTGGCACTTATGCTGGCAAGTATCGCTACATCATGATGCCGGAGTTGTACACCTCGCTCTCACAGGAGAAGGTGATTAAGGAGGCTGCTCTGCGCAGCGGAGTTAGCAAGGGTATCATGCAGGCATGCTGGGATGCAGCCGGCGAGGTAATCAAGGCGTGGGCCACCGAAGGTCACTCAGTAGCGCTGCCAGGTCTGGGCACCATGCGTTTCGGTCTGCGCGCCAAGTCGGTCGAGAAGGTTGACGAGGTGAAGGCAGGCCTCATTACGAGCCGCCGAATCATCTTCACCCCAGCCGTTGAGCTGAAGGACGAGTTGGCAGGCACTGCCATCCAGATTACCTGCTACGACCGCGACGGCAAGGAGGTGAAGCGTGTTACCAGCACCGACAGCGGTGACATCGAGGACAACGAGAACACCCAGCCAAGCACTGGCGGCGGTGGCCATGGCAACCCAGGCGAGGGAGATTAAGCGTGCGGGGCGGTAGCCCCTTCGCTTCCCTTCCCTTCCCATCTCTGCGGCTTGCCGCTTGCGCCTTTGGGCGCATTCATGAGATTTCTCCACTCACTACGTTCGGTCGAAATGACAAAATGAGAGGATGGTCGGTCGAGATGACAAAATGGGAGGATGGTCGGTCGAAATGACAAAATGAGAGGATGGTCGGTCGAGATGACAAAGGGAGAGAGGGCTCGAGATGACAAGCAAGTACTAACCACTTAAAATTACCACACTATGACAAAGAAAGAAACCGTAAAATTCATTGTTCAGCTCATCGCTTCGATTGCATCGGCGATACTGACGGCACTGGGAGCCACATCGTGTATGGGCCTGTGAAAACGAAAAGGAGAAGCATAACCAAGATGCTTCTCCTTATTGTTTATGTCACTTAAAGAGTTTGTTACAGTCGGAAGTTGCTGTAATCGGGCTATTGGCTGAAAATTAAGCCCATTTGGTTGAAGATTTTTGTGTAGTTCATCCTTTCGTCGTACCTTTGCATCCGGAAAAAGGATAGATAGTTAGATTCGCATATTTGATTGGTTAGTTAATTAGTTTTTTCATACATTTATAGGTTTTTGTTAGTAAAGTAATGATTAGTAATTGGTTGGTGAAAACACAAGAATCAGGGGGCGCAGTGATGCGCCCCCTGATTTATTCTACCGGTTCTAAGCGGAAGAGTTTATCGCTCGGACGGATTTTATCGGTTACGGCTATCGACACGCGAGTGCCTTTCTCAGCCACTTCTACTGGGCCGTTATCGCCGTGTATCTCATCGGCCGTTACATACATAACACCTGTTGTGGGACCTGTAATCAGCATCTTATCGCCCACCTTGAAGGTGTTTGCCTCAACAGTAAACTCGGCCACGCCGAGCTTTGAGAAGTATTTTACGCCCTTGCCGATGTAGACCTTGCGCTCGGTAGCATTGCTGCCGTAGTGCTTGTTCCACTCGCCCATGAGCTGCCCCTGATAATAGCCATCCCAGAAGCCACGGTTGAACACTGTTGCCAGACGGGCATCCCACTCGTCCTTCTTCTCCTCGGTAAACGTGCCGTCGAGCACAGCCTTGATGGCCTCGCGATAGGTAGTTACCACGGTGTAAACATATTCGGGACCACGGGCGCGACCTTCGATTTTGAACACGCGCACGCCCGACTTCATCATGCGGTCGATGAAGCGCACGGTCTTCAGGTCCTTCGGACTCATAATATACTTATTATCGATATCGAGCTGATAGCCAGTCTCGTTGTCGGTAGCGGTGTATGAGCGGCGGCAAACCTGTATGCACTCGCCACGATTGGCCGAGCGATTAGCTGCGTGGAGACTCAGGTAGCACTTACCACTGATGGCCATGCAGAGTGCTCCGTGACAGAACATCTCTATACGTATCTGATGGCCGCTTGGGCCGCAGATATGCTGCTCTTCTACCTGACGGAATATCTCGGCCACCTGGTCCATATTCAGCTCGCGCGCCAGCACCACCACATCGGCAAACTGGGCGTAGAACTTCAGGGCTTATTACAATAGGTCATAACAGCCACATCGCTGGCTATCACAGCCGAGATGCCAGCCTCCTTGGCAGCATCAATAATCTCGTGCATCAGTGGTATATCCTCACCATAGATGATGGTGTTGACGGTAAGATAGCTCTTAATGCCGTGCTCATCGCAGGTAGCGGCTATCTCGCGCAGGTCGTCGATAGTGAAAGTCGACGCCGAATGTGCGCGCATGTTTAACTTCTCGATGCCAAAGTAGATACTGTCGGCACCAGCCTGAATGGCAGCAGCGAGCGATTCGCGCGAACCTACAGGAGCCATTATTTCGTAATCTTGTATCATATTCTTAATTATTATATCAACACAGAGATACAGAGGTACAGAGTATTTATATTTAAAACTTTCCTCTGTGTGCTTTGTATCTCTGTTAGCTCTGTGTTACATATTATTCCAATGGGAAAAGACCGTATAGTTTCTGGTCGATGAGTTCGGTTACCATCTTGAAATCCTCAGGGCGGTCGCCAAACTTACAGTTGTCGCCATCGACTATAATCAGCGGACCGCGATAGGTGGCAATCCAGTCCTCATAGCGTTTCTCAAGTCCCTGCAGATAGTCAAGACGCATGGTCTGCTCGTACTCGCGACCACGCTTCTGAATCTGCGCAACCAATGTAGGGATGCTCGAGCGGATGTAGATCATCAGGTCGGGCAGTTCTACCAGCGACATCATCAGGTCGAACAAGTCGGTATAATTAGCAAAATCGCGGTCGCTCATCATCCCCTGATCGTGCAGGTTTGGCGCAAATATGCGCGCATCCTCAAAGATGGTTCGGTCCTGAATAATCGTGTCCTTCGACTTTGAAATCTCTACCACCTCTTTGAATCGCTTGTTCAGGAAATAAATCTGAAGATTGAACGACCAGCGGGGCATATCTGCATAGAAATCAGCCAGATACGGATTATTATCAACAGGCTCGAAACGCGGTATCCAACCATAACGATGGGCCAGCAATTTTGTTAATGTGGTCTTGCCACTACCTATGTTTCCTGCTATTGCGATGTGCATGATGGCTTAAAATTTAAAAATTTAAAAATGCAAAAATTAAAAAATTAAAAAATCAAAAGAGTCCAAAGAGGGTTGCGTCGATCTTGTCGATGATGCCGGCAAGGTCGCGGGGAGTGTTCAAGAAATCGAGATTATCTTTCTCGATAGTGATAACGCGACCTTGATATTTGTTAAACACAAAGTCGTCGTAACGCCGATTCAGGTTCTGCAGATACTCCAACTGAATGGTCTGTTCATAGTCACGCCCGCGCTTCTGGATATTGCTCACCAGATGGGGCACCGTTGCACGCAGATATATCATGAGGTCGGGCAATTTTACTACCGACATCATCTGCTCGAACAGTTCCATATAAGTCTCATAATCGCGCTCCGACAGATTTCCCATCTCGCGGTTGTTCTCCATAAACACGTGAACACCTTCGTAGATGGTACGATCCTGAATGATAGTATGGTCGGCGAAAAACACCTCCATATTGAACGACCAACGATGAATATCGCGGTAGTAATCATCGAGATACGGGTTACTGTCAACCGACTCAAACCTTGGCTCCCAGCCGTAATGTTTGGCCAGAAGACGGGTAAGAGTTGACTTGCCGCTACCTATGTTTCCTGCTACTGCGATATGCATATTTTCTGAATGAGGGTGCAAAGGTACGCAAAATAAAAAACACAGAGCCACAGAGATAGCGAGTTTTTTGTTTTTTTAATATAATTCTCTGTACCTCAGTATCTCTGTGTTTCAAAAAAACATTATCTTTGCAGCATGAAACTTAAAACCACCATAGCAAGTACGGTTATTTTGGTTACACTGATGGGCAGTTGTGCCCACCAGCCAAGCACATATACCCCCGAAGGCAAGCATTTCACCATCGACGTGATGAACCGCATGACACCAATTAAAGATCAAGGCGATAGCGAGACATGCTGGATTTACGCCATGCTGGCCACCATCGAAACCGAACACCTAAGCTGGGGCGACTCGGTTAACCTGTCACCTTATTATATAGAGAAGATGATAGAACGCGAAGCCAACTGCCCCAAGACCAAGCGCGGCGAGCCAACCACCCTGATCAGCATGATTGAGAAATACGGCATCTGCGGATACGACGCTATGCGAAAGCCCGACACGCCTGCACCCAAATGGGTATTCATGCTGGGCGCGCAATACACCCCGCAGGAGTTTGCCCGCAGCGTGTGCAAGCCAGGCGAATACGTAGCCCTGATAAGCGACGACAGCAAGCCGTACTACGAGACATCGGAGTTGGAAATACCCGACAACTGGACACACGAGCAGTATCTGAACATACCGATGGACTCACTACTTGTCAGAACGGAACGTTCGGTCAGCGCTCATCACGGCGTCTGCTGGGAAGACAAGAGCCACGCAATGGCGATAGTAGGACTGGCACACGATGAAGACGGCGAGCAATACTTCATCATGAAGAACTCGTGGGGCGACAGCGGACCGTACGGCGGTCTGGAATACGTGAGTTACCAGATGTTCCGCAGCGAAACCGTAGCCGTAGAAATGACCAAAGAAGCATATTCTAACTAATAAACATAAATATGGTATACAATGAAATAGGTAAAACCGGGATGAAAGTTTCGAATCTGGGATTCGGAGCATCATCGCTAGGCGGTGTGTTCCATAGCATCCGCGAAGAAGAGGGTATCGAAGCTGTACACACAGCTGTTGACAACGGCATCAACTTCATCGATGTGTCGCCCTACTACGGCCACCTGAAGGCCGAGACTGTGCTGGGCAAGGCACTGAAAGACATCCCACGAGAAAAGTACTACCTATCGACCAAAGTAGGCCGATACGGGCACAATGGTGTTAACACATGGGACTACAGCGCTAAACGCGCTCAAGAGAGTGTCTACGAAAGCATGGAGCGCCTGAACGTAGATTACATCGACTTGATAAACGTACACGACATAGAGTTCCAAGGCGATATGGAGGGCGGACTGCAACTGATAGTTGACGAAACGCTGCCTGCGCTGGTTGAGCTACGCGAAAAAGGTATTGTGAAGCACGTGGGCATTACCGACCTTCAGCCTGAGAACCTGAAATGGGTGGTAGAACACGCGCCCGAAGGAACAGTTGAGAGCATTCTGAACTTCTGCCACTACTCGCTGAACGACACCCTGTTGGCCGACTATCTCGGATTCTTTGAGCAGCACAACGTGGGCGTCATCAACGCATCGCCATTCTCAATGGGACTGCTGTCGCAGCGCGGTGCCCCTGCGTGGCATCCGGCAGGCAAAGATCTGCAGCGCGCTTGTGCAAAGGCGGCTGCCTACTGCGAGGAGCAAGGCTATCCCATTGACAAGCTGGCCATACAGTTCTCAACAAGCATGAACCCACGCATAGCCACTACACTCTTTAGCAGTGCCAACCCCAAAAACGTGCTCAAGAATATCCAGTACGTCAACGAGCCCATGGACGAGGAACTGGTACAGAAGGTACAGGAGATTATCGGCGACCAAATGTTTGTAAGATGGAAAAACTCATAATCGATGCACATAGTCATCTGTGGCTGAATCAGGACACAGTAGTAGACAACCAGCGCATCTGTCAGCTAGAGCCCAACCGCAGCCGCTCGCTCTTTTTTGGCGAGGAGCGACAGATGCTGCCGCCGTTTATGACCGACGGACAGAACACCGCCGAACGATTCTTATCGAATATGGACTATGCCCAAGTGGCCGCAGCCGTAGTCACCCAGGAGTTCATCGACGGTATACAGAACAGCTATCTGATACAGGTTGAAAGCCGCTATCCTAACCGTTTCTTCACCTTCGGTATGCTGGATTATCGCCAAGCAGGATTCATGGAGGTGGCCGGCAGCGTGGTTGATGCATTCAAGGGCATAAAGATTCCCGCAGCCCGACTGCCACAACATTTCCTTACCGACGAGATGATGCAGCTGATGCACATGCTTGAGGAAAAAGGTAAGATATTAGGCATAGAACTGCAGGACGGCGATGCGCAGGTAGGACAGATGGAAGAAATCATCCAAGAATGTCCCAACCTGAAAATCGCCATCGGACACTTCGGAATGGTAACACTTCCGGGCTGGATGGAGCAGATAAAGCTGGCCCGCCACGAGAACGTGTTCATCGAGAGCGGCGGCATTACGTGGCTGTTCAACGATGAGTTCTACCCATTCCCATCAGCCATACGCGCCATCAAAGAGGCTGCCGACGAGGTTGGTATGGAGAAACTGATGTGGGGCAGCGACTATCCACGCACCATCACCGCCATCACCTACAAGATGAGCTACGACTTCGTAGAGAAATCGACAGAGCTTACTGCCGACGAGAAGCGTCTCTTCTTAGGTGAGAACGCCAAGCAGTTCTTCGGTTTCGGCGAACTGCCGGAACTGCCGTATATCAAAAACATGAGTGAATAAATAATGTTCAATGATCAATCTTCAATGTTCAATATAATATGAAAGCAATACAGATTTCTGGCGAGCGCCAGATGGAAATAGTTGACATAGCCGAGCAAGAGCTGAAGGCTAACGAGGTGCTGCTGCGCCTTGAGTATATAGGATTCTGCGGTTCCGACCTGAATACATGGTTGGGTAGGAATCCAATGGTAAAAATGCCCGTAATACCCGGTCACGAGGTGGGCGCTGTTATTGAGAAGGTGGGTGCAGAAGTACCCGAGACACTCAAACCAGGAATGGTAGTAACCTGCAATCCTTACACCAACTGCGGCAAATGTGCGTCGTGCCGTAACCAGAGGGTAAACGCCTGCGAACACAACGAGACGCTGGGAGTTCAGCGTAACGGAGCCATGCGCGAATTCATAGCTCTGCCTTGGGAGAAAATAATACCTGCCGAGGGCCTCGATCCGCGCACCTGTGCGCTCATAGAGCCGATGAGCGTAGGTTTCCATGCAGTGAATCGCGCTCAGGTTACTGATATCGACACCGTTGTTGTCATCGGTTGCGGTATGGTGGGCCTCGGCGCAATTGTGCGTTCAGTCCTGCGCGGTGCAACAGTGATAGCTGCCGACATTGACGACGAGAAACTGGCACTGGCCAAGGAGCTGGGCGCCACATACACCCTTAACACCAAAACAGAGGATGTTCATGCCAAACTGCAGGAGCTGACCGCAGGCTTCGGTCCCGATGTCATCATCGAGGCTGTGGGCAGCGCACCAACATACCAGATGGCAGTGAACGAGGTTGCCTTTACCGGTCGCGTCATCTGCATCGGCTATGCCAAGACCGACGTATCGTTCCAGACAAAGTTCTTTGTTCAGAAGGAACTCGACATACGCGGGTCGCGCAATGCTCAGCCAGCAGACTTCCGAGCTGTAATCCATTACCTGCAGCGCGGCACATGTCCTGTCGACCGATTGATAAGCAACGAGGTAACACCCGAAGATGCACCCGAGGCTATGCGCCAATGGTCAGAGAATCCAGGCAAGGTGTTCCGTATATTAGTTCACTTCTAAAAACCTGTTCCTACAACAATGGAAAAGCAACAACAATCTCTGATAATAAAAGACGGCGTGAACTATCTTGTTCCGTTTATCCTTGTTACATTCTGTTTCGCACTTTGGGGATTTGCCAACGATATAACCAACCCAATGGTTAAGGCATTCTCAAAGATATTCCGCATGAGCGTTACCGACGGCACGCTGGTTCAGGTGGCTTTCTACGGAGGTTACTTCTGCATGGCATTCCCTGCAGCCATCTTCATCCGTAAGTTCTCGTACAAAGCGGGAGTACTGATGGGCCTCGGCCTTTATGCCGCTGGTGCCCTGCTGTTCTTCCCTGCCAAGGCTATCGGCATCTATGGATGTTTTCTCATAGCCTATTTCATCATGACCTGCGGACTCTCGTTCCTTGAAACAAGCTGTAATCCCTACATCCTGACAATGGGCCCCGAGGAAACAGCAACCCGCCGACTGAATATGGCACAGTGCTTTAATCCTTGCGGTTCTATCATCGGAATGTTTGTAGCCATGAACTTTATTCAGGCCAAACTGAATCCAATGAGCAGCGATGAACGCGCACTGCTGAGCGACAGCGAGTTCGAGGCACTAAAAAACTCCGACCTTAGTGTGCTCATATCGCCCTACCTCATTATCGGACTGGTGATTGTCGGCATGCTGATACTGATGCGTTTCACAAAGATGCCGAAGATTGGCGATGCTAATCATGATATCCACTTCTTAGTTACTATCAAGCGCATTTTCTCGCTCAAGTACTACCGCGAGGGTGTGATAGCACAGTTCTTCTACGTGGGCGCACAAATTATGTGCTGGACCTTTATTATACAATATGGTACGCGCGTATTCATGGCCGAAGGAATGGAGGAGCAGGCAGCCGAAGTGCTGTCACAACGATTCAACATCTACGCTATGCTGTTCTTTATCTGTTCGCGATTCATCGCCACATTCCTTATGAGATACATCAAGCCCGCCATGCTGCTGGCCATCTTCGGCGTGCTGGCTATGGTGTTCACCGCTGGAGTCATCGGCTTCCAGAACCGTTTGGGGCTGTACTGTCTGGTATGTGTCAGCGGCTGTATGTCGCTCATGTTCCCTACCATATACGGCATTGCACTCGACGGACTCGGTGACGATGCAAAGTTTGGTGCAGCAGGCCTCATCATGGCCATTCTGGGAGGTTCGGTTCTGCCTCCACTACAAGCAATGATTATTGACGAGGGTACGGTGATGGGCAACTTCCCCGCCACTAATGCGTCGTTTATACTGCCGTTGTTCTGTTTCCTTGTAGTAACAGTCTACGGCTATAGAATACACATAAAAAAACACTTATAAATAATGAAAAGATTTATTCTATTATTCATTTCATGCCTTGGGGTGCTTAGCCTGTCAGCTCAGCAACCCGTTTCTCCAAATGGAAAGCTTCTGGTAACTAATACCGCCAAAGGCATCACTGTTTACTATCAAAACAGCAAGGTGCTCGATGTACCAGCATTAGGCTACGAGGGCTTTAAGAACAGCAAACTAAAATGGAAGTTTGCCGGCATGGTGAAAGCCGACTACCAGATGATAGCAGGCAAGAAATCTATTTGCACCAACGAAGCCAATGAATACAAGGCTGCTCTGAGCAGCAATTTGCAACTTGTGTTGCGCCTTTACAACGATGGTATTGCGTTTCGCTACGAACTGAGCGGACTGAAAGGCAAACTGCCCAAAGAACTTACCGCCTATCAGATTCCAGAGGGTACCAAACGCTGGATGATGCAGTGGACCGACAGCTACGAGGGATTCTTCCCCCTGAGCACTACAGGCAAAATTAAGCCCATTGGCCGTATGGCTGGGGTGGTTAAGTCGCCCGAGGGTTACAACCTGCGTTGGGGATTCCCCATGTTGGTAGAACCTCAAGATGGTGTATTCATGTTGCTGTCGGAAGCAAACATCGAGCGCAACCAGAGCGCAGCCTGCCTTTATACCGATGGCGAACTGCTGCGAGTAACCCCCGATGTGAACGAGGTAAGACTCAGAGGCAAATGGCACAGCCCATGGCGCATCGCCATTATCGGCTGTATGAAAAACCTTATTCAAAGTACCTTGGTTACCGACGTGAGCGAACCTTGCAAACTGAAGGATACAAGTTGGATAAAGCCAGGAGTGGTATCTTGGATATATTGGGCTTACAATCACGGATCAAACGACTACAACATCATTAAGAAGTACGTTGATATGGCCGTAACTTTAAAACTGCCATACGTACTGATTGATGCTGAGTGGGACCAGATGAAGGACGGCAAGACCATCGAGGATGCTGTGGCTTACGCTAACTCGAAAGGCATCAAACCTATGATTTGGTACAACTCATCAGTTGGTTGGATTGACGGAGCCCCAACACCAAAGTTCCGTTTGAACAAGCCCGAGGATCGCGAGAAAGAGTTTGCTTGGTGTGAGAAGATTGGTGTGGCTGGTGTAAAAATCGACTTTTTCTCGGGCGATTGCCAGCGCGATATGACATATTGCATTGACTTGCTGGAATGCGCCGCAAAGCATCACCTGCTAGTCAACTTCCACGGAGCTACTGTTCCCCGCGGATGGCAGCGCACCTACCCCAACCTCATGTCGACCGAAGGTGTTTATGGTGCAGAATGGTACAACAACGTGCCCACGTTTACCAAGCAAGCAGCAAGCCATAACACAACTCTGCCGTTCACACGTAACATCATTGGTCCGATGGACTATACACCTTGTACCTTTAGCGATTCGCAGCATCCTCACATCACCAGCGATGCTCACGAGCTGGCTCTGACCGTACTCTACGAGAGCGCCCTGCAGCACCTGGCTGATAAACCAGAAAGCTATCTTGTACAGCCTCAGCAAGTGCAGGATTTCTTCGGTCAACTCCCTACCGTATGGGATGAAACCCGCTACGTTAGCGGTTATCCAGGCGAGAGTGTAGTACTGGCCCGCCGTAGCGGCACAACCTGGTATGTAGCCGGCATAAACGGTACCGACAACAAAAAGACGCTTGATGTTGACCTGAGCTTTATCGACGGCGGAGAGCACAGCGTACAGATGTTTGCCGATGCCGATCCTACCAAGTATCAGCTCACTGCCGAGAAGGATTGGCTCATCACCAACGGCAATCAGATTCCTCGCGAGATAACAACCCAGCCACGAGGCGGATTTGTACTTATTATCAAATAAACAATTTATCATGATGAAGACTGTTATACTAGACGGATTTACAGCCAATCCAGGCGATTTATCTTGGAGCGGGCTGGAGAAACTGGGCGAGCTTGTGGTCTACGAGCGCACTAAGCCCGAGGAGACGGTAGCAAGAGCTGCCGATGCAGACATTGTTCTGACGAACAAAGTGATTATAAGCCAGGAAGTTATGGCTCAACTACCAAAGCTGAAATACATCGGCGTGTTGGCTACAGGTTATAATGTTGTAGATATTGAGGAAGCCCACAAGCGCGGCATCATTGTTACTAATGTGCCAGCCTACAGCACCGAGAGTGTAGCGCAGATGGTGTTTGCACACCTGCTGACCGTTACCAACCGCGTGGAACACTATGCCACACAGAACAGAGCCGGACGCTGGAGCAATAATCCAGATTTCAGCTACTGCGACACATTGCTGACCGAGTTGGCAGGCAAGACATTCGGCATCGTAGGTCTCGGAAATATCGGTATGCGTGTAGCTCAGATAGCACAAGCCTTCGGCATGAAGGTCAAGGCGCTCACCAGTAAAACCAATCTGCCAACAGGCATTGAAAAGGTTGATATAGATGAACTGCTGGCAACAGTAGATGTATTGTCGCTGCATTGTCCGCTTACCGACGGCACTCGCCATATCATCAACCGCGATTCACTGAAAAAGATGAAGCCATCGGCCATTCTCATCAACACAGGGCGCGGACCGCTGATTGACGATCAAGCTGTGGCCGATGCGCTGGCAGAAGGAAGACTCTATGCCTTCTGTGCCGATGTGCTTACTGAAGAACCACCAAAGGCCGACAATCCGCTATTGAGTCAGCCCAATGCTTACATCACGCCACACATCGCATGGGCCAGCCACGAAGCCCGCATCCGTCTGATACAGATAGCCACAGATAATGTAGCCGCATTCATCAACGGAAATCCTACTAATAAGGTATAAAAAAAGAATCCTCGCCCAGAAATGAGCGAGGATTTTTTTTATGCTGATCATACTTTCTTAGTTTCCTAATTACGGCTGCAAATTTACTAAAAAAACTTTAAACACACTTTATTATCAAACTTTTTTATTATCTTTGCCCAATCAAAACAATCACAAAAATAAACATTTTATGAAGGATTTTAATTTCTATGCACCTACTGAGGTGGTTTTTGGAGAACAGAGTGAAGAGCAGGTTGCCGCTCTGGTTAAGAAGTATGGAGGTACAAAAGTTTTGGTTCACTATGGCGGACAAAGCGCTAAGCGCTCAGGGCTGCTCGACAAGATATGTGGATTGCTAAGCGATGGAGGTGTTGACTTTGTCACCCTGGGAGGCGTTGTGCCCAACCCCCGCTTATCGTTGGCTCAGCAGGGCATCGAACTCTGCCGCAAGGAAGGTATCGACTTCATCCTGGCTGTTGGCGGCGGTAGTGTCATCGATTCGGCTAAGTGTATTGCCTATGGTGTGCCTTTCGAAGGTAACGTGTGGGATATCTATATGGGCAAGGCCGAACCTAAAGAGATGTTGCCCGTGGCAGCTGTGCTTACCATTCCTGCCGCAGGTAGTGAGATGAGCGAGAGTTCGGTGATTACCAACGAGGATGGCGATATCAAGGTAGGTTACAGTAACAATCTGAGTCGTCCCAAGTTTGCCATTCTGAATCCTCGTCGCACCATGACGTTGCCCCCTTATCAAACGGCAGCTGGCGTTACCGATATGATGATGCACACCATGGAACGTTACTTTACCAAGGATGATGATATGGACTTCACCACCGACTTGGCCGAGGCTGCGCTGCGCTCTATCAAGAACGCCGTATTCCCTGTGCTGAAGAATCCTGACGACTATCGCTACCGTGCACAAATCATGTGGGGCGGTTCGCTGATGCATAACGACCTGACTGGTTGTGGTGCTACAGGCGACTGGGCTACCCACCAGCTGGAGCACGAACTCAGCGGAATGTTCGATGTAACTCATGGTGCTGGTCTGGCTGCTATCTGGCCAAGTTGGGCTCGCTATACTATGCATGAGAATCTAAGTCGTTTTGTACGCTTTGCTGTCAACGTGATGGATGTTCCCAACGACTTTACCGATCCCGAAGGCACCGCCGAGAAAGGTATTCAGGCCATGGAGCGTTTCTATCATGCCATCGGTATGCCTATCAATATCAAGGAGCTGATTGGCAAGGATATTACCGACGCTGAAATCAAGGAGATGGTACGCAAGTGCAGTCGTAACAACACGATTACTTGCGGATGTCTGAAGGTGCTGAAGGCCGAGGATATGGAAGCAATCTACAAAATGGCACGAGGATGAAGATATTATTGATAGGTGGCACGGGCACAATCAGCTCGGCCATCACTCGACAATTAGCAGCTGCAGGTCATGACCTGTGGCTGCTTAATCGTGGCACTCGCAAAGACGAAGTGCCGGCTGGAGTCACACAGATAATTGCGGATATCGACGACGAGAAAAAGGTGCTCGACCTGCTGGGCGATAACACCTTCGATGCGGTGTGCGAGTTTATCGGATTTTTGCCCTCCCAGGTAGAGCGTGACATCAAACTGTTTAAGGGGCGTACCCGCCAGTATGTCTACATCTCATCAGCATCTGCCTATAACAAGCCAGCTGCCAGTCATGTCATCACTGAAGGTACAACACTTGCAAACCCTTACTGGGAATACTCACGCAACAAGATAGCCTGCGAGGAGCTGTTGCTCAAGGCTTGGCGCGAAGATGCATTCCCAATCACTATCGTACGCCCCAGCCACACCTACTGCGAGCGTGCCATACCTGTTAGTGTTCACGGACCAAAGGGTTCATGGCAGGTTATTAAGCGAATGATGGAGGGCAAGCAGGTTTTGATAAACGGCGATGGTTCTTCATTATGGACAGTTACTTGGAATGAGGATTTTGCTCGTGGATTCATTGGTTTGCTGGGTAATCCAAAGGCAATAGGTGAAGCGTTCCAGATTATGAGCGACGAGCAACTGTCATGGAATCAAATCTATCAGTGCGTGGCAAATGCATTGGGGGTATCTTTGAAGCCCTATTACGTTGCATCCGATTTTCTGGCTGCCACATCACCCAAGGAATGGGATTTTACAGGCAATCTGCTTGGCGACAAGAGTGTAACGGTAACATTCGACTGCACTAAACTCAAGCGAGCCGTACCAGGTTTCCAAGCCACAACCCGATTCGACGAGGGCGTGCGCCGTTGCATCCAGCACATTTTGGCTCACCCAGAACTGCAGGTCGAAGACCCAGAATTCGATAAGTGGTGCGACCGCGTGATTGCGGCTCAAGAACAAGCAAAGCACTCCATCTAAATGATTAAGGCACGGATTACGCGGATTAACACGGATTATTATTCATTTAAAGCAATTTTTCGCTCTTTATATAAAAAATCTGTGTTAATCCGTGTAATCAGTGCCAATTTTTTATTACCTTTGCACCCAAAATTTAAGAGATTATGGAGTCTAAATTGGTAATTTACAATACTTTGACGCGACAGAAGGAGCGTTTTGAACCACTTCACGCCCCCAATGTGGGTATGTATGTTTGTGGACCAACAGTTTATGGCGATCCCCATCTGGGGCACGCCCGTCCTGCTATCACTTTCGACCTGGTGTTCCGTTACTTGAAACATCTGGGTTATAAGGTTCGCTATGTACGTAACATTACTGATGTGGGGCACTTGGAGCATGATGCCGACGAGGGTGAGGATAAGATTGCCAAGAAAGCCCGTCTGGAGCAGTTAGAGCCAATGGAGATTGCCCAGTACTATACCAACCGCTACCATGCAGCAATGGATGCACTGAATGTGCTACGCCCATCAATTGAGCCTCATGCTACTGGTCACATCATCGAGCAGCAGCAGCTGGTTCAGCAGATTCTCGACAACGGTTTTGCTTATGAAAGCAATGGCTCAATTTACTTTGATATTGAGGCATACAACAAGAAATTCCAGTACGGAATCCTCTCTGGTCGCTCACTTGAGAACGTAAAAGATGCCAGTCGTGAACTTGATGGTGTAGGCGAGAAGCATAATCAGGCCGACTTCGCTCTGTGGAAGAAGGCTCAGCCCGAGCATATTATGCGTTGGCCATCGCCTTGGAGCGATGGTTTCCCCGGATGGCACTGCGAGTGCACAGCTATGGGTCGCAAGTATCTGGGTGAGGAGTTTGATATCCACGGAGGTGGCATGGACCTTGTTTTCCCACATCACGAGTGCGAGATAGCACAGGCTCAGGCATCAATGGGCCATCCTGCAGTAAAATACTGGATGCACAACAATATGCTGACCATCAACGGCCAGAAGATGGGCAAGTCGTATAATAACTTCATCACCCTTGAGCAGTTCTTCACCGGCAATCACCCATTGCTGAAGAAGGCCTATAGCCCCATGACTATCCGCTTCTTTGTGCTCAGCGCTCACTACCGCGGAACAGTTGACTTCTCGAACGAGGCTCTGGAAGCTGCAGAGAAGGGACTGGAGAAGATGATGAACGCCATTGCCGACTTGGAACGCGTACAGATATCAGACAAGTGCGATGCAGAGACAGAGAAGGTTGTTAAGTCACTGCGCCAGAAGTGCTACGATGCCATGAACGATGACCTGGCAACCCCACAGGTTATCAGCCATCTGTTCGAGGCTTGCACCGTGGTTAACAAGCTCACCGATCACAAAGCCACCATCTGTGCCAAGTGCTTGCAGGAACTGAAGGAGACCATGCACCTCTTTGCCGAGGACATTCTGGGCTTGAAAGCAGAGAAGAGCGGTACTAACGATGAGCGCGAGGCTGCTTTCGGCAAGGTGATGGATATGGTACTGGAGCTGCGTGCCAAGGCCAAGGCCGATAAGGACTGGGCCACCAGCGACAAGATTCGCGATGAACTTGCAGCTGCCGGTTTCGAGGTTAAGGACACCAAGGACGGTGTGACCTGGAAACTAAACAAATAAGAGAAATAAGAATCCCCACTCTAACGAGCGGGGATTCTTGTTTTTAATACCCTAATCCTATATAACTATGGGCAGGCAGTTTCACATCAAATACTGTTGAATCATCAGGATAACCAAAGAACAGGTTGCGCCCCCACATCTTCGGCATCTTGGGTAGCTGGGCAGGTTTCAGTTCTTTGCCTGTCAGCAGGTTGCGCATAGCAGGCACTTTAGAGCAAACCACCACTTTTACGTTCACAGCCTCATCATTAAAATTCTCAACCACCAACGTTTTATTATCGTAAGGAAAGAGTGCAACCTTCGACGGACCTTCGATATAAGCCCCAATATCCTTACTCATGGCACGACGTATAACATTAAGAGCCCCAGCAGGATAATCATACAGATTGCCATAATCATCTGGAATTGTCAGCACA
Organism: uncultured Prevotella sp.; assembly: GCA_900315765.1. Classification (GTDB taxonomy): domain Bacteria; phylum Bacteroidota; class Bacteroidia; order Bacteroidales; family Bacteroidaceae; genus Prevotella. The sequence goes on along the minus strand of ONAK01000016.1, from coordinate 24,216 downwards.
AAAAGCATACCCTTAGAATAGGTATCGCGCAACAGAATAGGATACCCCGACACACCACCATTAAGCGGACGTCCGGCACTGACAACCTCCCAAGCATCGTTGGTAAAATATTTAACCTGCGGAATAATAAACTCACGCTGCGACTTACCAGAAAAGCCGAAATCGTTTACTATAGCCTTCAGGTCGCCACAATACAATTCACACACATCGGCCAATTCCTTACTGATTGCCTTTAGCAATCCTGTGGTAATCATCACATCGCCACCCTTCTTCAACTGTTGTTTGATTTTCTCTACAATCTGCTTGTCCTTGGCAGCCTGCTCAGTAAGTAGTATTTGTTTGCGGTTGGTAAGGAAAGTAGGATGCATATCCATCGGCAAACCTATCATGCCTAAATAGTTTTGCAGAAATTCCTCGCCCGAAGAGTGGTATGGTTTATAAGAAACCAAGCCTATGGGATTACCAAGCTGTCCAACCAACTTATCTGTCTGAAGTAAGGTCACATGAGCATAGCGTGCCATGGTGCTAGGCGTGATAGTCTTACCATTTTTAGTGAAAGGCTTCACCATCTCATCGTGGTTAAAACTAACATCTTCAGCCTGCCAGGCAGCACGATGCTGAGGCGTAATCTTCACATCGAAGAGCTGCATATAGTTCCACAGAATAATCTCGGGAGTCTTCGACAGCATTGTCAGATGCAGCTGCTCGGCATAGCGGTCCATACTCATGTGGATACCACCTGCATCAACCCAACCGCCACCATTTTTGCCCGGAGCGATATTATCGAAATAACGCACCACATTATAACTCAGATAATTCTGCAGATGCTGCGCCGAACCTGGGTCACGCGTCTCGGTACCAGTCCAGATACCATCAAAATAAAGTGGTTCTTCTTCGAGATTAAACCCCAGTCCATGGAAATGGTCGTACCAGTTTGGATACTTCACTATAACCTTTACTTTGGGGTTGACAGCCTTGGCTGGTTTCACCACTAATTCCTTACCAGCATCAGCCATCAAGCGCAAACGGTACTCTGTCCAGCTCTTACTACCTTTTGCAGCAATCTCGTCATCATTCTTCAAGTCAATAAAGAAAAAATCGTCCAGAATAAAGTCGTTAAAGAGTTTAGCCGTGTACTCCGCGATTTCCTTAACTACTTTTCGCTCATTGGGGCGAGCATAACTATAGGTTTCAAAGTCAGTTGGCTCCGAACGAGTATATGTAATGCCTCCGCCCACCTCAAGACCTTTGCTTTCAAAGAATTTCTTCACCTTCAGCATTGTCTTCTCAGGCACGGTAAACGCATCGCGATGTGTCTCCAGATAAATCTTATCCAGATCCACCTGCTGACTCACAACCTCCCATGTCGATTCGAGGAACTTCTCATCCTCCATCCTTGCCACATCCTGCGCCCGTATGTAGGTCGACACTTTAAAATTCTTGTACTTTGGTTTTGCAGCCATCATAGGCAATACCATCCATACGGCCACAGCCGCAAATAAAAATCTACTTAGTTGATTCATATCTTGGTTATTTTTGTGATTGATAACGATGCAAATATACACAATTTATTCTATTATTGGCACTTTTATTAACAATTATTGCAGAAATTGACTATCTTTGTAGGCGAATTCAAAACATAAATTAGAAGCATTTATGAAACAAGTTATCAGTACTCCAAAGGCACCTGCTGCCATCGGCCCTTACAGTCAGGCAATCCGCGTTGGAAACCTTATCTACACCTCTGGCCAGATACCCATCAATCCTGCCACAGGACAGTTTGTTGAGGGCGGTATAAAGGAGCAGACCCGCCAGTCGCTCACCAACGTAAAGGCTATTCTCGAAGAGGCAGGCACCAGCATGGCCAATGTAGTGAAAACGACCGTATTCATGGCAGACATGGCCGACTTTGCCGACATGAACGCCGTATATGCAGAGTTTTTCGCCGAGCCATTCCCTGCCCGCTCTGCCGTAGCAGTAAAGACACTGCCTAAAGGCGCTTTAGTAGAAATCGAAGTTGTAGCCGGAATATAAAAAGAACGTGCTGAATAAGGATAGGCTATAGATCAAACGATAGATTAATGTAAATATTGCGACCCTTTTGGGGAATATCATTCCAATCAGCATAAGTGGCGTATAGGCGGTCGAAAAGATTCTCTATGCCTGTACGTATTGTAATATTCCCGAGACTATACTGAGCAGAGAGATTGAAAACGATCCATGCTGCAGTGAGTGTCTCGCCATACTTTGCTGCATAATCACTATGGCGTGCATTACCACGCATCTCTGCCTGAACCAACAACGACTTTTTATGATAGGCCAATCGGGCTGAGTAACTTAGCGGAGAAATGAGCGGCAAGGCATCGCCGGCATCATCACGACCTGTAGCCCACCCCAGAGTACTCTCGGCCTGTATGCTACCAGTGATATTCCACTTGGCAGTGAGCGATGCATTTGCTATGGTGGCATGAGAAATGTTATGATACACCTTTACACCAGCGGCTCCCAGTGTCATTGCACTGAGACGGGGTTCGAAACTACCGATGATATAATTGGAAAAGAAGAACACATCCGCATCGACATCCAACGAAAACTGACCTGAAGGCTGCCACTTGAAGGCAGCATTAGCCTCTATGGCCGACTCATTGCTTAATCGAGGATTGCCTATATAGTCGTATTTATCGAATGTGTTATTAAGATAGTAACCATAAGCCTCGGTAACCGTTGGAGCGCGACTGCCCCAACCGGCCCCGATGGATAATTTAGAACTGGAAAAGGAGAGGCTATAACTGGCAGCTATACGCCCGGTGAGTTGTTGGTAATGATCATCGATGCCAGGGAAGAACACTTTAAGTGCCTCATACCCTTCATGATTGCAAAGATACTGCTGTTGCCATGCAAGTTTGGCCGACAAGCGGAGTGTCTGATTATGCGGAAGCATAATATCGTCGGTGGCTGCCAGGCCTGTATTATATGTATGTACATCTGGCCAAGTAACCATATACATCGATGCTGCACCTCCGGGATACATCGTCATATCGGCAAACAGGCGATTGAAGTATCCATCGGCATTAATCTGGAATGAATGGCGCTTGTACGAAGCTGCCAGCAGACTATAGAAGCCTGCAGTGGTGCTGCGTCCAGGCATATCCATGTGTATAACTACATCTGGACGCTTAGTATCGTCCATATCATGTAGAATATGATTAAAGTAGACCTTGGTTTCCCATGAGTAGAACACGCCCTGACTCCATGTGTGGCGATGGGCAAGACTGGTGATAAACGCATCGGCACGTTTTACATCCATAGCAAGGGCAGGATAACCCACATCGCCGGCATGGTCAACTATCACCACACCCTCTACAGCATCGTGTTCAGCAAGACGGACACCAAGATTGGCAAAAGCATTGAACTTGTGAAATTGAGAGAATGGGAGCTCATAGCCCCCACCCGTCTTGTAATTATCAGCATGACGATAAAACAAACCGCCGTTTATATAGAAACGATGCGAGGAATAGGCAGCATCGGCTCCATATACCTGTAGATGACCATTAGCCTCGTAACCTGCCTGCACACTTAGTGCAATAGGATCGGCATCAAAGCCTGCCTTGCGCAGACGTAAATCTAATGCGCCACCTATATTACCCGTAGCCTGTGGATTACCATTAAGTCCTGCATTGAGACTGATGCTCTGCAGATTTCCGCTTTCCACATAACTAGTCACGGGGTCCATTTTATCGGTACATGCATAGAATATCTTCATCCCATCGATGGTAGTCGACAGACGCTCGGTCTGCATATTGTTTACCATCGGCTCCCAGGCATACGAACCACGACGCACGAGCGATACGTGCGACAACTGCGACAGGTGCTCGTCGATAGAAGCTACCTGCCCTTTAATGGAGCGTTTGCCACCCTGACGGTTCGACACCACTACCACCTCATCGATTTGACGAGATGGACTAGCGATGGTGTCGCCCTGCAAAGTAGCCAAGGATAGAAGAAACAAACTAATCATTTATCAAAGCGTTACATCCCAGAAAAGTGAACTAAAACCATCCTTAAGATTATCTCCACCAGCCACAATGTTTCCCTGCAGATCCTTAACAGTGAGGTGAATGCGCCACAAACCGGTCATAGTAAGATTGATGGTGCCGCGATAACTGCCGTCAGTACTGCGCTTAAGAGCTGAATTATCGGGCGAAGTATGGTTACCCATATCGGGCATACGGGGATCAATATCAATTACAAACTCGTCGCTGGCCAATTCATAAGGATCGGCAGCAACAGGACTTTTTACCGACACATAGGCCTGGATGTCATTACTACCTGTAACAAAATTGGTAGGATTTACCAATGACAGATAGTATGTATTATCACCCGACTTGAACGACTTGATCCACTCCTGACCTGCAGGAAGTGCCTCGACATTAATCTCGGTAGCAGCAAGACTGCCCTTATGACCAAGCACATTTGCATCATAGCCGATAGTCCAGTAGCCACTCTCGCTAGTGGGCATAACAAATGATATCCAGCCATGCTTTACTGCGGTAAAACCTGAGTTGAAACTCTTAACGCCACCCGATATAGGAGTGCTATGCTTCATGTTCATCTTGGTCATGAGCATTATAGGACTAATGCCGCTGACAGAGAACTCCTTGATGTAATTGCCACTAGCAACCTTATTGGCAATGAAATACAAGTCGTTATAGCCTGTGTGCAGGGTTCCTGTACTATTGTAGACCGACACAGTGTACTGACCATCAACCACGGTGGTAAGTTCGGGAATAATCTTTACCGTTTGCAGGAACTGGTAAATCTGAACTGCCTCATCGGCCGAGCAGCACTCTACATCACCATCAAAGGTAATGCCAGGAATCTTTATTTCCTGCTGTCCATCGTCATCATTGCTATTGCACGATGTAGCGGTGAACAGGAGTGCCAAAGCTGCTAGTGAATATATAATCTTTTTCATTCTTCGTCTGTATTTGGTAAAATTCTTTTGTTTACAATAGCTGCTACGCATGAGTCGGACCATACGTTCTCAGCCGTCTCAACCATGTCGATGATAGTGTAGATAGGCAGGATGATGCCAAGAACTGCTACTGGTGCGCCGACACCCGACATGAGCGAGAGAGTGAGGAAATAGCAGCCCATAGGAACACCCGCATTGCCAACAGCCGACACCACCGAGATGATGATCCACGTGAGAATTGTGGTAAGGGTGATGGGTGTGCCACCTTGCTGCATGACAAACAGTGAGGTAACCAGGATGAACGCTGCGCAACCATTCATATTGATGGTGGTACAGATGGGGAGCACAAATCTGGCAATGTTCTTGCGAATACCCAGTCGGTTCTCGGCCGTCTCCATGGTTACAGGCAGTGTGGCTGCACTGCTCTTGGTAAAAAGCGCCATAAGCACAGCTGGAGTCATACGGCTCAACACATGAATAGGGTTAAGTCCACGAGACAGCAGGAACAACGGCAGCACCACAAAGAACTGGATAACATTGCCGCCCAGGACTACGAGCACATACTTACCGATGGAATCGGCAACCACACCTGCAGACAGTTGTGCCGACAGCTGAGCAGCAAATGCTACGATACCAAGAGGCAATGTCCAAATGAGTCCACGGATAAGCAGGAACAGAAGCTCTTGCAACCCTAGCAATCCCTTAACAACTACCGCCTTATTTTCTGACTCAGGCAACTTTGACAGTCCGAACCCGATAGCGAAAGCCAACAAAAGCAGTGAGAGTACGTTACCATCAAGGAATGGCTTAACGATGTTGTTTGGGATAATGCTCAGGATGTGATCAACGTATGATGTCTGCGGACCAAGGTCAGATACTTGTGAAGCATCGACCAATGACTCGAGGGGCAGATTGCCTGGTGCAACTATCACATAGAGCACGGCTCCTACTGCAGCTGCAGCAAATGTAGTGAGCAGCGTGTAGGTGAGAGTGTGGCCAAAGATACGACCAGAGCCCTTAGAACCGAACGTGGCGAAAGTTGTAATGACAGCCAACACAATCGTAGGCACAGCCAGTAACTGGAACAGTCGCGTATAGACTGTAGCCACGAAATTCATCGAGACATCAAGCCAATCGGCTCCGAGTAATCCTAAAAGGGCACCCACTACGAGTGCCCCTATCCAAATTAACGTCGTTCTCATAATTACTTCTTATGTGTCTGGCGCCATGTGTGAGCGTAGTCGATTACAGCACGGAGTTTCTCCCAATCGGTATCACCAGGCACTGTGCAGTCAGCACCCAGGATGAAGTTGGGCGATGCATTCTCGAGCACTTTGTCTACCTCGGCCTTTGCCTCTTCGATACTACCCTTGGCAATCACGCCCAGACGCTCAAGACCACCGAAGATAGGACGACCGAAACGCTTCTGAGCCTCCTTAAGGTTGAGAGTACTACCATCAGCAAACTTCAAAGGCACATTGATGATGCTTGCAGGATAATCGGCAAACTCGTACAGAGCCTCAGCATTCTTATATGGTGTACCATAGTCGCAGATGTGCAGGATATTGATGATACCAATCTCGTTAGCTACCTCTGATACGTGCTTATCCCAAGGACGAACCTGCTCCTGCCATATTTTCTTAGAGAGCAGTTTGCCATCGCCTCCCTGACTTGATACATAGAAACCGTCAGCACCTGCTTTACGTGCTGCGCGCAGGTAGTTCTCGATAGAGAGCGAAAGGTTCTTGATAGCCTGACCGAAAGCCTTTGGATCCTCCTCAATGAGCTTTTTCAGGTTCTTACGATTACCGAAACCAAGTGTCTGACCTGCCAATGCCAGAGGTGAATAAACTGTAGGCAGGATAAAGGCCTCGTCGCCAAACTCACGAGCCAAGTCGGCGATAACGGCTACCTGTGGAGCAAAGAAGTCCTCGCCATAGACAGGCACCTTGGCCCAGTCCTTACCACTTTGGATATCAACGGTAGGAACTACAATCTCGTAGAACACCTTAACAAAGTCCATGTTAGTGGCACGATAGAATGCCTTATGATCCTCAACAGCCTTACGACCGAGTTTGTTCTCGAAGTGGAGGAAAAACGCAGCAGGCACATAGTCGTTAGGACGACTCTGATCGAGAACCTGGAGAATACGCTCGCGGCTGTTTACCTTAGAGGTTGCTACTGACTGGGCAAGTACTGCCTGACTAAAAATGGTGGCCAATGCGATAACGGCCAAAGTTGATTTTACTAACTGTTTCATAATGCTTTTATTTTTTAATTTGTTATTACTCTTAATTTTAATCTTTTAATTACTCGAAAGTTGCGTCATAAGGACCATCGCCTGTCTCGCCACTGTATCCCCAGTTCTGTTCGAGGTTGGGGTTCAGAATAATCTGATCCTGTGGCAGAGGAAGATAATAGTTCTTCTTAGAAACATTCTCGGCCTTTGTGGTTTTTGTACCTGTAACCACATCATTGCTTGGTGTGTGAGCCTTGACGTATTTCACCAGGATGTGCCAACGCTTAAGGTCGAACCATCGCTGACCTTCGAGTACAAACTCTAAGCGGCGTTCCTCACGCAGTTTCTCGCGGAATTCCTCCTGAGTAAGTCCACTCAGTTCGAGTGGCGAACCATCTGATGGTGTGTACTGAACATTGTCGTATGGACTCCAATATGCACGGCGACGAATCTGGTTGATAGCGTCATAGGCTGCAGCTGTTGGACCATTGAGTTCGTTTTCTGCTTCGGCCTTTATGAGCAATATCTCTGCATAACGGATTATAGTGGTGTTTACCGAACGTCCGGCTGCGTTACCACTTGATGCAGGGTTTGCATAGTTAAGCGAGTCGATATACTTACGAAAGCGTGGAATGTCGAACACAAAGTCGGTACCTGTATTAGGGTTGTAGAGTTTCTTGGCCCATGAACCATCGCGGCGCTGATCTTTTGGATCGGTTTCCTCGTAATAGCGGTCGCTGGTAGCCAGAAGCACTGGTTCTGAGTTACTCCAGTTGGTAGCAAATGTGCAGTGACCTGTAACATTACCGTTTACGGTGCGGTCGTGCTCAGCAGTAAAGATGTGCTCAGGACCATTTTCTTTATCCACCGACCAGTTGTCGATAAACTTATCGAGAAGGCGATACTTACCAGAGTCGATAACCTTCTGTGCATAGTTGATAGCCTTCTGATAATAGTCACGCTGGTTGGCCTTACCCTTCTCAGTGCTGGTCTGTGCCCATTCAAGATACACCTTTGAGAGAAGCGCTGTAGCAGCCAGACCAGATGCCTTACTATCACGATTAGAATAGCCAGCAGGCAGGTTCTCGGCAGCAGTAAAGTCGCTTACTATCTGTTCGAATACCTCATCGATGGTATTACGTGGAGCGCCCTCACCTTCACCGTCGTGGAGCACGATGGGCACTCCGCCAAAGTAGCGCACCAGGTTGAAGTACATAAGTGCACGCAGGAATCGGGCTTCGTTTACGTAGTTGTTTCGTGTTTGCTCATCGAGCCACGATGCATCGCTAACCTTGTCGATTACTACATTAGCGCGGTTGATAGCAGTGTAATGCTCTTTCCAGGCATAGCCAACAAAGAGGTTTGTGGGCTGGATGGCAAAGTTTGAGAGCTCTCGTATATGTGCAGAGTTTGTCTGGGCACCAGCCTTAACATAGTCGGTCTGCAGGTCGTTAATATAGATGCTCTGATTGTTGTACATGCCATAGAAATCGTCGACCGTGAACTCCTGATAGATACCGTTGATGGCTGTTTCGATGTCAACCTTACTCTTGTAAAAGTTGTCTCTATCGATGGAACTGAGCGATGTCTGTTCCAGATCGGCGCAACTGCTAAACAGCAGGACTGCAGCAAATATCTTATTATATATCTTTGTGTTCATAACTCTTCAATTCTTAAATTCTAAAATTCTTCAATTCTTACAGTGTGATATTAAATCCTACAAGTACAGTCTTAGCTGTGGGGTATGTACCATTATCGATACCCTGATACAGGGCGCTGGTCTCGTCGCTTCCGCTGCGATTGGCCTCAGGATCATAACCTCTGTAGCTGGTGAAGGTAAAGAAGTTCTGAAGCGATACATAGAGTCGCAGATTGGCATCCTTTGTAAGTTTCTTCAGCGGCAGAGTATAACCCAACTGTATGTTACGTATCTTAAGATAGCTGGCGTCCTCTACAAATCGGTCGTCGGTATAGATACTAGTGGCATTGCTGGCCTTTGCAACTGTGTTGCTTGGGTTAGTGGGAGTCCAACGGTCGGCCACAGTAGCCAATGGATTGTAATAGTAACCATTACCACGCTCCAGACGGCAAGCCAACTCATTGAATATCTTATTACCATAACTACCGCTGGCGCTTACAAACAAATCCCAGTTCTTATAATTCAGCTTGGTATTGAAGCCATAGGTAAAGTCGGGCTGTATGTTGCCCAGTACCACACGGTCCTGCTCGTTCACTACGTTGTCACCATTAACATCCTCGAACTTTGGATTACCTGGTTCTACAGCAGCGATGGTCTGTGAGGGCAGCTTACTCAGGTCTTCGTTGCTCTGTATGATACCCTTAAACCTATAACCATAGAACGATCCGAGTGGTTCGCCAACTTTCACTATAAGCGGATTGGTATAGCCATGACTTGGGATGAAGTATTCGGCATCACCAAGACTGGTCACCTCGTTCTTGTTATGAGCGATATTTCCGTTAAGTGACCAACGCAGACCTTTCTTCTCAATGAGCACACCTCCTACCTCGAGTTCAATACCCTTATTAGTAACCGAGCCCACGTTGCGAAGCACAGTGTCAAAACCTGTTACCTGCTCTACAGGCACATTAAGCAGCAAGTCGCTTGTCTTCTTGTAATAGCCGTCGAGCGTAATGGTCAGGCGATTGTGGAAGAATCCAGAACTCAGTCCTACATTATACGATGCTGTAGTCTCCCACTTCAGGTCGGGGTTCGACTTGTTTGAGATAATGTAACTTGTAGCACGCTCGCCGTTGATAGAGATGGTACGAGGCACCACATTGGCAGCAAACTGATAGTCACCAATTTCCTGGTTACCTACTACACCTACCGATGCGCGAAGCTGAATGAAATCAACCTTCTTGCTGAGGTGCAACCACTTCTCACGGTCGATATTCCACGATGCACCAAGCGATGGGAACCATCCCCAACGATGATTCTTGGCAAAGCGGCTAGAACCGTCGGCACGCAGTGTTACTGATGCATTATAACGTGAGTCGAACGAGTAGTTGATACGACCAATAACCGACTGGAGTGTAGAGATATAGTGTCCACTAGATGATGGATTTGTGGTAGCAGCAGCACCCAAGTTGTCATAACCTGTTGCATCGTTGCTGAATCCATAGGCAGAGGTTGCAACACGGCTGCGATCAGTGCGCTGGGCGGTATATCCTGCCAGAATGGTTAGCGAGTGTACGTTCTTGAACACGTTGCTATAGGTAGCAGTGTACTCAGTCTGCCATACGTGAGTCTTGGTCTGTCCTACCGAGGCATAACCGCTATTGGCAAGTCCATCGCTGGTGTATGACGGAGCATAGTAGCTCTGACGAGTGTTTGACAGATCGGCACCCAGACTAGCCTTGAGTTTCAGCTGTGGTATAATGGTCCATTCTGCAAATCCTGTAGCTATCACACGGGTATTCTCAGTCTCGGTCTGGTAATTCTCCAAGTCGCTAATGGGGTTGCCCACCTTACCGTTATAGATATCCACGCTGGTTGGTGTAGGCTCGTAGTTGAAACTGCCGTCGGCATTATATATAGATGTGTACGGAGTGTGCGAGATAGCACCATACCATGAGTTGGCGGCAAACATCGAACTGCGATCCGACTGGCCTTTCATCTTATTATAGGCACCATTGGCATTCACACCTATCAGAAGGTTTTTGAATACGTTGCGCTCGTAGTTGATACGGCCGGCATAACGCTTCAGACCTGTGTTGATGATAATACCATCCTGACTTTTGTAACTACCGCTGATACTATAGCGCGAAATCTCGTCGCCACCTACAGCACTCAGTTGATGTTCCTGCTGGAATCCTGTCTGCAAGGCAGCATCCTGCCAGTCATAGCTCTCGGTTGGTGTGTCTACACGATAGCCCACCTCACCATTGTCGTACATTTCGTTCCACAGGTCGGCCCACTGCCAGGCATCCATAAACTTAACCTTCTTGGCAATTTTGCTCCAGCCGAAAGTAGCACTATAACTAATATTATTACGTCCGTGTGAACCTTTCTTTGTAGTGATGATGATTACACCATTGGCACCACGTGTACCATAGATGGCAGTGGCAGCTACATCCTTGAGTACCTCAATGCTCTCGATATCCGAAGGGTTGAGGAACGACAAAGGATCAAGTGCGGCATCAGTACCACGGGCACCTGTCTTGTTTGACGACACATCATTATACACAATGAATCCATCAATAACATAGAGAGGCTCGTTACCTCCAGTGATTGAGTTACCACCACGAACGCGGATGATGCTGGCAGCACCAGGCTGGCCACTGGTTGTGGTAACATTAAGTCCTGCTATAGCTCCCTGAAGGGCTCCCTCTACCGAGGTGTTCTGTTGCTTCAACAGATCGTCACTAACACTCGAGATGCTACTGGTGAGTTCCAAGCGCTTCTGGGCTCCATAACCTACTACTACAACTTCTTCGAGTTTGCTAGAGTTGTCGATTAGAGATATCTCAACCGGCTCCTCGAAATCGTAAACATCTACATCGAGGGCACGATAACCTACATATTCTACTCTCAGGGTCAATGGGGCCTCAACCTTTGTCTGCAGACTGAAGTTTCCATCTATATCGGTAACTACACCCTTACCCTTTTCGCTTTTTACAATTACTGATGCGCCAATCAGGGGTTCGCCAGTGCGAACATCAGTGATATGACCTGAAATCAGATTTTGTGCAGCTGCCCATAGTGGGGCAATAACAAAACCAAGTGCTAATATAAGTCCCTTCTTCATAATTACTAATACCTTTATTGGTGCATGGCTTGGGTGGGGACGGTCTGTAAAAAGACCGCCCAAGCCATATGAACAACCATTTAAATAAAACTACTAACTAACTTACTTATTTTGTGCGGTAAACTCAGTCTTTACCTTATTGATTTGTGCCTGTACAAGTTTGTTATCCAGGTTCAACAATCCATATTCGTGGTTATACTTTGTGCCCTGAGCCAGTACCCAGCTAAGGAATTGGTTAACAGCATCGTCGGCTATGTTAAAGCTAACACCAATCTTCTCAACAGCTACTTCAGATACCTTTCCGTTCTCAAGGGCTAAAATGAGTTCATCGAGTGTTGCCTTGTCAGAAAAACTGTCTTCCAGACTCTTCTTTACGTCGATACCTATGATGGTGAGATTATCTTTAATGTGACGACTCTTGAGGTCGAAGATGTTTGGGAGAGCATTGAATGATACACCCAGTGGATCCTTAATAAGCGCGGTGTTAAGGAACAAGTCGTCACCTGAGATGCGCTTTCCGCGGAAGTTGCTGCTCTCTTCGCCAAAGTTATGAGCGAAAGATGTTGCAACTGATGAGGCATTGCTGCCGCTATAGATAACGAGTTTCTCGAACTGTTTGTTTTTCTTTACGTCCTCGTCAAAATCATCGTTAAGGAAGTAAAGCTGCTTAAGTTTCTTTGAGTTCAGGTGCTTGCCTTCCAGCACTTTCGCAGCTTCGCTACCACTGGCTGTGATAGGCAGCACGGCGAACTCTCCGAAATAAACAACGTGGCTAAACTCTTCTCTCTCTGTATTTTGATTATCGAATACGATATTCAAAGCGATATTATCCTGATTTTGATTGCCTTTTGCAATCTGGAACTCTACGTCAGGTTGTGTTTTTGCATATTCGGTTATCCACTTCTCTACCAAAGGACGTGCAAAACGGGGTGCCTTAACGTAACGCACACTGCTTGCGTTGGTAGATGTCTCCTCAGCCCAAATATTGCTGATGCTGATACTGAATAATACTGCTATTGTTAATGCTATCTTTTTCATCTTGTTTCTTTTTATTTTTGTTTATACCTATTATATATATACCCTCCTTCATCATTGTCATTGCCATCATCATGTCGCAACCGCTCGACACCATGTGTCGCTTGCCAAAGCAAGAACAGTATTCACGCATTCGCATCTGATTCATTGTCTTCATAACTTTATATTTTAAATTAATTATCTTATCTGGGTGCAAAGGTACGGCGATTTCTATAACTATACAATCCCTACCATGTGGCATTCCATATACCACATATATGGTATTTCGCTATTTTAGCGCTGATTTTAGCTGTTCCAAGGCCGTTTTCAACACACTTCGGGGGGCTGCAACGTTCAGTCGCATAAATTTTTTTCTATCATCTGCATGCCAGGGATCGCCAAAAAACATAGCACCGTCATTTAATGCCAGATGGGCCTTATCTACAAACAGATGGATAAGTTCGTTGTGGGTGAGCCCAAGTCCACGACAATCAAGCCATACCAGGAAAGATGCCTGCGGACGCCATGGTTTGATGCCTGGCAGATAATCCCGACAGTAATCCTCGACAAGCAGAATATTCTCTTCTACATAACTCAGCATCTGACGTCGCCACTCCTCGCCTTGCTGATAGGCAGCTATGGTAGCTATCGGAGCAAAGAGTGGCGGGTCGTTAAGCTCGTTGGCCTCAAGCCATGTATAGAACCGGCGGCGCAATGTGTCATTTGGCACTATGGCATAGCTGCTCACTATTCCTGCAATGTTAAATGTCTTTGATGGGGCACCAAAGGTGATGCTAATCTGTGCGGCCTCATCGCTTACACTGGCAAATGGCACATGCTTATGTCCGAAGATAGCCATATCAGAGTGTATCTCGTCGCTAATCACAATGATATTACGCTCGTAGCAGAATTTGGCCAACCTGCGCAGTGTATCCACATCCCAACAGATACCTGCCGGATTGTGGGGATTGCTAAGAATGAGCAGTCGGCATTTATCATCAGCAACCTGAGCCAACTGGTCAAAATCCATCTCATAGCTACCATCAGTTTCCTTCAGCGGATTATATACCACCTTACGACCGTTACCCTCGGGAGTGAGACGGAATGGATGATATACAGGTGTCTGGATAATGACCTTCTCATCATTTTTTACAAACACATTTATGGCCATGCCTATACCCTTTACTATACCTGGGATATAGGTGAGCCATTGGCGCTCTACCAGCCAGTTGTGGTGATCGGCTATCCATTTGATTATCGTGGTCCACAGTTCCTCGGGCACCACCGTATAGCCAAACAGCGAGTGGTCAAGTCGACGACGAAGCGCATCGGTGATAAACTGTGGAGTTTCAAAATCCATATCAGCCACCCAGAGTGGCAGTAGGTCATCACGGCCCCAGCGCTCTTTTAGCACCCCGTGCTTAAGGTCGCCACTACCCGTACGGTCTATTATCTTGTCAAAATTATATGTCATGCCAGTGCTTGCTCTATGTCTGCTAAAATATCATCTATATCTTCAAGTCCTATCGACAGGCGAATAGTAGTCTGTCTAACATCCATCTCTACCAACTGCTGTTCGCTGAAGTTGCCAAATATAGTCGACGCAGGATGTATGGCCAGTGTGCGGTTGTCGAACAGATTGGTAGCGCGATGTATAAGTTTCAGGCGATTAAGGAATCTGAAACACGCATCCTTCGACTCAAGGTCGATGGTGAGCATAGCTCCGGCAGTTTTACCAAATTGCTGCTGAGCAAGTGCATGATATGGGTTATTGGCCAGACCGATGTAGTTAACCTGCTTAATACCATCAACATACTTCAGTTCCTTGGCAATCTTTAGTGCATTCTCGGCCTGTCGCTGGTAGCGCACATCTAGAGTTTCAAGTCCCAATGTCTGCATGTAAGCAGCCTGAGGTGTCATATAGGCGCCAAGATTGAACAGCAGTTCGTACTTCAGTCGCTTATTAATTTCAGGAAATGTACCATAGTCTATTACCAATCCGCCAAGTGATGTGCCGCCACCCGACACGTACTTTGTACTAGACAGCACCTCAATATCTACACCCAGTTCCTTAAGATTAGTTTCGGTAAAAGGGATAGCAGTAGAGTCGGCTATCACAGGCACACCTTTACGATGAGCGATGTCGGATATTGCCTTAAGATCAGCCACCTCCAATTGGGGGTTAGTAACCACCTCCAGAAACACACAGGCAGTATTTTCGTCAACGGCAGCCTCTACAGCCTCAAGATCGGTCAGGTTGCGCAGACGAGGCTCTATGCCGAAGCGTTTCAGCGTGGTAGTAAGAAGAGCCAGAGTATTGCCAAACAGATGATGCGATGACACTATATTCTTGCCATGCTCACTCACAGCCAACAGTGTGTTGCCTATTGCAGCCATACCAGAGTTGAATGCCGTTACGTGTTCTGCTCCTGTCAGAGCCTTTACTCGCTGTTCCAGATTTGTAACTGTAGGATTCTCTACTCGCGCATAGTCAGGAGCCTTTATGCGGTTACAAAACGCATCAGCCATAACTTGTGCATCGTCGAACTCGAATGACACATTATTATATATAGGTACAGCTAACGAACCATATACATCAGGTCTGACATAAGGAGTATTAATTGCAATTGTTTGTTTCTTCATATTTGTATCTTTTTTGGGTGCAAAGGTACGGTGATTGGATATATTAGCCAAATTTTAGCAAAAATCCAGAAGATTCCACCAAAATCCACATCAATTCTTAGCAATTATTCTAAATACCGATTCGTATCACCGGCAAATTAGAATTATATTCTTCATCGGTGCTAATATTTTGTTTTTTCCTTATTAATTTGGATAATTACGCACTTTATCGTACCTTTGCAGCCAAATTAAAGAAAGATGGCAATACAAGATGCAATTTTCCGTCGCTCCGAACTGCTTTTAGGCAATGAATCTATGGAGCGCATCGCCCAGAAAAGGGTGATTATCTTTGGCGTGGGAGGTGTAGGTTCATGGTGCGCAGAGAGTCTGGTACGCAGTGGTATCCGACAACTAACGATTGTGGACAGCGACCGCGTTTGCATCACCAATATCAACCGCCAACTGATGGCAACTACAAAAACCGTCGGTCAGGTAAAGGTTGATGCACTGAAAGAGCGTTTGCTCACTATCAACCCTTCAGTTGAGATTACTGCCTTACAAAAGATCTTCACGGCAGAGAATGCTGATGAGTTTGCGCTTGATACTTACGATTACATCATAGATGCCATCGACTCTCTGAAAGATAAGGCAGCGCTTATTCTCCTGGCTTGCCGTACTAATGCAAAACTGTTCTCGTCTATGGGAGCTGCCTTGAAACTCGATCCTACCCGTATCAAAGTTACAGAGTTCTGGAAGGTACAGGGCGACCCACTGGCCCGCGCACTTAGAAAGAAATTCAAATCGCAGAAACAATTCCCTAAGCGAAAGTTCCAGTGTGTTTATAGCGACGAGCTGTTGGAGAACAAAGGTCACAATGCCACCTGTGGCACAGAACAGTGCATGTGTCCTAAAGCCCAGAATGGTCCAGGCGACAAGAGCCTGTTGAACCACGAGTGGTGCTCTTCTAAGGCCCAGATTAACGGTACACTCGCTCACATCACTGCTATCTTCGGTTTTATGTTGGCAGGTCTGGTGATAGAGGATATAGAATTATATTCTACAAAATAGGCAAACAGACTTCGAATCCAACAAAAAACTTCTATTTTTGCTGCGTTTATAGATATATTCTCTAAATATCTGCTGATATTTGGATGTTATATCTATTCTTCGTATCTTTGCACCCAAAATATGAACAGTTATGGCAAAGTATATTATAGCAGATAATCAAGAGATAACGAGGTTTGCAGTCGAAAGCCTGATAAAGCAGGACGAGACAAATCAGGTGTATCGTGCGTCGGATAAGACCAGTCTGGTGGCACAGCTCAAGGAGCACGAGCATGCAGTAGTCATACTGGACTACACGCTGTTCGATTTTGCCGACGAAGACCAGTTGTTGATTGTTAGCGAAAGGTTTGCGCTTTCACGATGGTTATTGATAAGCGAAGAACTTACACCTCAGTTTCTACGCCGTGTCATTTACTCATCCCACCAGTTCAGCATTGTGTTTAAAGACGGCCCTATGAAGGATTTGCGCGATGCCCTGCATGCTGTCAACAAACACGAACGCTTTATCAGTCAAAAAGCGCTTGAAGTGATTATCCATCAACAGTATGAGGATGAGAAGCCTGATATACTTACTACTACCGAAAGCGAGATAGTAAAGGCTATAGCCCAAGGCAAAACTACCAAGGAGATAGCCGAAGAACGCTTTTCGAGTGTACACACCATAACCACACACCGAAAGAATATTTTCAGGAAATTGGGAGTAAACACGGCCCACGAAGTGGTGAAATATGCCATACGTGCCGGTCTGGTCGACCCATCAGAATTCTACATATAATATTTAAGCTCTGCTATCGCTATTCGCTGTAATTATGGTCAATCACAATAGTCACCTCCTCATCAGGGACTATTGATTTTATTTCGGCTGATAGCTGAGCGGCAAGTGCGGCCTCGTCGTGTACTGATATGTCGGGCACCACATCTACCGAGATGCGATGCTCCTGCTCAAAGTAATAGAAACCGTGAACCTGTGTTATCTCCTTATGCTCGGCCAGCGCCTGCATAACCTTGCCTTGAAGCTCGGCTCTACTGTTATCGCCTGTGGCAACGGCATACACGCCAACCGTCATAATAATGCCGTGACGAGCAAACATCTGCTCTGAAATATGGCGGGTGAGACCATGAATCTGGTGAGCATCCATCGTGTCGTAAACGTTAATGTGCAGCGATCCTATCAGCACGTTAGGCCCATAGTTGTGCACAATGATATCAAACACGCCATGAACGCCCTTGATAGCAGACACCTCCTTTTTAATATCATGTATCAGTTCTTGCGATATTCTTGCGCCAAGCAGTTCGTTTACAGGCGAGGCAAGCATCTCGATACCAGCCTTGATAATAACCAGCGAGATGAGTGCTCCCAGTATGCCATCAAGCGATACCCCCCACAACAGCATGATTCCTGCCGAAATCAACGTGGCCAATGTGATGACTGCATCGAAGAGCGCATCAGAGCCTGAAGCTATCAGCGCATCGCTCTTCAATTGTTCACCTTGTCGCTTTACAAATTGTCCCAGCACCAGCTTTACTACTATCGCCACAACAATAACAACGAGCGTTGTAGAGGTGTATTCAGGCTCGGTCGGGTAAAATATTTTCTTAACCGATTCAATGAGCGATGTGATACCTGCCGACAGAACAATGACGGCAATGATAATGGCACTGAAGTACTCGATACGACCGAAACCGAAGGGATGTTCGCGATCGGCCGGGCGCTCCGACAGTTTGGTACCGATAATGGTGATAACACTTGAGAGCGCATCGCTCAGGTTGTTCACAGCATCCATGATGATAGCTACCGAGCTGGCCAGAATGCCAACAATAGCTTTAAACGCGGCCAGCAAAACGTTGGCCACGATTCCGATGATGCTAGTACGGATAATTTTCTGCGATCGATTCATGTAACTCTACATACACGAGCTCAAACCAATCACCATCATACTGCAGATAATGATAAAAGCCATCAGACCTAATGATTCGTTCTTAACTGTGGTACGATCAATCATGTTCTTATAAGTTTCCATATTCATTGCAAGTTTTAAAATTACTGGTGCAAAGATACAGCAAAAAGTCCATTCCTACAAGGGTTAGGACAAATAGTCGGATGGTTTCAGACAAATTGTCGGGTGTTTCCGACAATCCGTCGGGCATTACGACGGGATTACGTATCTACTCGTTTATTTTTGTTTGTTTATAAGCTGTTGGAGTCATGCCGTATTTAGCGCGAAAATTGCGCGTAAAGGTGTCGGCATTGGTAAATCCGCTGGCCTGACTTACTTGCTCAACGGCTATGTCGGGCTGCTCGTTCATCAGTCTTACGGCATAATCCAATCGCAACTCGCGAACGTATGCCGGCAGCGAGTTGCTTTCACTTCCCTGAGCAAAGGCTGCACCAATACGATCCTTCGACAAACCTGTGCGGTCAATGAGTGTCTGGCGACCGAATTCAGGCTGGAGGAACAACCGTTCGTTCTCAATCAAATCGCGCAGGCATAAAGAGAGCTGTTCATCAGAGAGCGCACTAAAGTCAGAATTTTTCAATTCATCACCTTTTGTATTTACTTCGGCGGCAGCTTGTATTTTCTTCTGCTCCTTCAGTTGCTCCTTATACTCCAAAGCCTCGGTAATCTGACGGGCCAAGATGCGGTTTCTCATTCTGGTTATGCGCAGCTGTCGGAAGATATATACGGCGAATGCCAGAATCAGCAGTGCCAGAATGCCTACGGCGATGCTGATGATAGTGAAGAGCCGTTTGCCGGCGGTCTGTTCTGCTATCTGGCGCTCCTTACCCTGCGTGTCGTAGATAGTGGCCAGCTCAGCGGCATCCCTCTGTTTCTGTTTCACAAGGGCTGAGTCGTACACCTCTGCTATCCTCATGGCTGCACGTAGGGCCGAGTCTTTTCTTCCGGCATAGTAATTACTGCGCAGCTTGGGCAACAGATTCTTACCTATGGTCTCAAGGTCGTATTCATATCCCCACTCCACAACAAAGCGGTCCAACTGCGTATAGTTATCAGCAGCCTCAGCATAACGATGGGCTTCTACCAGATAATCACAGCTGTTGATACGGCCTTCGATACTCTTTCCATAGTTGGTTGAGTTATATCTGGTATAATAGCTGGCAGCTTCGGCCACCTTTCCGCGCATCTGACAAACCTGTGCACGGCGCAGCAGAACCAAGGCTCGGAATGTTTTCTTCTCCTTCTCATCAGCATTAGGCTCAGCCTCATATACAGCAAGCAGCGAGTCCATACGATCTACCCAAACACCGGCCTCTTCCATATGCTGACTGATGTGCGTACCTGCGATGTTCTCTAAAGTCTCAAAGCTGGCAGCCAGCGGTCTGCATGTAGGGTTATTAGGCGTGCGCTGCACCCATTTGTAGGCCTCATTGTAGCTTTTGGCTGCATCATCTCTGCGCTCCAGCATCATCTGCGTATCACCAAGACACAGATAGAGTGTCTGCAACTCAATCGCTCTCTGCGGACTGTCCACCTGTTTCAGATGGTCGATAAGTCGAAGTGCGGTACGCATGGCCAGGTCGTAGTTACGCTGACTATTCAGTATAATCACCAGATTGGTACCTGCATGTATATATTCCCAGAAGTCTTCGGCCGGAGGCGTGTCTGAAGCGATGGCACTACGAAGACACTCCAGGCATTTATCAATCTGTCCCATCTGGAAATAGGCCACACCGCGATAGCCGTCGGCTCGTACCTGCGACAGTTCACCTGCATCAGCCAGACTGTCGGTTACAGCAAGAAAGTGTTCGAAATCTCCAGTGAACCTCGCAGCCAGAGCAATACTGTCGCCGTGCGTACGGTTCATCTTCTCTGGAATATCGCCCAGAGTGTGACTTTCCTTTCTTCCGCAGTTTGCTAAAAATAGGGCCGTTATGGCTGTAAGTATAATAGTAGATAAGTAACTTCTATTCATTATTATTATGTTTCTGCTGCAAAAATAATAAGAAAAAACGTAAATCAGCCCCTTTTTTATAACTTTATTTGCAAAAATATTGTAATTTTGCAGCCAGATGGAGCGAAATAAAAAAAAATAATCATGAAAAAATTCTTACTATGGATGATAGCCGCCATCCTTATTTGCGGCACAAATGCACAGGCACAGACAAAGCGTTCGGATGCTTTCCACACAAAGTATGAACTGAAAGAGGTAGTGGTGATGAGCCGCCACAACATCCGTTCGCCGCTGACATCGGGAGGTGCGGCCTACATGCGCGTCACACCACACACTTGGTTTGCCTGGTCGTCGCCCAGCAGCCAACTGTCATTACGTGGTGGTGTTCTTGAAACAGAGATGGGCCAGTTCTTCCGCCAATGGGTAGTCAGCGAGGGATTGCTGCCCGACAACTATCGCCCAGAGGGCGACGAGGTATTGTTTTATGCCAACTCACGTCAACGCACATTTGCTACGGCTAAGTATTTCTCAGCAGGATTCTTGCCTTTCGCCAATGTGGAAATCACACATAAGCTGGATGAAGACAAGATGGATCCCGTGTTTACGCCTCAATTCACTAAGATGAACGACACATACCGCCAGCAGGTATTGGCCGATATGCAGGCACTTAACGGCGGACCACAGACATGGATGGCAGCCCAGCAGCCAACACTTGAGCTGATGGAACAAGTGCTCGATATGGCGCACTCGCCAGCTGCTCAGCAGGGCGACACCACACATTTCTGGTTCGACGATACCCAATTCAAACTGGAAAAAGGCAGCGAGCCGAAGATGACGGGTGGCTATACGCTGGCCAACAGTGTGGCCGACGCTTTGGTTCTGCAGTGTTATGAGTCAGAAAGCATGACAGCCTTCGGTCACGAGCTCACGATGGAGCAATGGCGCGCTATTTGTGCAGTCAAGGAAGTCTACGATGGTCTGCTCTTCACCACCCATAGTGCCGCCGTAAACTTGGCCTATCCGCTGGTGAGCCGCATCCGCGAGGAGCTGAACCGCAGCGATCGTGCAGTTCCCTGAGACAAAGAATGCACTTGAGCTCCATACGCCCATAGGTTCAAAACTGGTATTCGAAAAGTGGAGTGATGGAGCTGATGAGTATGTCGCAGTGAACCTTGTTTACCAATCCATCGGTCAACTGCAGGGGCGCACCCTACTCTCACCCGCTACACCGCCAATGGTACTTCCTGTTAGTATCGAAGGACTCAATGCCAACAGCGATGGCCTCTATCGTCTATCCGACCTTGACACACGCATGGCCGAAACAATGGCAGAGTATGATGCCATCGAAGATGCGCCAACAGCTGTCAAGTCAGCCAGCAATAACGAGTCAGCCTCGCAGTCAGCTGCCATCTACAATTTGATGGGCCAGCAACTCGACACGCTCCAGCACGGCATGAACATCGTCGGCACCAAAAAGATTCTTGTGAAATAGCATCAATCCCCTGCAGGCTTAAACCTACAGGGGATTGATGGGATTGTAATAAGTCTGTTGATTAGGAAAAACTAAAGGTCGTTTTTCGTGATGTAATCGGCTTATTAGTTATCAGGCCATTGACAATCATCGCTGTGTTATTAGCCATGTCCTTCAGATTCTTATCGATGGTCATGGTCTGTTTGCCGCTCTTGATCAGCGCCTGCGATGCGGGCGAGTTGTCCTGACCGGTAATGATTGGCATGTTGGTAATGCCAGCTCCCTCCAGTGCTGCGATGGCACCTTGGGCGGCATTGTCGGCGGCTGCCAGCACCATGTCCGGGCGCTCGCCCTCTGCGTAGCTCTTCAGACGGTCTTCCATGGCTTTCTTGCAGTCCTCTACATCCCAACTGTCAGCCATCACGTCGTTGAATGCCGTTTTGCCACTCTTGACTACCAGTTTTCCGTCGTCGATGTATTTCTGCAGGAGTTCTATGGCACCGTCATAATAGTCCTGGGAATTGCCATCGAAGGCAGGACCTTGCAGGATTTCGAGGGTCATGGCATCCTTTCCCGATGCCTGGAATTGGTCGATGAGGAACTGAGCCTGCGTACGCCCTATCTCCTTCGTATTGGTAGAAGAGAAGAAAGCGATGCGGGGGTTGTCAAAGATAAAGCGGTCGTGGCATACCACCTTGACGTCGGGGTGCTGCTCCAGCAGTCCTGACTCATTGATTTTCTTGTAGTCGACGGTCGTCAGTACGATGTATTTCACGCCGTCGTTGATAGCCTTTTTCAGCTGTTCAACCTGCAGTGCGGCGCCATCAGCGGTCTCGGGAGCCACGTAGGAAACGGTCTTGATGCCGTACGTTGTCATAGCGTCCTCCAAGTTTTTCAGGTCAGTGCCCCAACGGTCAATACGCGAATTGTCGGGCAAAAACAGGGCCACCTGCTTCTCCTTAACATTACCGTCGTTGTTGTCTTCATTGCTGCACGCTGTCAGCCCTGTCATTACTGCTCCACACATCATGATGGTGGCAAGCATTCCAAAAAATCTGTTTTGCATAAGGATAATAAATTAAAATGTTTGTGCTTGCAAATATACAAAAAAAATGACATCCAAACATCTTTTTTGCGAAAAGTTTCAGTATTTTTCTTATCTTTTGCTGCGACAAGGGATAAATTATGATTGGAAATGAGATTTTTTTGTAACTTTGCAAGAATTCTCAGCTTTTCTTTGTATAAAGGCAGTCTGGGGAATTGAGGAAAAACTGGGTTCTTGCTTAGGCAAGCGGCAAAGCCGAGCGACGAATTGGAGACCGTACTCAATTCCACATTCTGCTATAAACTGCATCAAAGAACACCCGATGCTGAGCCAGCAACCGTACTATGACTCATCATCGGGTGCAAAGGTAAGCATTTCTTCTGAAAGGGCTAAATGCTTTACCAATTATTCACTTGATTTTTTCATCAGTCGTTTAGTAGCTCTAAGTTCTTTCTGTAGTAGTTCCATCCGTTCCTTTAGTTGCTCTTGTGTGGGT
Source organism: uncultured Prevotella sp. (assembly GCA_900315765.1). Lineage (GTDB taxonomy): Bacteria > Bacteroidota > Bacteroidia > Bacteroidales > Bacteroidaceae > Prevotella. The sequence continues at coordinate 608 of ONAK01000016.1, read as the reverse complement.
AGCATATCTTTAATACGGATATTGTTATAGGTGGCCACTCCCATTGGAGTCGTAATTCCACGGAATGACCATTGAACATCGGTCTTATCCATATCGGAACAGATCAGAAGCCCAATGGTAGGGTTGTCATCAGGTGCTTTAACCAATTCGTCAACGGCACTGACATAATAGTTTAGCTTACCCGTAAACTCTGGCTCGAATGGCTTAACTTTGATCTCGCACGCTATATAGCAACGAAGGCGGACATGATAGAATAGCAAGTCTATCTTCCGTGAGCGACCTCCTACGATGATTTCTCTCTGTCAGCCCATGAAAGCAAAGCCAGTTCCCATTTCCAATAAAAGGTTCGTAACATCGCTGGTAAGGGCATCTTCCAATTCTCGTTCCTCAAACGGCTCATGGTCAACAGTCGCAAAGCCAAAATCATAATTCTCTTTTAGCACCTCCTGCACCAAATGGCTTTGTGGCTTTGGCAGATACGTTGAGAAGTTGTTTACAATCTTGCCCTTATGATCAAAGAGGTGAGCCTTATAGCAATTGACCAGTGCCGTCCTGCTTAATCCTTTATCTATCACATGTTGCATATAAAACAACGCTTCTTCAAGACT
>ONAK01000127.1 GCA_900315765.1 uncultured Prevotella sp. | reverse complement strand
TTATCTTCTTAAATCGTGCAAATTCTTCGTTATAATCTTTTGACAATTCATAAGTGAGCAAGTCATAAACATTACCACCCTTAATGACGGCATTTGGGATAGCACCCTTATACTTGAAGCCATTCTTTTGTAATACTCGTATTGAAGCGATGTTTGGGTGAAAGACATTAGCTGTTATTTGTTCAAGCGACAAGACTTTGAATGCAATGGGGCATATTTGTTTGACGGCTTCTGTGCCTATCCCTTTGTTTGAATAATCATTGAGAATCATATAACCGATTTCTGCATCATCATCTTTCTTCTCAACCGATATGCTGCCTATTAGTTTTCTATCATATACAATAGCTCGATATATACCAGTAACTGCTTCATTCTCAGAAACCGTCTTCAGCCATTCTTCAGCATCCTTTTCTGTATAAGGATTGGGCAGATGGTCAGAAAGGAAACGCCTGTCAACAGCATTACACAGATTCGTCAGTTCTTTTGCATCTGACAATACCCAATGTCTTAGTTCCAATTTCAGATGTTTCATTTTACAATAATTTTTGTCATTCCGAGCCACAAAGTTACAGAAAGTCCCACGAAAATACCCTCGGCAAAGCCCATAATCTGGCTACCGAGGGTGTGGGTCTTAACTCAGGTTAAGAGTTTTACTTAATGGCGGGCGGTGGTGGATTACTGTACCCGTGAAATACCCTTCTCCTCACATAATGCCAGATAATCATCTACAGCTTCCTCAAAGTCCTTTGTCAGTTCTTCTACAGTTGAGCCTTCGTAGGTAATACTATCCTTAGCCATTCCTTGCACCTTTCCAAACAGACATTTGTCTTCTTCGCTATATTCTACACTACCGGTGTAACCTTTATACTTCAAATATCCCATATTAATATCCTCCTTATTTCTTATTCATAATAGTTTTTATTATCATTTCTGTTTGCTTGTTTCATCATTCCTAAGATTTTATCCTGTTCTCAATCCATTCCCTTATCTCTTTCCCAAACATCTCTTCTGCATAATCTAAAAGGAGGGCGGTAGAGGTTATTTCACGTTCAGCCACTCCCTGCATGAACTCGAAGAAACGCTGTTCGCCTACTTTTTGTTCCAAGTCATACAGTAGCAAGGCACCTTTATTATATAGGGCATCGTAAGCTTCAGGAGCATCACGATCAACCTCGTAGATGGGGCAAGCATGGCGGGCATTTTCGCGGCAGGCTTCCAGATAACACTCGAAAACGTGCTTGTCGAAATGGCACTTGATATACCACAGCATACTGAACTCCGCAAAGCCTTCGTTGAGCCAGTCTTCCCAACTAAATGTCGGTGCCTTGTTCCACCAGAAATGACCCATTTCGTGGCCAATGGCTGTCTTGAAGTGTTCGTTGAAGCGTTTCGTCGCGTAGGCAATGAATTTTTTACGGCTGATACCACCACCACGACGTGGTACAACAAGGAATTTCATGTAGTCGTTGCTGGGATTGGTTTTGAACAAGCGGGTATAGAATTGCAGCGCCTCACTGCATGCGACCAACGCAGAGTCGGCATCTGCATCGGCGAAGTCGGTATAGACTACTTCGAATGTACGCCCATCACTGCTCATTTTCTTCGATTTGAGCGATGGCGAGGCCACAATCTGGAGGTCGAAGCCTCCCCACGGCTGCGACATTTCCCACTTATCACCCTTACGTTCTACAATGCCTGATCCGCTGACCGTGTAGCCGTCGTTGATGGTAACGGAGACGCTTGCAGTGAAGTCGCGGCTGTCGCTGTTGACGGGGAACCATGCCACGTAATAGCCCAGTTGCACCCAGTCCTTTTCCATCGAACTCATCCAAGTGTCAAGGCTGTCGAGGTTGCAGGTATAGTCAAATGTGATACTACAAATGCCCCTCTTCTTTGGCGCGGTAAGGTGTAGCGGCGCTCCATGCCGGATGTATGTGTTAGTAGTTTTGGCCTTAGTTTCGAATGAGTATGTTAGTTCTTTCTTCTTGTAGCGGACGTGGTTGATTGTCGAGTTTTTCCAGAGCGTGAGATCAATGCTCTCCCTGCCTTTGAAATCAATCTGTGCCATCGCTGTCACGGTGAGCGTCTTTTTCTCCACGTCAATGTTCAGCTGTATGTCGTATCGCTTGACGATTGGGGCGTTGGTGTCCTCCATGACAGCTTTCCTGGGATAAGTAATTTTCCTCTTGTCCTCAGTCTCATGCTTGTAAGTACGCATAGAGTCCATAAAAGCCGTCCATCGTGCATCGTTGTGAAGCGTTCTGTAGTCTTCTTCTGTTAAGAAAGTTGTATAAGCATATGCATATTGCCTGCCAAACTTCTCCTTGAACAGATTGAGATAATAAAAGGTACTGTCAGTATCACCAGCCGCCAGTGCCTTGTCTGCAGCTAACCAATAATCATTGGCCGTTTGTGCCGACGCAAATGTCACTGCCGAAAGAATGGCCAACAAGATTAGAAGTCGTCTGTAATGTTTCAGTTGTCTCATATTTCTTTTTTTGATATTTTCAAACCGAGTTTGGCAGATGGTGTCCTGCCTTTATAAAAGACCTGTGCCTCTTCATTCTGATACGCAGGTTCGTTCTGTTCCTGCATCCAGTCCATGCCTCGAAATGTCTTTTTGTTCCAAGTTTTGTTTTCCTTCTCATCCAAACTCATGTTGAGCGATGGAATGAGATTGCATGATTCTGAGACTTGCACTGTAGTTATCCATTCCACTACAACGAATACGCCAGTCCGGGGGAATGGTATAGGATTGATAAGGCTAATACCATCCTTGCCAAGCTTCTGACTGGAGGGGAGTATGATACCGCCGCCAATTATGGACTCGTCTTTGGGGGCATTGGTCTTGGCATCTGGCAGACGGAGGTCAAAGCGGAGAGTGGCATAGATGGGTGTCTTGATTTCCGTGAAGACCAGCCAATGGGTAGTATAATCGAGACTCGCTAAAATGGAGTGGATGTATGGCGTCTCTGTCCAAGTGCTGTCGTATGGAATAAACAAAGCCATCTCAAACCCATTGGCTCCTTTGTGCTTGGTTTGTGTCTTCGCTTTAGTCAGTCCCACCTCTGCGACCTTTATCCGTTTAGGAGATTTTGCGACAACAGCAACTTCGCCAAGATTGATGCTT
>ONAK01000137.1 GCA_900315765.1 uncultured Prevotella sp. | reverse complement strand
GAAACTCTTCGCGACTCTTTACCGCTGTCGCATATTTTCGTCCATTAATTACGGTTATACGGTAGATCATCTACGACCGCCTTCCTTTACCAGTTCGTTTGCGATTACGTCCATAAACACCTGTCCGTTGTACTCGCGAGTCTGGAATCGAAGATTGGCTACAACCAGTTCGCCCTCGGCCCACTCGATGGTGGCCAGATTGCCAAGTGCTGTAACCACATAGCTGTCTTCGTACTTACCTCCAAGCTCTTGTAACACTAACGTGCGCTTGTTCAGCACACCGTTCTCACTTTTCTCACTCTGCACGGTAGTCATCGCCCCGCACTTCTTAACTCTCAAAATCATTGTATTCATAATTGTCAATTTTTACATTTTTACATTTCAAAGAAAATCGAGCCGAATTTCGATTCGAATTCGGCGCGAATTTCTTCGATACTCTTATGCACCACCTGATATCCCGCGTCCTTCATCCGGAACTCTCGGTCGCGAGTCTCAGCCAGGTACTGCAGATACTCTTTTCGTTTGATTCTTATCATCACCCAGTGTTTTTTTTGCAACGGACTTCAGGACTAAAGGACTTTTTCTTTTTCGTCCTTCCCCCTCCCCGTTGTCATGTCGAGCGTACTACCACCCACCTTGTCATGTCGAGCGGAGTCGAGACATCTCTGCGACTATGCCGCTTGGCGCAAAGCGCCAATTAATGAGATCTCTCCACGCGCTTCGCTTGGTCGAGATGACAGGGACGAAAAAAAGTCCTGTCAGTCCTGTAGTCCGTTGCTAAATGAATAGTCCGTTGCTAAATGAATAATTAAAAATTAGGATAACCGAGTTTTGCATTCAAGAATCGCAGGCCTTCAAGCGTCCACGTCATGTAGTGGTGTATTTTCTTCTCACCTTTCAGCGAGTAGCTCACGTGGGTGCGTTCGGCAGTGTAACCTCGGCCTTGCAGATCGTCGCTCAGGTTCCATCGCCCGCCGCGACGGTACTGTATGCCCATGTCGCGCAGCACAGCGTTGAAGTCGAGTGTGGTCATATTGAACGTCTTGGCCACCTGAGTGGCAGTCAGTGTGTCCTCGGCCGCCTCGTTCAGTATTCGCAGCCCCTCGCCCACTATATTGTCGGCCATCGCCAGAATCTTCTGCGGACTTGGCAGCGCCAACTGCTGCCTGTCGCCAAGTCTCTCGCGCTCCAGTTCCTCCCATCGCAGCACCAACTTGGCTCGCATCTCATCGTCATACTTGGTGGCGATGTAGAGGCATTCGGTTTTGGTGAGTGAGTAGCACGGTTTTAAGCGTCCGCGCAAATCCGTATACTCAATGAGTACAAATTTGGACCCATTAACTTTTTCCCACGCAGGCTCCATATTTCTAATGTCGCGCATCACGTGTTTGTGTTGTTTCCCGCAGAGCTCCGCAATGTCAAGCGAAGTCATTCGCAGCTCCTCCTGTTGGCCGCGCTTTGCAGCCTTACGGGTTGATAAACGTGTAGTTGTTTCTGAAATAACTGTTGTTGTAATCATAATAAATAAGTATTTTAGAAAGTTAATAATTAAGTTAATAATGTACGCGCGCCTAAGCACGCATGCGTATACATGCACATATACGCAGTAATATCCCCTCCCGCCGTTCGGGAGGTGATTTTGGTAGCAGCATGTCATAGATCCCCGCAACCATCTGATTGCGAGTGCAAAAGTAGAAAGGAATATCCGATGAAAAAATGAAAGAAAGTTGCGTGCAACTTTCATACTCGCGTAACTTACTGATACAAAACAAGTTGAGCCCTCTTTTACGAGAGCCCGATTTCTTTATCGTTTTCTCAGGCGATTCGCCAAGTTTCTGTCTCACGGGGTGATCGCCACCCTTACTTGGTTCCAGATATTGCGCCATCTTCACAGTGTTTGCATTCGGCAAATAAACTGTGGCAGCCAACTGATGTATTATCTGTGCCACAAGATTGCGGTTAAACTTCGTATCCTGCTGCTTGCCGATGTCGTAAACTTGCATTTTCACCTCCTTCAGTTCAAGAATCTCAGTCCACAGCTGGTCGTAACAGTCAATATAGCTGTCGCGCACCATTGGCTTCAGTCTGCCAACATAGTCCATAATAGCATCTTTTGCTTGATGGTTGCTGATGGTTGACTTGTTGTCGTTAGTCTGATTGTTGGAATAGCTTATGGTTGCACCCTCCGCTAGTATCAGATTTATCTGTGCGTGTTCCATATTAGCTCCTTGCAGTATCCCGTTCAAAAGAGCCATTTTCTCTTCAGTCGTCATCATCGTCAGTATTAGTGAAGTTGATGTTAGTACCCTCCTCCAGAATAGCATTAAACTGCTTAATCTGAACAACAATTAGATTTACCTCACGGTGCGCCAGCAAGCATATTGGATCTTTGTCCAAAGTTTCAGTCTCAGTTGCCTGCTGGCATCGCGCTAAGCTTAGCGCCTTCACTGCATGTAGCAGTATTAATAAAAGCTTCTTCATAAATAATGGTTTTAAGTTCAATAATTGTGCAATCCTTTATAGAATCGCGGTCACAAAGTTAAAACAAAAAATCCAGACCAAGGCACATAAAACTATCTATTTTATTTGAGTTTTCGGGCTAAAAGTTTGGTCTTTCAGATTCTTTTGTTATATTACAAACAGTGATTGCTGCCGCAGCAGCAACCACCATTTTTTAAGTATTCTATTTTCAAAACAAACTTTTTTTGCCCCTAATCCCCGATCCCATCAGCATCGCATCAAATCGAAGTTTTTTGCCCAACTTTCGGTCTGGACTTCGTCTACGGCGGCAGGTAGCCGTATACCATAAATAAGACAGATGACGATGATGGAAATTGCCAGATAGGCCAGCTTCACGGGGAGTCCGATGCGCAGGTAGTCCGTGGCTCTGTAACCGCCTGGACCGTAGACCAGCAGGTTGAGGGGTGTGCTGATGGGAGTCAGGAAGGCTGCATTCACCGCCAGCAAGAGTGCGAGGGAAAACGGAAGTGGGTCGCAGCCCATGTTCACAGCAGCTTCATAGATGATGGGAAACATCAAGGCGATGGTTGCCGAATTGGAAATGAACTCAGTGACGATTGCTGCCAACAGACAAAGAGCAATCATCACCAGGAGAGGCTGGCCGCCGCACAAATGAAGGACACCCGTCGCCATCTGATTGGCCAGACCTGTCTTCAGAAGGGCCGTACCCAATGCAATGCCTCCTCCCAGGGATATCAGGATGTTCCATTTGATGGCGTTCATGGCCTGCGTTGGCGTACAGCACCCAAACACCAGCATGGCACCGGCGGCGAGGAAGGCACTCTGCAACAGCGACATGATGCCGGTAGTGGCCAAAAGCACCATGCTGATCATAATGACCGTCGAGACCAGCGGTTTCAGACCAGTCACAGGAATTTCAGGAGAATCAAAGAACTCCAGCTGTAATTTCATAGCTTCCGTATTGATCTTCTGGTGTGGCTGATGGACAAAGAGCAGTGAGTCGCCGGCATGCAGGACGACATCGCGTGGAGGCACCTTGATGCGTTCACCCCGTCGCGATACGGCAACCAGCGTTATCTCATGGTCTCGTTCGAAAGTAGTATCTCCCATTCGGGTGTCTATCAGGTTGCTGCCGAAACAGATGTATGCCGTCTTGAAACGCTGTTTGCCACCTGGCTCTTTGACGCTGAATACGGTATGGTCGGGAATGACAAACTGAAAGGTCTTAGCCAGTTCCAGCAGTTGGTCAATCTGACCCGAGAAGATGAGGCGGTCGCTTCCCAGCAGGGGCTCCTCTTCGCGCACCGGCAACACCAGCCGGTCGTTGTCGAAGTGAATCAGTTCCATGAGGCTGCCGGCAGGCACATGGTTCAGCCCCAGTTCGCCGACGGTCTGGCCTATATGACGATTGTTCGATGGGACCAGCATTTCCAAGGTGTACTCGCCGGTATTCTCAAAAGCCGACTCCGGGTTGTTGGTGTCGGGCAAGAGCCTGCGGAAGATGATGATGACCGACATGGCAACAGCCAAACAGACCAACGCTGGTAGCGTGGATGTAAAGATGCTCAGGGGCTGACCGGACTTGTATTCGTACATGTCGCTCAGCAATAAGGCCGTCGGCGTGGCAATAGCGGCCATAGGGCCGCCCATTCCAGCAGCATAACTCAATGGAATCAACAATTTGGAGGGTTGGATGCCCAATTTCCTGGACCACAGTTTGACAACTCCTACAAAGAGCGCCACGACGGAAGTGTTGTTCACAAATGAACTCAGCAGCGCCACGGGCACCATCAGGCGCAGCAGGGCATGGACCTCTCCCTTGGGCTGTCCAAGCACATGTTTCGATATCCACTGAAGAACACCTGTGAAGGACAGTCCTGTGACGACAACG
>ONAK01000089.1 GCA_900315765.1 uncultured Prevotella sp. | reverse complement strand
TATCCTACCCCTGCAGCACGCCCTCACTACAGCGTGCTCGACAAGACAAAAATAAAGCAGACCTACGGCATCGACATCCCCTACTGGGAGACCAGTCTCGCCGAATGCATCTCTTTATTAGGCACGGATTAACACGGCTTTAAATAATTAAAGACACGGCTTATATGTTATACGAAGAATTATCAAAGAAAATTGTTCACGCAGCTCATCTAGTACATGATGAGTTAAAATTTGGATTCTTAGAGGCTGTGTATGGAAATGCTCTCTATAAAGAGCTAAGCAATATGGGCTTAAAATGCGAATGTCAGAAACAACTTGACGTATTCTATAAAGGAGACAAAGTAGGACACTATGTTGCTGATATGGTAGTAGAAGACAAAATTATTGTGGAATTAAAAGCTGTAGCTGATTTAAGGCCAGAACATGAATGGCAACTATTAAATTATCTTGCTGCAACACATATAGAAGTAGGATTATTAATCAACTTCGGTCGTTCGGTAAAAGTAAAACGTAAAATATTGACTAAAGATGGGCAAACGGAAGAATAAAAAGCCGTGTCTCTTAAAAAGAGCCGCGTTAATCCGTGCCTAAAAAATATGATTTATGAATCACATTTGCGATTATTTCGCACCCGGATGCGGGTAAGACTACGCTGACAGAGAAATTTCTGCTCTTCGGCGGACAGATACAAGTGGCTGGAGCCGTAAAAAACAACAAAATCAAAAAGACTGCTACCAGCGACTGGATGGACATTGAGAAACAACGTGGTATCTCGGTGTCGACATCGGTGATGGAGTTTGACTACACTCCAGAAGGCTCTGACGTAGAATACAAGGTGAACATCCTGGACACACCAGGTCACCAGGACTTCGCTGAGGATACATTCCGCACACTGACTGCCGTTGACTCGGCTATCATCGTGGTTGACGGCGCAAAAGGTGTTGAGACACAGACCAGAAAACTGATGACTGTGTGCCGCATGCGTAAGACACCTGTTATCATCTTTATCAATAAGATGGACCGCGAAGGTCGCGATCCGTTTGATCTGCTCGACGAGCTGGAACAGGAACTCGAAATCAAGGTTCGTCCGCTGAGCTGGCCTATCAACCAGGGCGCAAAGTTCAAAGGCGTTTACAACATCTACGAGCAGAAGCTGGATCTGTTTACGCCCGACAAGCAGCGCGTGACCGACAAGGTTGAGGTAGACATCGATAGCGAAGAACTTGACCAGCGCGTAGGCGAAGAGAATGCTGATAAGCTGCGTGAAGACCTGGAACTAGTGGATGGCGTTTATCCTGAATTCGACGTTGAGACCTATCGCGAGGCCGAGGTAGCACCCGTGTTCTTCGGTTCGGCTCTGAACAACTTCGGTGTTCAGGAACTGCTAAACTGCTTTGTTGAGATAGCTCCATCACCCCGCCCCACCAAGGCCGAGGAGCGCGACGTGCAGCCTGAAGAGCCCAAGTTTACAGGATTTATCTTTAAGATTACCGCCAATATCGACCCTAACCACCGCTCATGTATCGCCTTCTGTAAGGTGTGCAGCGGTAAGTTTGTGCGCAATCAGCCTTATCTGCATGTGCGCCAAGGTAAGAGCCTGCGATTCAGCAGTCCTACACAGTTCATGGCTCAGCGCAAGAGCACTATCGACGAGGCTTGGCCTGGCGACATCGTTGGTTTGCCAGACACAGGCGGCATGTTTAAGATTGGTGATACGCTGACCGAAGGCGAGAAACTGCACTTCCGCGGACTGCCATCGTTCTCGCCAGAGCTGTTCAAGTACATCGAGAACGACGACCCCATGAAGGCCAAGCAGCTGCAGAAAGGTATCGACCAGCTGATGGACGAGGGTGTGGCTCAGCTATTCGTCAACCAGTTCAACAACCGCAAGATTATCGGAACCGTGGGTCAGCTGCAGTTCGAGGTGATTCAGTATCGCTTGGAAAACGAGTACAACGCAAAATGCCGTTGGGAGCCAGTACATCTCTACAAGGCGTGCTGGATTGAGAGCGACGATCCGCAGGAATTGGAGAACTTTAAGAAGCGCAAATATCAGTATATGGCAAAGGACAAGGAAGGCCGTGATGTATTCCTGGCCGACAGCAGCTACGTGCTGAGCATGGCGCAGCAGGATTTCGAAAACATCAAGTTCCACTTCACGTCAGAATTCTAAATGATAGGCACGGATTCTTGGACAAGCCAAGAATCCGTGCCAAAAGAATAAAAAAAGCGTATGAAACAAGAAGACGATATAAGACAGGCTGTTGAGACGATGCGTAAAGGCGGCGTGATACTCTACCCTACCGACACCGTCTGGGGTATCGGCTGCGATGCGACAAATGCCGAAGCAGTGAAGCGTGTGTATGAGATAAAACAGCGCGAGGATTCGAAGGCACTCATCTGTCTGGTTGACAGCGATGCACGCATGCAGCGCTATTTCCGCAATGTACCCGACGTAGCCTGGCAACTCATCGACAGCCTGAAAGAGGCTCCCGATGCCAAGCCTACCACACTGATATTGGATGGTGCTATTAATCTTGCGCCAAACCTGATTGCCGAAGACGGCAGCTTAGGCATCCGCATCACCAACGAGCCATTCTCGAAGGAGTTGTGTTTCCGTTTCCAGAAAGCCATCGTATCTACATCGGCCAACATCAGTGGTGAGCCAGCAGCACAAAACTACTGCGACATCGACCCACGCATCCTGGAGGCTGTTGACTACGTGTGCTGGACTCGCCGACAAGAACACAAGCCTCACACACCATCGAGCATCATCAAACTAAAAGAAAACGGCGAAGTAACAGTTATACGAAAATAATAATTAGGCACAGATTAACACGGCTTTTAATAAAAGACACGGCTGGCTGCGCACAAAAGCAGCGTTTCTCTAAAAGAGAGCCGCGTGAATCCGTGCCAAAAGAAAAAATATGGAAACAACAGTTGTAGATAGAAGACCGGAGTGGCTGAAACGCTTGCACGACTGGCGAGTGGAACACATCAGCGAGAGGATGTTTATGATCATCCTCGCACTGCTTGTGGGATTCTTTGCCGCTGTGGCTGCTTTTGTGCTGCACTGGATTATCAACCAGATAGTACAGTTGCTGACAAGCAGTTTCGAACAGTCGCACGCCAACTGGCTGTATCTGGTATATCCTGTAGTAGGAATCTATCTTACATCGCTGTTTGTGCGCTTTATTGTAAAAGACAATATCTCGCACGGAATAACACGCATACTCTATGCCATCTCGTCAAACCGTTCGCGACTGAAATCGCACAACTGCTGGTCGAGCGTGATTGCATCGGCCATAACCATCGGCTTTGGCGGATCAGTAGGAGCCGAGGCACCTATCGTGCTTACGGGTTCGGCCATCGGTTCTAATCTGGGACAGTTGTTCCACTTAGACCGAAAGATGCTGATGACACTTGTTGGCTGCGGTGCCGCAGGAGCTATAGCAGGCATCTTCAAGGCGCCGATAGCCGGACTGGTATTTACGCTCGAAGTGCTGATGATTGACATGACGATGTCGGCACTGCTACCTATATTGGTATCGTGCGTGACGGCAACCGTATTTACATATATCTTCAGAGGCGATGCATCACTCTTCACATTCCATCTCGACAGCGAATGGTCGGTAGAGCGTATTCCGGCCTGTCTGGGCTTAGGCATATCGTGCGGACTTGTTTCGCTATATTTTATCCGCATGATGGGTTTCTGCGAAGACATATTTGCAAAGTTCAAGGATAAGCCATACGTAAAACTGGCCATCGGCGGAACGGTGCTTAGCTTGCTCATCTTCCTGTTTCCGGCGCTTTACGGCGAAGGTTACAGCAGTATTAACCTGCTGCTGAACGGACAAACCGAGGCCGACTGGAACAAGATTCTTAACAACTCGCTATTCTCCGGTCAAGGTTCGCTATTGATAGCATACATCACATTAGTTTTGCTGACCAAGGTCATCGCCACATCGGCCACAAACGGTGGAGGTGGTTGCGGTGGAACATTCGCGCCTTCACTATTCATAGGCTGCTTTACAGGATTCCTGTTCTCGCGCCTGTGGAATATCAACGAGATTGGCGTGTTTGTGCCTGAGAAGAATTTTGCACTGCTGGGCATGGCAGGCGTCATGTCGGGAGTAATGCATGCACCACTGACGGGTATCTTCCTGATAGCAGAACTTACAGGCGGCTACTCGATGTTTATGCCGCTGATGATAGTTAGTGTGTGCGCTTATCTGACAATCATCATCTTTGAGCCTCACAGCATATATGGATCGCGACTGGCTAAGCAAGGAAAGCTACTTACTCACCACACCGACCACGCTGTGCTTACGCTGATGAACCTCAACTCGGTAATCGAGCGCGACTATCTGAGTGTGGATCCAGACATGGAACTGTATCAGATAGTACAGAAAATCAGCAGAACCCACTCTACCGTACTGCCTGTGCTGGATGCCGGAGGAAAGCTGCTTGGCGAGATTGACATCTTGAAGATTAGAAACGTGGTATTCAGAATAGAACTCTATCACCACTTCAAAGCATCGCAGCTGATGACAGATCCGAAGGCTCTGCTGACGGACGGCATGCAGATGCGACAGGTGATGCGCACCTTCGACCGCACAGGTGCCAACTGGCTCCCCGTGCTCGACGCAGAGAACCGCCTGAAAGGTTACATCTCACGCCAGCGCATATACACCATGTACCGCAAAATGGTAGCCGACATGAGTGAAGATTAAATTTAGGCACGGATTACGCGGATTACACGAATTAATAATTAAGAAGAAATACAGGCAGTGGATAAAACGGTAGCGGAAAAAAACGAATCCGTGTTAATCCGTGCCTATAAATAAACAGAAGAATGGAGAAGAAGGATTTAAGGATTGTATTTATGGGAACACCAGAGTTTGCGGTGGAGACACTGAAGGCGCTGGTGGAGAACGATTATAATGTGGTGGCTGTGGTAACTCAGCCTGATAAACCCGTGGGCCGACATCAGACAGAGATGCAGCCTTCGGAGGTAAAGAAATATGCGCTCGAGCATCATCTGCCTGTGCTCCAGCCTGTAAAGATGAAAGACCCGGAGTTTGTAGAACAGCTGCGCAGCTATGATGCAAACCTGCAAGTGGTGGTGGCTTTCCGTATGCTGCCGGAGGTGGTATGGGATATGCCGGAATACGGTACATTCAACGTCCACGCGGCATTGCTGCCACAGTATCGCGGAGCAGCCCCTATCAACTGGGCTGTCATCAACGGTGAGACACAAACCGGCGTAACAACATTCTTCTTGGATCACGACATCGACACTGGGCGCGTCATTATGCAGAAGCCATTCGACATACCAGAAGAAGCCGATGTAGAATACGTTTACGACGGCTTGATGCATCTGGGTGCCGAAATATGTATGGAGACACTTAAGCGCATCATCGCTGCCGATGGTCATCCAGAAAGTATTCCACAGGAAAAGCTGATGACAGCAGGACAGGAACTGCACGCTGCACCAAAGATTTTCAAGGAGACATGCCAGATAAACTGGAACCAACCTGCTAAAAAGGTGTACGACTTCGTTCGCGGTCTTTCGCCATATCCTGGCGCATGGACCACACTGGTATCGCCCGACGGAAAAGAAACCGTATTAAAGGTTTTCAAAACCAAGCGCACAGATTTCCGCCATGGCATAGTCGCTTCTACAGGAATTCTTGATCGTGAGCCTTGCGTTTGGGCTGCTGATGAACTTTTAGTGATAGAAGAGCTACAGTTGGCAGGAAAGAAACGAATGAACGGTCGCGACTTTCTGAACGGTATTAAAAATTTTGAGAACTATATAATAAAATAAGGCATCACTGCGTTACTATAATAGGATAAACAAAAAACGGATTGCCTATGAAGCTTTTTACTCAAGAAGAAGACATCATGTTAAGCGAGAAGACATTCAAGCCGCGAAAAATAACGCTTGATATCATACGACTCGTAGCTTATACCTATCGTAGCAACTGCAACGAAACGTCGAACCTGAACTAACAAAAAGGATTATGGCATTAGTATCACCATCATTGCTCGCCGCCGACTTCTTGCATCTCGATCGCGACATCAACATGATTAACCACAGTGAGGCCGACTGGCTTCATCTTGACGTAATGGACGGATCGTTCGTTCCAAACATTTCATTCGGTTTCCCCGTACTCGAGGCCGTAGCTAAGGCTTGTACCAAACCGCTGGATGTTCACTACATGATAGAACACCCCGAACGGTATATAGCTCAAACTGCCAAGTTAGGTGCTATGATGATGAATGTGCACTATGAGGCTTGCGTTCATCTGCATCGCACTATTCAGGAGATTCATCAAGCCGGCATGAAAGCAGGTGTTACACTCAACCCAGCGACACCAGTATGCGTGCTTGAAGACATCATTGGCGACGTAGAGATGGTGCTGCTGATGAGCGTAAATCCAGGTTTTGGCGGTCAGAAGTTTATTGAGAATACCATCGAAAAAGTAAAGCGTCTGCGCCAGATGATAGATAAGAAAGGCTGTAAGACGCTGATAGAAGTTGATGGTGGAGTACAAGGCGAAACAGCTCCACGACTGGTAGAAGCTGGAGTTGACGTGCTTGTTAGCGGCAGCTACGTGTTCGGAGCAAATGATCCTGAAGGCGTCATCCGTTCGCTCAGAGCACTGTAAAACTTACTCTAAAACAAGGCTGATATTGTATTCACGCGAATACTTTCGCATATTCATTAGGGCGTAGCGCATACGTCCTAATGACGTATTGATGCTGACGTTGGTTTCCTCAGCAATCTCCTTGAACGACAGATTCTGGAAATATCGCATATATACTACACTTCTTTGTTGCTCAGGGAGCTGATTCATAAGAAATATCAGATCCTTCAAGGTCTGATTGTTAGTCATTTCTGTTTCGCGATTAATGTCAAGAACATCTGTCGACTTAATGACACTCAGATCGTTCTCCTTGGGACCGTCAACAATCTTATCGTTTTTCTGGCGACGATAGTAGTCGATAATCACATTATGTGCTATACGGGTAATCCAATAGTACAGTTTTCCTGTATCAGAATACTGACGGTTCTGAAGTTTGGAAATCACCTTCAAGAATGTTTCCTGGAAAAGATCATTAGCCAAATCCTCATTTTTCACTATACACATAATGTAAGTGAAAACCTTGTCTTGATTACGCGAAAGTAACTCGTCGAATGCTTTGTTATTGCCATCAATATAAGCAAGCGCCAACTGTTCGTCGGTCATACTTTTTATTGTACTCATTTTCTCAAAAATTTAAAATTGAGTAGAGCTTGTTTCGATAGGCAATAATTTTTTAATTGTTAATAATCTGGGGCAAAAATAGATATTTTTATCCAAATCACCAAAAAAAATCGCCAAAAAGTTTACATCCTCAATTATTTTTGTTACTTTTGCATTAAAATACAACCTAAAAAGGAAAAAAAACATGAAACTATTCGTACCAGGCCGCCTCTGTCTTTTTGGAGAACATACCGACTGGGCTGGCCATTACAGAACAATGAACGCCGACATTAAGCCCGGAGCTGCAATCGTTACGGGTATTGAACAAGGAATATATGCCGAAGTTGAAAAATCAAGCATTTTTGAGCTTTACAGCAGTGCTCCCGAAATAAAAGATGTATGGCAAGACTTCAGCTGTAGAATGGACGAGATGGAGCTGAAGCGAATTGCTAAAAGCGGCTCGTTCTTCTGCTATTGCGCCGGGGTTGCATCATATATGCATGAGTGGTACAAAGTGGGCGGTGTACGCATTCGTATCACCGACATGACTCTGCCTATGAAGAGCGGATTGTCGTCATCGGCAGCCATCTGTGTACTCGTGGCTCGCGCATTCAACCAGCTTTATAATCTCAACCTTAACACATTAGGAGAGATGAACATCGCATACCTGGGTGAACTACGCACCAGCAGCCGTTGCGGACGACTTGACCAGGCATGCGCATTCGGTGTTAAGCCAAACCTGATGACTTTCGATGGTGACGAGATTGAGGTACGCTCGCTGAACGTTAAAAAACCACTACACTGGGTATTTGCTGACCTCTGTGCTGAAAAGGATACTATCAAGATCCTGTCGGATCTGAACAAAGCCTACCCATTCCCTAACAGCGATGCAGAAAGAGCTGAGCACGAGGCTCTGGGCGAACAAAATCTGGAGATAGTAGACCGCGCCATAAAGTATATGGCTGAAGGCGATGCCGAAAGTCTTGGAAAGCTGATGAATGAGGCCGAGGCGCTGTTCGATGAGAAGGTGGCACCGATGTCGCAGGCACTCTACTCGCCTAAACTTCATGCCGTATTGAAGGACCCATTTATTCTGCCACTTGTTTGGGGTGGAAAAGGTGTAGGTTCACATGGCGACGGCTCTGTACAGTTCCTGGCTCGCGATGAGGAGTCGCAGCAGAAAGTGGCCGACTACCTGAACACGCACGGTATGAAGGCTTATACGCTGACATTGAAGCCTGTACATACTGTTCGTAAAGCTATCATACCTGTAGCTGGTTTCGGCACCCGTCTTTACCCTGCCACGCGTGCAATTAAGAAAGATTTCTTCCCTATTCCATGCCCCGATGGTATGGTACGCCCAGTCATCCTGATTCTTCTTGAGGAACTCATTCAAAGTGGCGTAGAGGAAATCTGTCTTGTACTTGGTTCTGAAGAAGAACGCAACCAGTACTCTGATTTCTTTGAGCATCCACTATCAGACGAGCATCTGAGCAAGTTGAATCCTGAAGCTCAGGAGTACGAGAACCATATACTGGATATCGGTAAGCGTTTGCACTATGTTTACCAGCGAGAGAAACGCGGATTCGGCCATGCAGTATATCAAGCAGCACAATTTGCCGGAAACGAGCCAGTATTACTGCTTTTAGGCGACACATTATATCGCAGTGAGTCGAACAAACCATGCGCCCTACAGATGATAGAGGATTACGAGCACTATAACCGATTGATGGTTAGCATTCATCCTATACCACTGGCCGAAGTGAGCCGTTACGGTATTCTGCATGGTGTTTGGGAAGACAAGGAAAGCAGTATTCTTAATGTATCAACCATGCACGAGAAGCCAAAGGCAAGTTATGCTGAGGAGTTCTTGGGCGTACGAAACAAGAAAGGTGAAAAGGAATACTACAGTGTATTCGGACAATACATACTTACTCCTGAGGTTTTCTCTCAGTTACACGAGGATATCATGCAAAAGGAAATTGAGGGAGACCACGTAACCGAAATAGAGCTTACCTCTGCACTCGATGCTGTCCGCAAACGCAGTGGAATGGTCGGCGTTCGACTACGTGGACAGATGTACGATATGGGTAATCCTGCAGCACTTACCAGAGCTATTGCAGAATTTTCAAAACCACTATAAACAAAGAATCCCGCTAATCAGCGGGATTTCTTATTTATTTAATCAGACTCAACAAATATTTACCGTAGTCGTTCTTGGCCATAGGCTGAGCAACTTCCAGGAGTTTCTCTTTACTTATCCAGCCACGTTTGTAAGCAATCTCCTCAAGACATGCCACCTTAAGTCCCTGACGCTTCTCGATAACCTCGATAAATGTAGAAGCCTCAGAGAGTGAATCGTGCGTACCCGTATCAAGCCAAGCAAAACCACGCTGCAGTGTTTGCACCTTCAGTTTCTTCTGAGCCAGATACTCCTGATTAACAGTAGTGATTTCAAGTTCGCCACGAGCTGAGGGCTTGATATGCTTAGCAATATCAACCACACTATTAGGATAGAAATAAAGACCTACTACAGCATAATTGGATTTGGGATGAGCTGGTTTCTCTTCGATGCTAAGACAATTACCATCAGCATCAAATTCAGCCACACCATAGCGCTCAGGATCGTTTACATAGTATCCGAACACAGTAGCAAGACCCTGTTTCTCTGCATTCTCAACACTCTCTTTCAGCAATCCAGTAAAACCTGAACCATAGAAGATATTATCGCCAAGAACCAAGCATGCACAATCATCGCCAATGAACTTTTCGCCAATGATAAATGCTTGCGCCAATCCATCGGGTGATGGCTGCTCGGCATATTCGAAACGTACACCAAGATCGGAACCATCGCCAAGCAAACGCTTAAATCCTGGCAGATCGTGTGGTGTTGAAATAATGAGTATCTCACGTATACCCGCCAGCATCAGTGCCGAGATAGGATAATAAATCATGGGTTTATCGAAAATAGGTATCAACTGCTTGCTGATTCCTTTGGTGATTGGATAAAGACGTGTACCAGAACCACCTGCTAAAACTATTCCTTTCATTGTATATTCAAATTAAATCACTAGTGTCCACTAAAAAATAGCGGAGATGTTTGTAAATTACTTAAATATAGAGTTTTAGAGCAGAAAATTGACGGTGACGATTTGAATTGACTAC
>ONAK01000002.1 GCA_900315765.1 uncultured Prevotella sp. | reverse complement strand
ACCATTGATAATTTTCTTTTTCATTGAACTAAAAATTATAATTAAACAAATAAATAAAACAAATATATCGTACGTTAATTTATATAAATCGTGACAAAAGTAGGAAATATATCTGAAACTTGCAAGAATTTTTATGTTTTTTTTTCAAAAAACTGCAAATTTCTGACTGATTACCATCTTCGTGGTAGTTTTTTGTTGATAGGCATTGTTTTAATGTTATTAAAAGTAATATGTGCGCCTGACAGGACTCGAACCTGCACGTCGTAAACACTAGATCCTAAGTCTAGCGCGTCTACCAATTCCGCCACAGGCGCTTAGTTAGGTGTTCCGATATGGCTATTATACCGGAATTCGGGTGCAAAGGTAATACTTTTTTTTGATATAGCCTACGGATTGTTTATCTTTTTTTGTATTACCTACAGATTATACGGATTTTACGGATTATTTTAGGAGATTTCGTGCGAATTCGATGATTGTGTCTTTGCCGCGGAGGAAATCGGCGTCGGTGATGGCTACGTTATAGTCGGGGGCGATACCGAATTCTGTCTGGTTGCGATCGCGGTCGTAGCTGGGGCAGGCCGAGAAGCGTACTGTCCAACCGTTGGGCAGACTGGCAGTGAACGGCATACCGCTTCCGCCGCCGGTCTGGTCGCCCACCTGTGTCACCTGCGGCATACACCTCATATACTGGGTAAACTCGTTGGCAGCGCTGAACACCTCGCGGTTGGTAAGCAGCACCACAGGTTTCTGCCAGCGCAGGTTGCTTGATGGCTCTATGTACAGTGGCTCCAGGTCTGAGAAGTCGTTATGTCCTTTACCGGTTTTGTGTTGCGTATAGCCCACCAATGTTTTTTCATTGCAGAAGCGGGCTGCAATCTTTTCTGCATTGGTAAGGTTTCCGCCGCCATTACCGCGTATGTCGAGAATCATACCCTGGCAGAACATGAAGTACTGTACCACCTCGTCAAGATTACCTTCACCGATGGCATTACTGAAACTCTCATAATAAACATAGCCGATGTTATCGTCGAGAATCTTGTATTTCAGTCCGCCGGCTATGCGGTAGTCGGTGCCTAAGTATCGGCGCTGAAGGGTGTCGCTGAAGTTACTCGGGTAGTCCTCGTGCCACCGCCAGTATCTACCGTAGTCAAAGGCTGAATACAGGTTCACATGTCCGTCGCGCAGTTCGCTGAGCATGTCGGTCAGTACCTCAAACAGCTGTTCGCGGTTGATATCGCCTCTCGCGCGTACCTTATATATTTTATATATATCGTCCCAGTTTACATTCTTATAATCAAAGAAGCAGTAGTGCTCATCTATAATCTTCCACAGTGCCTCGAAGTTTCCCTCTGGGGTGTCAGCGTGTTCCACTTCGTCGACACACGAAGTGAACAGTGAACAGTTTATAACGAACAGAGATATTATAAGAACTAATTTTTTCATAGGCGGCGGGTTAGTCCAATCATGATGCGATGAGCATAGATGTGGCTCTTTAGGTTATTAACGTTTGATTGCAGGTAATTGCCCAGATATCCCAAGCGTAGCGACATCCGCTGCGAGAAATGCCAGTCGATAGATGCTACCTGACGGAATGTGGGGGCAGAGATAAATGTGGTAGGCACGATGTTTTGGTCGTAGTTGCCTTGACAGAATATTTCATAATACGATTGTCCGTAGTTAGGACTGAACATCACGCCTATCAAAGGCAGGTTCAACTCGTATCGTGCACTGAAGTGCTGACTGCCGATATTGAAGTCGTAGGCAGCAGTGGCCGATGGCATGATGTTGATAGAGCCAAAGGCCTGAGCAGGGTTGTTGCTCGAGGTCATATTGTAGATGCCGCCCAAACGGGCATTGGCTGCCGCACCAACCTGAAGTCGCAGATGACGGATGGGTTGCAGATTGTAGTATCGTGCCCAGTATAGGTTATAGGTGGCTTCCAGGTTTGAGGTGTTACCGCTGCGGTCCTTGGTCTTTGAAAAATCCACCTCGTGTTCGATGGTGCTGGTCCATCGGCGCAGTGTGTCGGTGGGGGCTGTGTCCTTTATATATAAATAGGTGTAGCCGGTACCGCTGAAGTGCTCTGGGGTGAGGTAGGTGTCGAGAATCTTGCTCGGTCCAAGGCCGAGCATATGAGTAGATGTCTGGGCTTTTGCGGGTGTAGCCGCAAAAGCCAGACACAAGAGTATACTACTTAAAATCCTCATTATCAAAGAGATTTAGCTGTCCGGTAATCTCATCTCGCACCTGCTCCTCACTTTTTCCTGCATCAGGGTCGAGGTTTTCTTCTAGGGGCTCGGCCGAATCGGCCGAGAGGCTAGAGGTGCTAGCAGGGTTAGTATTACTAGTATTGCTGGTGTTTCTGGGGTCTAGCTGGGGGTCTAGTTCCTCCAGGGTTTCCAGGGCGTAGGTGGTAAGGCGTTTGCCTTTGGCCTTAAAGCCCTTCACTGCGATGAACTGCTCGGCATCTATCTCCTCGCTGCCGCGGAAGGCATCGGCGCCACCATAGGTAACTTTGATGCGAGGGTAGGGTGTATCTGTTAGCAGCAATAGCTGCGATGCGGGATTGTCTGATAGCCAGTTCTGTTTCTTCTTCGAGGCGTCCATCTGGAAGCGCTTCAGATAAGGATAGCCCTGGTTGTCGGCATCATACAGCACTGCGGTCCATATCTTATCGGCATCATACTTCTCTATGCGAAGTATGTTGGGCTCGTAGTGGTTGTTCAGGTCGAAGTTGCTCAGATAGTAGTCGCCGTTCTTCAGTACAACCAGTATCTGGTCATCGTCGAAGAACTCGCCCAGCAGCTGTCCGTGTTCGTCGTAGTTCAATCGGTTCACATCCGGGTCGAACCAAACCTTACGTCCGCCCAGTGTAGAGTGGCCGTGGCTCTTCAGTCCGATACGGTGAACAGCATATTTTGTAAGCAGGTTACCCTTAGAGGCGCGCCCCTTGATCATCACCTCCGAGAAATCCTTCTCAATGAAAATCTTCTTAACCTTCTGCGATGGGTCGAGTGTTACCTTGATAACCTCAGCCTCGCCGTTCGGGTTGGCGGTGAAGTACATCACGCGTGAACCGTCGGTGCCCTGTGTCAGGTCGTACTCCTTGTCGCGCGTCATCGATGTCACGTTGAATCGCTTGATAAAGCAGGCGCCCTTCCTACCGTCGCGGTAAACGGCGTTATAGATGGTGCGCGAGTCGTTCTTCTTAAACACGTTGACATACATGATGTTCTTGCCCACAAACAGTTTCTCGGCGATACGTACAATCTTGTATTTTCCGTCTTTGTAGAAGATGATGACATCGTCCAGATCCGAGCAGTTGCATACAAACTCGTCCTTCTTCAGTCCGGTACCGATGAAACCGTCATTGCGGTTGATATATAGTTTCTGGTTGGCCTCGGCCACCTTGGCAGAGTCGATGGTGTCGAAGTTACGTATCTCTGTCAGGCGTGGGTGGTCCTTGCCATACTTGTCTTTCAGGAACTGGAACCAGTTGGCTGTCACCTCTGTCAGGTTAGCCAGGTCGCGGTCAATCTCCTCAATCTCAGCCTTCAGACGTGCCATCAGCTCGTCGGCCTTATCCTTGTTGAACTTCAGGATGCGTTGCATCTTGATTTCCAACAGCTTCAGGATATCGTCCTTGGTCACCTCGCGGATAAGCTGTGGATAGTACGGGGTGAGTCGCTCGTCGATATGTTCGCAAACGGCATCCACGTTTGGTGCCTGTTCAAATTTCTTGTCCTTATAGATACGCTCCTCGATGAAAATACGTTCCAGACTCTGGAAGTGCAGCTGTTCCTGCAGCTCGCCCTTGCGTATCTCAAGTTCCTGACGAATCAGGTCCTTGGTGCGGTCTACCGAGTGGCGAAGCACATCGCTCACCGTCAGGAACTGCGGTTTGTTGTCTTCGATGACACAGCAGTTAGGCGAGATGCTTACCTCACAGTCGGTAAAGGCATAGAGTGCGTCGATGGTCTTATCGCTTGATACGCCAGGCGCCAGATGCACCTGAATCTCCACCTCGGCAGCAGTCAGGTCTTCTACCTTACGGGCCTTGATCTTACCCTTCTCGATAGCTTTAACGATAGAGTCCTGCAGTGTCTCAGAGGTCTTTGAGAATGGTATCTCACGGATAACCAGTGTCTTCTGGTCAATCTTCTCGATTTTGGCGCGTACTTTTATTACACCACCACGCTGTCCGTCGTTATATTTGCTTACATCTATGCTTCCGCTTGTGGGGAAGTCGGGGTAGAGTGCAAACGGCTGGTCGTGCAGGTAGCTGATGGCAGCATCGCACAACTCACAGAAGTTATGTGGCAGAATCTTAGAACTCAGTCCTACGGCAATACCCTCGGCGCCCTGTGCCAACAGCAATGGGAACTTTACAGGGAGGGTGATCGGCTCCTTGTTTCGGCCGTCGTACGACATCTTCCAGTCTGTGGTCTTTGGGTTAAACACTGTGTCGAGAGCAAACTTGCTCAGTCGCGCCTCGATATATCGTGGTGCGGCTGCCGATGAACCGGTGAGAATATTACCCCAGTTACCCTGTGTGTCAATGAGCAGGTCTTTCTGACCTAACTGTACCAGAGCATCGCCGATACTGGCATCGCCGTGAGGGTGGAACTGCATGGTATGTCCCACAATGTTGGCCACCTTGTTATATCTGCCGTCGTCCATTCGTTTCATCGAGTGGAGTATGCGTCGCTGTACGGGTTTCAGTCCGTCACCAAGGTGTGGCACGGCTCGCTCCAGAATTACGTAACTTGCGTAATCCAGGAACCAGTTCTGATACATGCCGCTAAGATGGTGTACCGCTGCGGCATCAAAGCGGTTACTTGGCTTATAGTCGGTGTGCTGTTCCGACTCTAATACATCTTTTGTTTCGTCGTCCATTATTTTTATGGGGCTTTCAGTTTGCCTGCAAAGGTACAAAAAAAAAGAGAAAAAACAAAGTTTTTTTTGATTTTTTCTAGCAGGGCTAGCCTGGCTAGAAGAACTAGTAGGGCTAGCAGGGCTAGTATTACTAGTAGCTAGTATGGCTAGTAATGCTAGCCAGGCTAGATATGCTAGTTGCTATTTAGCGCTTTCTTTAGGCGCTCTATTTCTTGCTTGAGTTCTTTGTTTTCATTCTCAAGCCGGGCTATCTCTTCTTTCTGGTTGGTGCGATAGCCCAAACGGGCGGCTGTCATCCGCTCTTTGATGCCCCCTTCTTCGATGAAGGATTTTTGCAGATGCTCCTCGTAATTAGTCATCATCCTGTCAACAAAATGACACAAAGATAAAGCGATGTTAGCCATTTCTTCATCACTCCATTTGTCGAAGAATGGCTGATAATCCTCCAGTTGATTGTGCTCTTTGCAAAAGGCTATCATCTTTTCATAGCGCTGATGGTCTTTCTGCCATAGCGGCAGGTTTCGGGCTACCAGGTAATCCTCATAATCCTCTTTCAGCTCTTTGATGCTTGAACGGGCTACATTCATGAGTTTGATTTCCATTTCCATCGATGTGACACCATCGGCAGAGCCTTCTACAATGTTTTGCTTGCCAGAACGAGCTGCCTGTATCATCTGGTCAATCGTGCGGTCGCCGCGTTTTAGAAAGCGCTGGGTGAAGACGAATGTGAGTTGATATAGTACTTGGGATTTTTGATAGAAATGGAGTGACTTCCAGTTAGGTTGACGGCGTAGTACGGGCATGGTTGTTTTTTTTAGGATAGCATATCTAGTAGAACTAGTATGGCTAGTATGGCTAGTATGACTAGTATGGCTAGTAGGGCTAGTATTGCTAGTTCGGCTAGATATGCTATGGGGTTATTTAAAGATTTGCAAGCTCTATCACCTTGTCGACGGCGGCGCTGAGGCCATCGGCGTTCTTTCCGCCGGCCTGTGCAAAGTGAGGCTGACCGCCACCGCCACCCTGGATAAGCTTAGCGGCCTCGCGAACCATCTGACCTGCGTTCAGTCCGTGGTCGCTAACCATATCGTCGCTCATCATGATAGAAAGCTGTGGTTTATTATCAGCGTGAGTACCCAGTACACACAACAGTGATTTGTCGACAGCGGCGCGAATCTTGAACGCCAGATCCTTGGCGGCAGCTGGGTTCATTGGCATCACAGCAGTAACAACCTTTACACCGTTAATCTCACGGGCTTTCTCTACCAACTGCTTAGCGGCACGCTCAACAGCCTGAGCCTGGAAACCTTCAATCTCCTTCTTCATAGAGTCGTGCTCGTCGATGTACTTCTTGATGACACCCTGCAGATCCTTGGCGTTGTTGAAGAATGCCTTAACAGCCTTCAGTATGTCCTCGGTCTGATACAGCAGCTCCTCGCACTCCTTACCGGTCTTGGCCTCGATACGACGGATGCCGGCGGCAACACTGCTCTCAGAGATGATCTTGAAGAAACCGATGCGACCTGTGCTCGAAGCGTGGATACCACCACAGAACTCGCACGAAGGTCCGAAGCGAACCACGCGGACCTTGTCGCCATACTTCTCACCGAACAGGGCGATAGCACCCAGCTTCTTAGCCTCGTCGAATGGTACATCGCGATGCTCATCGATATGGATGTCCTGACGGATCATATCGTTAACCATGCGCTCTACCTCACGAATCTGCTCATCGGTAACCTTCTCAAAGTGTGAGAAGTCGAAGCGCAGTGTGTCGGGGCTAACAAATGAGCCCTTCTGCTCTACGTGGTCGCCCAAAACCTGCTTCAGTGCATAGTCAAGCAGGTGAGTAGCTGTGTGGTTGGCGGCAGAGGCGTTGCGCTTGTCGGTATCCACGCAGGCCATGAACTGGGCTGATGGATCCTTTGGCAGCTGCTTCACAATGTGTACGCTCTGACCGTTCTCTCGCTTGGTATCGATGATCTCGATGGTCTCGGCCTCGTTGCAGATAACACCGCAATCGCCTACCTGACCACCCATCTCTCCATAGAATGGGGTATAGTCGAGTACCAGCTCGTAGAATTCGTTCTTTTTCTGGGTTACCTTGCGGTAGCGTATGATGTGGCACTCGTATTCTGTATAATCGTAGCCTACGAACTGCTGTTCGATGGATGGGCTAGCATTACTAGCAGGACTAGCCTGGCTAGGAGATACTTCTACCCAGTCGCTGTTTTCTACGGCGGCGGCGTTACGGGCGCGGTCTTTCTGCTTCTGCATCTCAACGTTGAACTGCTCCTCGTTAACGGTGAAGCCGTTCTCACGACAGATGAGCTCTGTGAGGTCGAGAGGGAATCCGTAGGTATCGAACAGACGGAAGGCCTGAACACCATCCAACTCGCTCTTGCCCTCAGCCTTCAGCTGACTCATGGCATCGTTCAACATACCGATACCCTTCTCAAGGGTGCGTAGGAATGAATCCTCCTCCTCTTTGATAACCTTGGTAATGAGCTGCTGCTGAGCCTTCAGTTCGGGGAAGGCATCTCCCATCTCGGCCACAAGTGTTGGAACGAGCTTATGTAGGAATCCGTCTTTCTGACCGAGGAAAGTGTAGGCATAACGAACAGCACGGCGCAGGATGCGGCGGATAACATAGCCGGCCTTGGCATTTGAAGGCAGCTGACCATCGGCGATAGAGAATGCTACGGCACGCAGGTGGTCGGCGCAGACACGCATGGCAACGTTGATGCTAGCCTGGCTAGCATTACTAGCATTGCTGGCCTGGCTGGCCTGGAGGGCTTCTTCTTCCTCGAAGGTGAGGTATTTCAGGCCGGTGATTTGCTGTTCGGCCTTGATGATGGGCTGGAACACGTCGGTATCGTAGTTAGAGTGCTTGCCCTGCATCATGCGAACCAGGCGCTCAAAACCCATACCGGTGTCGATAACATTCATGCCCAGCTTCTCGAGAGAACCGTCAGCCTTGCGGTTGAACTGCATGAACACCAGGTTCCATATCTCGATGACCTGTGGGTCGTCCTGGTTAACGAGCTCACGACCGCTCTTTCCGCTTGCAGCCTTCTGCTCCGGAGTACGAGAGTCGACGTGGATCTCAGAGCAAGGACCGCAAGGACCTGTGTCACCCATCTCCCAGAAGTTGTCGTGTTTGTTTCCGTTGATGATGTGATCCTCGGGCACGTGCTTAGCCCAGTACTTGGCAGCCTCGTCGTCGCGTGGGATGTTCTCCTCGGGCGAGCCCTCGAATACTGTAACATAGAGATCCTCGGGATTCAGCTTGAGCACATCAACCAGATACTCCCAAGCCATATCGATGGCACCCTCCTTGAAGTAGTCGCCGAAACTCCAGTTGCCCAGCATCTCGAACATGGTGTGGTGGTAAGTGTCATGACCAACCTCCTCAAGATCGTTATGCTTTCCGCTAACACGCAGGCACTTCTGTGTATCCGCTCGACGGCGTGGCTCGGGGTCACGTGTGCCGAGGATAATATCTTTCCACTGGTTCATACCTGCATTCGTAAACATCAGAGTTGGGTCATCTTTGATGACCATTGGAGCTGATGGTACGATAGCGTGCTGTTTCGACTCGAAAAACTTCTTGTAAGAGTCGCGAATCTCATTTGCTGTCATCATCTTGTTGCTATATTTGACTATTTACTATTCTTTTAGCCGGTGTTCCGCCTTTGTAAAAGCGGCAAAGCCGAGCGGACAAATTGCTATTTGGGGTGCAAAGGTACGAATAAACGGGCGAAATACAAAATAAAATTCCATTTTTTCCTTGTCGTTCAAAAATATTTTGTACCTTTGCGGCAAAATTGGGAATAATTATGGCACTGAATCTTAATAGGAATTTCAAGACTTATTACTCCATCAGGGAGGTTGCGGAGATGTTCGATCTTAACGAGAGCACCTTGCGCTATTGGGAGCAGGAGTTTTCTTTCCTGAGACCCAAGACCTCAGGCACTGCCAAGATACGTCAGTATCAGGAGAAGGATATTGAGCAGATCCGACTGATACACAATCTGGTAAAAGTGCGTGGCTTTAAGATATCGGCAGCACGCGATATCCTTCAGAAAAACCGTAAGGGTGCCGAAACCACAGCTATGGCGCTTAATGAATTGATAGAGATGCGCACAGAGCTTGAGAAACTCAGAGACCACTTGGACATGTTATAAAAAATAAGAATCCCCGCCAACCAGCGGGGATTCTTATTTTTATTTCTTGTGACCTCCGAAGTCATTCTTTGTCTTTTCCTTGAATTCGGCACCTTCCTTCAGCATCTCCTTCACGGCGCGCTCCAGCTGGGCATCGTGGCCGTTCAGGTAGTCCTCAGGACTGTTGTAAACAATGATGTCGGGTGTAATCGGTGTGTTCTCACCGTAGTCGCCACGAACATCAATACGTCCCACCTGTGGAATACCGAATACGATACCGTTGATGAGTGTCTCCCACCAAACGCTGGTCGAGGTACCTGCCACAGGAGCACCGATGAGTTTTCCAATCTTCATGTCCTGATACTGACGTGGGAATCCGCAGGCATTACTGTAGTCGTCCTCGCAGAGCAGTACGCACGATGGTTTGTTCCACTGTGCCGATGGCTCTATGCCGAGGTACTTGCCGTGGGCAATGAAGTGAGAGTGCTGACGACCGTTAAGCAGATGGCACAGATCGTCGTGCAGATAGCCACCACCGTTGTGGCGCTCGTCAACGATGACCGCATCGCGCTCGCGGTTATCCTCATTCAGGATCTCCTCATACAGCAGTCGGAACTTATCACCATTCATCGATGAGATATGCACGTAGGCAATTTTTCCATTTGACAGACTGTCAACCATCTTGCGGTTACGCTCCACCCAGCGGTCGTAGAGCAGATTGTTGAATGCTGTCAGTGAAATGGCCCTTATATTCACGTTACGTCCGCCGATGGTAAGGCGTACCAACTTACCTGTCTTACCTGCCAGCAGCGGATAGAAGTCATCCCCCTTGTTGATAGGTGTACCGTCGATAGCCTCGATGATATCGCCGGCTTTGACGCCCGTGTTACGAACAGCCAGTGGACTGCCCTTTACAATCTCGGCAATCTTCAGTCCGTTGCCCTTGTAGTTCTCGTCGAAGAACAGACCGAGCGAAGCGGTGCGGAACTGTACACTGGTTGAATAGCGTGCACCGGTGTGCGATGCATTCAGTTCACCCAGCATCTCTGCCAGCATGTCGCGGAAGTCGTACTCGTTGTTGATATATGGCAGGAACTTCTCGTATATCTTCTTGTATCCGGCCCAGTCAACACCGTGCAGATCGTCGCGATAGAACTTATCGTCAACCTGTCGCCAGATGTGCTCGAACAGATTCTGACGCTCCTCGTATGGACGATAGTTGAATGGTGCCTCGAAGTCGATGTTCGTACGCTTGCCCTTGGCCAGTTCAACCTTCTTGATGGTTCCTCTGCTCAAGAGGAACAGGTTCTTCTGCTTCTTGTCAGTCATCAGGTCGCCCCTGCCCAGTCCTTTCAGTACCAACTCGTTCTTGTCCTCTAGCAGGTCGTATTTCCACAGGTCATAACCATCATCGTAGGCAGCCTCGTAGAACAGTGTGTCGCCCTTGGCTGTCAGGAATCCGTCGCCCAGTCGGGTAGAGTGGGCTGTCAGACGAACCACGCGGTTGCGGGCATTCTCAAGGTCGAATGTCAGCGTGGTCTGTGCGGCATCCTTCTTGTGAGCCTCGTCGTAGAGTGCTTTCTCCTCTTTGTTCATCATGAAACGCTCGTAGGCGTCGATGTCGAAGAACATGATGAAGAAGTCGTTCTGGTAGCCGTGTCCGCCGTGATTCTTATAACCTCGGCGATTACTCTTAAAGAGCATACCTTTTCCGCCCAGAACCCAGTGAGGGTTTGAGTCGACATAAGCACTGTTTGTAAGATTATAGGGCTTCTGTTTGCCAGAAGCATCAATCAGTGCGATGTCATCGTGGTGGTAACCTCCGTCGCCATAGTATGTAGCCAACAGCCATTTGCTGTCGGGACTCCACTCAAAGTCGATGTCTCCGTCGCTATAAGAGAACAGGTTCTTACCGTCCATCACCGTCCTGATCTGTTTGTTTGCCAGGTTGATGATGCGAATAGTGCCGCGGTCTTCGAAGAAGGCCAGCTCCTTACCATCGGGACTGAAACGAGGATAGAACGATGTGCGGTTCTGCTTTGTAAGCTGCTCCTCAACCAATTCGGTAGAGTAGGTGAACAGTTTCTCGTCCTTGTTCTTGATGCTGGTACGATAGATGTTCCAGCAACCACCGCGCTCTGAGGCGTAGGCGATGCTACGACCGTCGGGCGAGAAGCTTAGGTTACGCTCCTGCTCAGGAGTATCGGTGATACGGATGGTTGTCTTGTAGTCAACCGATGTGACATACACCTCGCCGTGAGCGATGAATGCCACCTCCTTGCCACTTGGCGAAGCGCACACTTCGGTAGCCCCCTTGGTGTTTACCTCGCGGATAAGGTCGCGGTCGCTGCGGTCGCTGACGATGCTGATGTTCACACGCTGAGGCTTAGTCCCCTGACGAACGGTGTATATCTCACCATCGTAGCCGTAGCACAGTGTACCGTCGTTTGATGCAGTAAGGAATCGCACAGGATTTGTCTTGTGCTGTGTAATCTGCTGGTTCTGAGTGCCGTCCAGACTGCGATACCACACATTGAATGTGCCGTCCTTCTCACTCAGATAGTAATAGCCCTTGCCATCGGCAGCCCATACCGGTGTGCGGTCCTCGCCCACGAAGTCGGTGAGTTTGGTGAACTCCTTGTTCTTCGACATCATCCAGATGTCGCGACAGATGGGTGACTGATGGTGCTTGCGGTACATATCCTCGCTGCCCTTGATGTCGTGATACAGCACATCGCCGGTCTTGCGGTTAATGTTCACGTCGGCCATAGGCAGTGCGGTGTACATACGTGGACGTCCACCCTTGATGCTTACCTCATACACCTGTGGGAACTTACCCAAAGCAGGGATGATGGTCTGGCGACTTGGCATGTCGGCCATACTGAACAGCACATGGTCGTTGTCGCTGAATGTAAGTACATTCTTGTAATGACTGCTAGTGGTGAGCTGTGTTGGCGCACCACCGTTTTTTGAAATCATCCATACGTTTATGCCGCCTTCACGGTCGGAGGCAAAGGCAATCTTACTGCCGTCGGGGCTCCATACCGGACAATAGTCGTAAGCTGGATTTGTGGTAATTTGTTTAGCTGTGCCACCTGTAACAGGCACTGTGAACAAGTCGCCTTTATACGAGAATGCGATAGTCTGTCCATCGGGTGAGATGGAGCAGAAGCGCATCCATAAAGGTCGTTCTTGTGCTGGTACCGAGGCTGAAAGTAATGTTGTTAAAACTAGTAATAGTAATGCTCTCTTCATATAAATATAATAATGTGTAAAATTACATAATCTCCGATATCTCCTTGAGATCCTGAATCTTCTTCAGATTATTCATGATGGCGCGAACGTTAGCTCGGTCGTGAACGCGCATCTCGATGGATCCCTCAAAGATACCCTCCTCGCAGGTGATGAGAATCTTGTGTATGTTCACATTCATCTGCGACGAAATCACCTGTGTGATCTCGTTTAGCATACCCAGACGGTCGATACCGCTGATACGGATAGTGGCATCGAAGTAGAGCTTGCGGTGCATGTCCCACTTGATGTCGAGGATACGGTTTCCGTAGCTTGTCTTGAGCTTGGCAGCTACCGGACAGGCGCGCTTGTGTATCTCAATCTGGTTCTTGTTGTTGATATATCCCAAGGCATCGTCACCTGGTATCGGGTGACAGCAGCCCATGAACTTATACTGTTTGATGTTCTCTTCTGAGATGTAGACAGGCTTCTTGCGATTGAACTTGTCGGGCACCACAAACAGCTCTTGCTTGGGTGCTTCCTCCTTTTTCTTCTTGTCGCTGCCCACAAACGGTATGTATTTTCGCCAGCCCTTGCCGCTGTCTTCGTCCTTGTTCTTACCGTTCAACTCGTCGACGTCCTTCTCGCCCAGCAGCACAATTTTCTCGCCCAGTCCCTGAAAGAACTCGTTGCGCCCACGGTATTCGTGGAATTCGGCCAGTTTGTCGACCAGTACTGTTGAGGGCTCAAAGCCGTTTTTCTTCAGGAACTCGTTCAGTATCTCCTCACCCTCGCGCTGCGTCTCACGGTTGTCGCGGCGCAGAATGGCCTGAATCTTGGCCTTTGCCTTGGCTGTCGACACGAAGTTTATCCATTCGGCATTGACGTGCTGCGACTTAGAGGTGAGAATCTCCACCTGGTCGCCGCTCTGCAGCTTATAGCTCAGTGGCACCAGCTTGTGGTTGACCTTGGCGCCGATACAATGGCTGCCCAGGAAGGTGTGTATTGAGAAAGCGAAGTCGAGTGCCGTACATCCAGCGGGCAACGTACGAATCTCGCCCTTTGGTGTGAACACGAATATCTCGCTCGCAAACAAGTTCAGTTTGATGGTGTCGAGGAAGTCCATGGCGTCGGGCTGGGGGTCGTCCAGAATCTCCTTGATGGTTCGCAACCACTCGTTCAGCTCGTTCTCGTCCTCGGTATACTCCTCTTCCACGCCGTCCTTATACTTCCAGTGGGCAGCAAATCCCTGCTCGGCAATCTCGTCCATACGGTCAGAACGTATCTGTACCTCAATCCACTGACCCTGTTTCGACATCAGTGTGACGTGCAGCGCCTGATAGCCGTTGGCCTTCGGCTGCGAGAGCCAGTCGCGCAGACGGTCGGGGTGACTCTTGTATATCTTCGATATGGCGACGTAGATATTAAAGCACTCGTTAACCTCTTCCTCGCGGTTGTTGGGCGTGAAGATGATGCGTACAGCCAGAATATCGTAAATCTCCTCAAAGCTCACGTGCTTGTTCTGCATCTTGTTCCATATAGAATAAGGTGTCTTTACACGTTCCTTGATTTCATATTTGATGCCCATCTGCTTCAGGGCGTCCTCGATTGGCGTTGTAAATTGTGAGAACAGCTCGTCACGGGCATCACTGGTCTGTTTCAGTTTCGACTCAATCGATGCATATTCGTCGGGATGCTCAAACCTGAAGCTCAGGTTCTCCAGTTCTGTCTTTATCTTGTTCAGACCCAGTCGGTTTGCCAGAGGGGCGTAGATATACAGTGTCTCGCCCGCAATCTTATACTGCTTGTTGGCCGGCTGACTCTCCAGTGTTCGCATGTTGTGAAGACGGTCGCAAATCTTGATGATGATGACGCGGATGTCGTCGCTCATCGTCAGCAGCAGCTTCTTGAAGTTCTCGGCCTGTGCCGAAGCCTGTTCACCGAAGATACCACCACTGATCTTGGTCAGTCCGTCAACAATCTGTGCAATCTTTGCACCGAAGATGTTCTCAATATCCTCAACCGTGTAGTCGGTATCCTCAACCACGTCGTGCAGCAGTGCGGCACAGATACTTGTTGAGCCCAGTCCTACTTCGCTGCAGGCTATCTGAGCCACAGCGATGGGGTGCATGATATATGGCTCGCCCGAGAGTCGGCGTACTCCCTTGTGGGCCTGGCGCGCAAAGTTAAAGGCCTTTGTAATCAGGTCTACTTTCTTACGATGACGCGATGCGATATAGTCGTTCAGTAGTTTTTCAAACGCTTCGTTTATAATCTGGTCATCTTTCTCCTCTTGGTTCAATTGCACTTCTTCTGCCATATGCTTTATGTTTTTCCTATGGATTATACTGATTATCTTCTTCTTCTGCGCTTAGATGCCTTGCTGCGACGCGACTTGCTGGTAGCCTTACCGCGACGGGCATTGCGACCCTTGCGGACACTTGCACGGCGACCGCGCTTAACTACCTTTTTGCGGAAGGTGGGCTGATCGTCGTTCACATCAACCACAGCGCGCTTGGTCAGCAGTTCGCTGGTGCGGTAGTTATAGATAGAATCCTGCATGTCGATGAAACGACCGGTATCAGCCATCGGCAAGCGGATGGCATAACTCTTGGTGGTACCGGGCACGATGTCACGACGGTACTGCGGGTTCAGCGAGCGCAGCATCTCGATGTCGAGATCCAGCACCTTAGCTATCTGCTCCAGATGCACGTCGCGGTTCACAACCACGGTGTCGGTCTGCAGCGGCAACTTGGTGCTCATGGGGCAGATGCCGTGTTCGCAGTAGTATGTCATAGCGTAGTTAGCTGCAATAAATGCTGGCACGTAACCACGAGTCTCGGCTGGCAGATATGGGTACAGGCGCCAGTAGTCCTTCTCGCCGCCCGAGCGGTGGATAGCCTTGTTGATGTTTCCCGGCCCGCAGTTATAGGCAGCGATAACCAGATTCCAATCGCCGAAGATGCGGTACAGGTCGCGCAGATAGCGGGCTGCAGCATACGATGAGCGAACCGGGTCGCGGCGCTCGTCAACCAGTGAGTTTATCTCCAGTCCGTACTGTTTTCCGGTGCCCAGCATAAACTGCCACAGTCCTGTAGCACCAACACGCGATACGGCTCTTGGGTTCAGGGCACTCTCGATAACCGGCAGGTACTTGAGCTCCAATGGCACCTGATAAGCCTCGAGCGCCTCTTCGAATATTGGTACATAGAAGTTCGTGGCTCCCAGCATGTAGCTTACAGAGTGGCGCAGACGTGCCATGTATCGGTCGATGAATCGCTGCACGATATCGTTGTATCCCATCTCCATGACTGTTGGCATACGACGAAGTCGGTCAATATACTCCTCGGGGGTGAATGCTGGATTCTCGTCCTTCATCTCACAGTCGCCCGGCATGCTCAGATAGGTCTTCGACATATAGAGACTCATCAGACTGTCGAGTTCATAAGTCATAGCCTCAGGGAAGTCGATGAACTCTGTGTTTCCCTGTTTGTCAACTACCGAAATCTCGTCCTCGATAGGTACGAACAGTGAGTCAACCTCTTCCTCATCATCTGGCGTATCTAAAATAGTTTGTGCCGACAATGGGGCGCTACAAAACAGCAGTGCCGCAAAACTTAAAATCTTTATGTAATTCTTATCTGTCATATTCCATTAAAATTTGATACTACACTGCACGCCTACTGCAGAGTCGAGTGGATTCTTCGAAGTGTGGGTGTCGAGTATCGTTGGCTCGATTCTCAGACTCAGGTCTTTTGAGATATCGAATGCCGACAACTCGGCATCAACGTAGGCGTCGATGACCGACAGTGCATAAACGCCCACCAGCACAAAGAAGCTCATGTCGCGCCAGCGGCGGTATCTGTCCTTTCGTTTCTTAAACAGGTCCTTATACCGGTCCATGTTGCTGTCGTTAATCTGCATGCCCAGGTGCATAAACTGGTTGTAACTCTGTGTGGCAGGGTCGTTATCCATCAGGTCGAGATAGGCCTGCGAATAGTCCTTATACATGGTGTTGTTCCAGTTCATGGCGTACAAACAGCCAAGGAATCCGCCGTAAACCAGCGGCAGTTTCCAGTATTTTCGGTTGTATATCTGTCCGCCGCCTGGAATAACCAGTGCCAGCCACAGTGCACGCTTAGGGTTGGGGCGCCACAGACTCATGTCCTTCACAGGCTTCTTAGGAATCCGGGCTGAGTCGATCAAGACCGACATCTCATTGTTTACTACCTGTGTCAGCGTGTCGTTCTCCACAGGTTCCACTGGCTCCTGCGCCTTGGCGGCATGAGCAACCAGTGAAAGGAGTACGCCCGTTATCCACAGTTTGCTTATTATTCTCATTTCTGACTTTTCTTCACTTTGTCGAACACCTGCATGATGTACTCCAGCTCATCTTCGTTATTGAAGCTGATGCTGAATTTTCCCTTCATCTGGGGCGAGCAGGTCATATTTACCTTTGTTTTGAACAACTCCGACAGACGGTCTCTCAGGATACTGTACTCCAGAGGCAGCTGCTTGGGGTCGATAATCTTCTTGACATCCTGCAGGCTCTCGCCTTTCTTCATTCTCTGTACTATCTCCTCAATCTTACGTACTGAGTAGCCGTTGCGGTGAGCGTCTTTAAACAGTTTGAGCTGAGCCGATGGACTCTCGAGCGACAGCAGGGCACGGGCATGACCCATGTCGATATCTCTGTTCTTCAGGGCCATCTGTATCTGTGCGGGCAGCTTGAGCAGTCGCAGGTAGTTGGTAATCGAAGCGCGACTCTTACCCAGTCGTTCCGACATTCTCTCCTGAGTCATACCGGTGGTCTCAGCCAGTCGCTGATAAGCCAGTGCAATCTCAATGGCGTTCAGATCCTCGCGCTGGATGTTCTCGGCCAGAGCCATCTCCATCACATGCTCGTCGCCAGTAGCCATGATATAGGCAGGCAACTCCTTCAGACCAGCCATGTTAGATGCTCTCCAACGGCGCTCTCCGGCTATGATCTGGTAGTGCTCGCCATCCATCTCTCGAACGGTGATGGGCACGATGACTCCAATCTCACGAATACTCACTGCCAATTCCTTCAGAGCACTCTCGTCGAACTCATGTCGAGGCTGGTCGGGGTTTGGCTCAATCTTATCTATTGGCAGCATCAGCAGGTTTGCTGTACCCTTTGTTCTAATGTCGTTTGTGTTGATAAGTGCATCCAGTCCAAGGCCTCTGCCCGAACCGATGTTGTCCAGTCCGCGTCCCAAGACGCTACGGTCGTATTTCTTCTTAACTGCCATGGTTATTTCTTGTTCTTGAATATGATTTCCTGAGCCAGAGCCAGATGGTTCTTCGCACCCGTCGAGTCAGCATCGTAAAGGATGGCGGGCAGTCCGTGGCTTGGAGCTTCTGATAATTTTACGTTTCGTTGTATGACTGTCTTGAACACCAGCTCCTGGAAGTGGCGCTTCACCTCGTCGTAGATCTGGTTGGCCAGACGCAGACGACTGTCGTACATTGTCAGGAGGAATCCCTCAATCTCCAGTGATGGGTTCAGTTTGTTTTTAATAATCTTGATGGTGTTCAGCAGTTTGCTGATTCCCTCCAGTGCAAAGTACTCGCACTGTACGGGGATGACAACCGAGTCGGCAGCTGTCAGTGCGTTAACGGTGATGAGGCCCAGCGATGGTGAGCAGTCAATCAGAATATAGTCGTACTCCTCACGTATGGGGTCCAGCATGTGCTTCAGCACCTTCTCTCTGTCGCTCAGATTCAGCATCTCTATCTCGGCACCAACCAGGTCGATATGGCTTGGCACAATGTCCAATCCGTCGATATCGGTGGTGTACACGGCTTCGTGAACGTCGGCTTTGTTAATGATACATTCGTAAAGTGAACAATCTACCTCCTTTATGTCGACGCCCAGACCGCTCGATGCGTTGGCCTGAGGATCGGCATCGACTACTAGAACAGTCTTCTCTAGCGTAGCCAGCGAAGCTGCCAGGTTGATGGTTGTCGTGGTTTTACCGACACCGCCTTTTTGGTTTGCTAATGCAATAATCTTACCCATTTTATTCTGTTCTATCTTGATAAAAATAAGAAATTTGGCCACAAAGTTACACATTTCTTATGAGAAACCGCTGATTTTTAAACCTTTTTTCGTACTTTTGCACGCAAATCGTATTTATTTTATGGAAATTAAACGACCTTTACTGCTCATTTCCAATGATGATGGCTTTCAGGCCAAGGGCATCAACTGCCTGGTGGAAATGCTTAAGGACATAGCAGATATCATCGTCTGTGCCCCCGACGATGCCCGTAGTGGTTATTCGCGTGCTTTCTCGGCTGGAATCCCCCTCCGACTGGATTTGCGCCATCAAGAAGATGGGGTAGAGGTGTGGTCGTGCAACGGCACACCTGTTGATTGTGTAAAGATGGCGCTGGCCAATATCTGTCAGCGTCGCCCTGATATGATTATCGGTGGTATCAACCACGGCGATAATGCCTCGGTTAACGCCCACTATAGTGGCACTATGGGTGTCACCATCGAGGGCTGTTTGAAGTATATCCCATCGCTGGCATTCTCGCTTTGCGATTATGCCCCTGATGCCGATTTCGAGCCTTTGCGCCCTTATGTCCGCCAGATAACCCAGCGCGTTCTGGCCGAGGGACTGCCCAAGGGCGTTTGCCTGAATGTTAATTTTCCTGGCCAAGCTAGTATGCCTAGTATGGCTAGTATGGCTAGCCCGGCTAGTTCTGCTAGTTCTGCTAGTTCTGCTAGTATCCCCCCTTATCGGGGGGTGAAAGTCTGCAGGATGGCTTTTGGTACTTGGTATAACGAGACTATCAAGGAGCACCATCCCCGTGGTTACGACTACTGGTGGATGGTGGGACACTATCGCAACGATGAGCCCGAAGCCGAAGATACCGACAACTGGGCCCTTAGTCACGGCTATGTAGCCATCACTCCAACCACTATTGATGTTACAGCCTACCAGGCTATCGATTTGATTAATAGTTGGAATCTCTAATTCTCCATCAGAATGAAGTATTATCTGATAGTTGGTGAGGCTTCGGGCGATCTGCATGCATCGCATCTGATGCGGTCGTTGAAAGAAATTGACGCCGAAGCGCAGTTTCGTTTCTTCGGCGGCGATATGATGACTGCCGTTGGCGGTACCCGTGTGCGCCATTACAAGGAACTGGCTTACATGGGCTTTATCCCCGTGCTGATGCATTTGCCAACCATACTTCGCAATATGAAGATGTGTAAGCAGGATATCGTGCAATGGCAACCCGACTGCGTTGTTCTGGTTGACTATCCTGGCTTTAATCTTAAGATTGCTGAGTATGTAAAATCTCATACAAACATACCCGTTTATTACTATATCTCTCCAAAGATATGGGCATGGAAGGAGCATCGCATCAAAAACATCAAGCGCGATGTGGATGAACTCTTCTCAATTCTCCCCTTCGAGGTTGATTTCTTTGAGAAGAAACATCATTATCCCATCCACTACGTGGGCAATCCAACAGCTGATGAGGTTAAGGCATATTTTCTTGCGTCGCCGCCGACGGAGCGAGAGCATATCATCGCCCTTCTGGCTGGCTCTCGTAAACAGGAGATTAAGGATAATCTGCCTCCTATGATTGAAGCTGTGAAGGGTTATGAAAAAACTTACCAGATAGTGGTGGCTGGCGCCCCTGGTATTGATCCCGAATACTACCAGCAGTTTATCGGGGATGCTCAGGTGGATATCGTGTTCGGTAAAACCTATGATTTGCTTTCAAAAGCCCATGCAGCCTTGGTTACCAGTGGTACGGCTACTCTCGAGACGTGCTTATTCGGTGTGCCTCAGGTGGTGTGCTATAAAACCCCTCTGCCAATGATTGCCGGCTTTGTACGTCGCCATATGTTAAAGGTAAAATTTGTTTCGCTTGTGAACCTCGTGGCTGGTCGTGAGGTGGTGCGCGAACTGGTGGCAGAAAGCTTTTCGGTGGCTAATATCCGCACCGAACTTGCTAAGATTCTCGATGGTGAGACCCGTCGGCAGATGCTTGAGGGCTATAAAGAGGTATCGCGTGCGTTAGGAGATGAGAAAGCCCCCGATAATGCCGCGAGGATGATGTTTGAAACATTAAACGTTAAACATTAAGTATTAAACATTATTATAGTATGAAAAAGTTTTTCTTGATGGCGCTTATGGCTGTAGCAGCACTTGGCGCAAATGCACAGAATGTGCAGGTTCATTATGACTTCGGTCGCAGTTTCTATTCTGACCAGGAAGATGGTCGTCAGAGAGTTACCGTTACCCTCGAGCAGTTCAAGGCCGACAAGTGGGGTTCTTGGTTCTACTTTGTGGATGTAGACTTTACTAATAAGTTTACTGAGGGCGCTTACACTGAGATTTCTCGTGAGTTCAATATCGGTAAGAAGGGTTTTGCAGCTCACGTAGAGTATGATGGCGGATTGAACCGCTTTGGTTCGTTCCAGCAGGCTGCCCTTGTGGGTGCTGCCTACAATGGTCACAGTGGCGACTTCTCAAAGACCTGGAGCGCCCAGCTGATGTACAAGCGCTACTTTAAGAGCTATGACAACACATCGGCTTACAACTCTGTTCAGCTCACTGGTGTGTGGGGTCTTAACTTTGCTAACAACAAGTGCACCTTCTCAGGTTTCCTCGATTTGTGGCGTGGTGAGACTGCAGAGGGTAAGGGTCAGTTGGTTATCCTCTCAGAGCCTCAGCTTTGGTATAACTTCACCAATCACTTCAGCGTTGGTACCGAGATTGAGATCAGTAACAACTTCATCTATAATACTTACGATGACAAGTCGTTCTTCATCAACCCGACACTCGCTGTGAAGTGGAACTTCTAAAACCAATATAAAATCCCCGCCCAATTCGGCGGGGATTTTTTTATTGTTATTTCACTACAACCTTTTTCCTGTTTCTGATGTAGATACCCTTTTGCGAGGGTTTATTGATTGGTCGTCCGTCGATGGTGTACCACTTGTTGTCGTTAGCTTCGTTTTCATCGACAGTTGTGTTATACTCTACCTTTGTAGGAACGTCACCACCTTCACTGGGAGATACTGTGTTAACGCTTGGTATTACAACGTTGTTCTTTGCGCCCTCCAATACGATTTTTATCGATAACTGCCAAATAAAAACGAGTTTTTATTTAATTTTTAGAATAATAGCCTGATGAGCAACATCAATTACTCATAATGCCTTTGGTGTCCAGCTCTTGAAGAATCTCAGTACTTTTTCCTTGCTATAGCCTTGACCTTCC
The DNA here is from genome assembly GCA_900315765.1 of uncultured Prevotella sp. Lineage (GTDB taxonomy): Bacteria > Bacteroidota > Bacteroidia > Bacteroidales > Bacteroidaceae > Prevotella. The sequence continues at coordinate 55,129 of ONAK01000002.1, read as the reverse complement.
TCCAGAAAACTGGAATCCTGTATGTGGAGAACCTTGCCGTTTTTATCCAGCACCACAAATACTGGGAATCCGAATCGGCCACAATTATTCAGTCGTGCCATCAGCGCCTTGCCCTGTTCCTGCTTTTCTTGGCCCTGCGACTTTCGTGGATTGTAGTTTACGTGGATATATTCAAAGTTCTCGGCTATCAGTTGGCTGATGTCGGCATCTTTCGTGATAAAATCGGCAAAGCGCAGGCACCAAGGGCACCAGTTGCCACCCACCTGACAGACTACCAGTTTTCCCTCGCCTTTGGCCTTTGTTACAGCCTGGTCAATCTGCTCCAGCGGGTTAATGTCTTCATTATATACCTTCTTGAGCGCCGTCTGGGCGTTAACGGTAACTGCGAACAATAGTGCAGCCATCGATGTTAGAATAATCTTCTTCATTTCTAGTCCTTGTTTGTTTTGGCTGCAAAAGTACAAAGAATTTCTGAAAGTCTTTGTTTTTTCGGATTTTTTTTGTTTTACTCCAAAGAAAATTTTCCCCGATTTTGTTGTTTTGTTGTTACCGCGCCGCTTACTTTCTGTGTATCAGATAGTTGCGGGTGGTAACAACAAATTGTTTGGTGACAACAAAACGGTTATTTCAGCAAAAACGCCCAAAACAGGTGAAATTTTATGGCAAAAAACTTGCAAAAACGCTATTTTTTTTGTATCTTTGCAACGTAAAAAGAATGAGGATAATATCAATAACTATGGCAAATAAATATGACTCAAGCCAGATAGCACCAAGCTGGCATTACTGCTTTAATGAGCAGTGCCCAAAACACGACAGTTGTCTGCGATTCCAGTCGGCACTCGAGATGCCTGCCGACAGGGATAACGGATGGGCCGTATACCCCAATGCATTCAAGAACGGACAGTGTCGATTCTATCGCAAAGACGAGAAAGTGATTCTTGCTACAGGATTTGTAGTGAAGGACAATCCGCGCGTCAGCAGCATGTTTGTAGAGATGCGCCGCAGGATCAGCAATTATCTTGGCGGCAACGGCACCTACTACCTGTATCGCAACGGCAAGAAATGGCTCTCGCCACAGCAGCAGGAGGATATCCGCAATATCTTCCGCAACGCAGGATATACCGACGAGGTGGTTTTCGAGAAGACCAAAGAAACCTACGACTTTACTTAGAAGCCTTATTACAAGGCTACTGTAATACCGTTACAAAGTAGTTGTAACGGCGTTACAAGTACGCTGTAATACTATTACAAGCTCGTTGTAATAGTGGTAAGACTTTATCTGAACACCTCGTGCAGATTATCCCAATAACCATTACAAACCAATTGAAACAAACAAAGATATGAAAGTAACACTCATCAGAACAGACAAGAAGAATGTTCAGCATGTATCAACCCGAACCATCGAAACCTTGATGGAACGTATGAAAACCGACATCGGTAAGGATGCGATAGCCTCCTTCAGACGTCAGCTGCCCATGATAGCCAATCTTGGGTGGGAATATCGAGATATGCACTTGATGCCGCGCGTATGCGCCACATCCGAACTGACCAAAAAAGCTAACAGCGACCTAGAGTTCGGCAAGTGGAACGGACTGATATTGCTCACCCTTGGCAAATTCGAGGATGCCGGACAGATTGAACAGACTAAGGCGTTGGCCATGGGTATGCCATCAACCTTGGCTGCATTTATGGGCAGTAGTGGAAAAACAGTGAAACTGCTCGTCCGCATAGCGCCCAAAGATCAGCCGATGCCGGAATCAGAGGCTGAAGCCGATAAACTAGCCAAGGCAGGATATCATTATGCAGTAAAAATATACGGTGGACTGTTTGAGGGACAGATCGTCCAGCAGGAGGCCTCGGCAAGAATGACGTTCCGCATGACGATGGATCAGCATCCGCTGGTGAACCTGAAAGCCACAGCGCTGCAGGTGTCGACTCTTGAAAAGTTGCCAACGGCCAAACCTCAGCTGCCCGAACAGCTGCAGACCGACCACGATAAATACAACGATTACGAATATCTGTATCGCTCGGCCTCAGTACAGGTGATGGAAGAGATGGGCGCCCGGTTTGATGGCGACAAGCATCGCCATGAGGCTTATCTCACGGCCCTTGCTCGCAGATTGCGCCAGTTTGGATTCCCAGAAGAGGAAGCCGTTCTCCACATGCGCTCACACCTCTGGACCGAGGCTGAGGACGACCATATCCGCGCCATAGTAGGAGCGGCATATGCCGAGAAGGCCACCAAGCAGAAGGCAAATGGAGAAGCAGCCCTGCAGATACGCAAAGACCAGCAGCAGGTGATGGATTATCTTGCTTCGCGCTACGTGTTCCGCTTCAACACCGTGATGGGATATACCGAGTATCGCCCCAACAACACCTGGGTGCATCCGTATGTACCTGTCGACGACCGTGTGCTGAATCGTATGGCCATCGAGTGTCGTCTGGCAGGGCTCAATGCCTGGGATAAGGATGTGGCGCGCTATATCCACTCGTCGTTTATCCCAGAGTATAACCCCGTTTGGGAGTATCTGAGTGAGTGTCGAGGCAAATGGGATGGTAAGGACCGCATCCGCGAGTTGGCCCGCAGGGTGCCCACCAAGAATCCGCATTGGCCCGATTGGTTCTATACCTGGTTTCTGGGCATGGTGCGCCAATGGCAGTCGAGCATCTACGATCGCTATGGCAACCAGGTGGCTCCGTTGCTGATTTCCAAGCAGGGTTGGAATAAGTCAACCTTCATCCAGTCGCTGTTGCCGCCAGAACTGCAGTGGGGTTTCACCAATCAGCTGGATGTAAGCGAGAAGCGCCAGACGCTACTGGCGATGAGTCAGTTTCTGTTGATAAACCTCGACGAGTTCAATCAGATTTCGCCACAGCTGCAGCAGGGATTCCTGAAGAATGTCATCACCCTGCCATGTGTCAAGGTGAAACGTCCTTACGGCCGACATGTGGAGCCTTTTCCACGAATGGCATCGTTTATCGGCGCCACCAACCAGGCCGATGTGTTGACCGACCCGTCGGGAGGTCGTCGCTTCCTCGGTATAGAGCTTACGGGACCTATCGACATGTCGCAGAATCCCAACTACGAGCAGATCTTCGCTCAGGCATTGTATGCGCTCGATCATCATGAAGCCTACTATTTCAATGACGAGCAGACACAGCAGATTATAGAGTCAAACCGTCAGTTCCTGCAGTTCACACCTGCCGAGCAGTATTTTAACGACTGTTTTGAGCCCGCAACGAGTGAGAGCGATGGAGAATATCTCACATCATCTGCTATTTTTGCCCACATCAAGAAGCTTGCTGGTAGCGATTTGAGGCTAAATAGTCTGAATCATTTCGGCAGAACGCTGTCGAATATCCCCAATCTTCAGCGCCGTAGAACCAAAAAAGGCACAGAATATCTGGTAAAACTGCTCAAATAACCGTTTTGTTGTCACCAAAATTTTTGTTGTTACCACCCGCAACTATCTGATACTCAGGGTGTAAGCGGCGCGGTAACAACAAAACAACAAAATCGGTGAAAAATATATAGGGAAATACTACAATCCTAAAACATGTTAGCCTATGACATATAGCTTATAGTAGGCTTGAATCAGTGCTTCACCTTTGAGCGTGGGCATTGATTTGCGAATTTCGTCAGCCTTATCGGCTTGGGCTGTAGATACTGCCAAACAAAACAGTAGGGGGATGAATAGATGACGTAGGGGCATATAGGTGGTGGCGAATATTATAGTTTTGTACCTTATTATATATATACAATAAGCCCCTCCGATAAAGGGGAGGGGCTTAGGTGTTATTTTAAATTGGCAGTGAGAACACGAAGCGTGAACCGCCACGATAATCGGTATCGAGACGCACATCGCCACCAAGACGGCGGGCGATGCTGCGTGCTGCGGTAAGTCCAAGTCCGTTGCCCTCGAAGAAGTCATTCAACTTAACGTAAGGCTCGAAGATCTTCTCGGCATAATCTGACAGAACGCCAGTGCCTGTATCTTCAACGCAGAACTCAAGATTTGAACCGTCGATGTTGATGAGCAGAAGGATATCGCCCTGAGCGGTGAACTTCATGGCATTGTCGAGCAATGCAACGAGTGCACGAACGGCCTGCTTGGTGTTGGTGAACACCATGGTGGCCTGAGCCTCTTCTACCATCTGACACTTGAATTCGGCCTTCTGGAACTTGTCGATACCTGACTCCTGAATAGCCAATGCTGCAATATCTTGTGCCATCACATTATCGTCGCACTCGATGGGCTGTTCCATCCCAACCTCGGCTACATTAATGATGCCGTTAGCCAGCAGAGCAATGTTACCTGCATTTGGATGGGTGTAGTCGAGCTGCTGCTTGATGCCCTCGGCATACTTCTCGATCATGTCCTTCTTCTTGAGAATAGTCTGCTCAAGCTGCTGCTTGGCGGCCAATATCTCAGACGACTGCTTCTCGAGTGCCTCTTTTACCTTAAGCACCTTCTGCTTCTCTTCTTCCATCTTGTCGAAAGCCATCAGTGCCTCTTCGTAGCCCTGACCCACGTTGTCGAAGTTCTGCTCAAGTGAACGATAGTCCTTAAGCAACTTCTCCATCTCGTTGACGCGCTTCTGATAGTCGTCGAGTAACTGCTTGCTTTCTACCTCCTGTTCGCGGATATGTTTAACCTTCATCTGCAGAACCACGCAGATGGCCAGGAGTGCTATGATAAGTATGACAACAATCCAAATCATCGGTTAGTCTTTTTTCTGTTCAACCTTCATGAACTTAGTGAAACCAGTCATTGCCAGAATCTTGTAGATCTCAGGCGATACGTTGGTAATCTTGAACTGGCCCTTGAGCTGGGTAACTGTGCGCATAGTCTTCTGGATGATACGCAGACCAGAACTGGCCATGTAAGTGAGTTCTGTGCAATCCATCTCAAGGTCAACTCCACCATCGCGCAGAGCTGGCTGTATGTCCTGCTCGAACTGGTTGGCATTCATAGTGTCGATTCTAGATCCAGTCTTAATAATGGTCTTACCACCTTCTTTGATAATCTGTGTCATAATCTCGTGTTTCTAAATTTAAGTATTATTTAAATATCCTTTTTCATTGTGAGCAGGTTCTTACCTTCCAGGCGCTGGTAGGTAACTTCGTTCATGATGTTCTTTACGATGTAGATACCCATGCCGCCAATCTCGCGCTCCATTGGGTCTATATCTGTATCAGCATCATCTTTCATTGTTGGGTCGAACTCGCGGCCCTTGTCGCTAAGTACAAAAGTTAGTTCTCGGCCGTTACACTCGGCTGAAAGTTCAATGTCGGCTGTTTTTCCTTCTGGATAGGCGTAGAAAATAACGTTTGATACCATCTCTTCCATCACCAGGTTCAGATTCATCAAGAGCTCCATGTCGAGCTGAAGCTCTTCACCGATCTCCTCGATGAAGGCGTTTACTTTCTCAAGTTCACCGACCTGGTTCTTGATTTTAATTTCTTTTTTCATTTTCATAAGAATATGCAATCTTGGTTATATTGTTTAAATTATGCTGCAAAAGTATATAAAAAAACTGAATCAAACAAGATTTTAAGGAATTTTTATTTAATAAAAATGTGATTTTGTGTTTTGGCTATAACTGCAATCCGTTATCCATGACTATCTTACGCATGTTTTTTAACAAATCGCTGGCGAAGATAAAGTCGGTGAGTTTCGTGTTGGTTGAACCCATCACCTCGCTGCTGACACCCTGCCATTCTTTGTTTCCTTCGTAAATAAAAATGATGTTCTCGCCAATGCCCATCACCGAGTTCATGTCGTGGGTGTTGATGATGGTGGTCATGTTGTATTCCTGGGTAATAGAATGCAACAAATCGTCGATTACAAGTGAGGTCTTTGGATCGAGACCGGAGTTGGGCTCATCGCAGAAAAGATACTTAGGATTGAGGGCGATGGCTCGGGCGATGGCCACACGTTTCTGCATACCACCAGATATCTCGCCAGGGAATTTCTCGTCGGCTCCGCCAAGATTAACACGGTCCAGACACTCCTTGGCACGATGGATTCGCTCTCGCAGCGTCATGCTTGAAAACATGTCGAGCGGGAACATCACATTCTCCAGAACAGTCATAGAGTCGAACAGGGCTGCGCTCTGGAATATCATCCCCATCTCGCGTCGCATCATGACCTTCTCGTGTTTGGTCATGTTTACGAAGTTACGGCCGTCGTAAAGAATCTCGCCCTTGGTAGGAACGAACAGACCGACAAGATTTTTCATCAGTACTGTCTTTCCGGAACCGCTTTGTCCGATGATGAGGTTTGTCTTTCCGTCTTCGAATACGGTATTGATGTCTTTCAGGACGTCTTTGTCCTCAAAACTTTTATATAAATGCTTAACTTCGATCATGACAGTAACTGGGTTAGGAAAACATCGGAAAAAAGAATGAGCACGCTGGATGTTACTACGGCATCGGTTGAGGCCTTACCCACGTTGACGCTTCCGCCCTCGACGGTATATCCGCAGAATGCCGGCACACTTGAGATGATGAAAGCGAAGAACTGGCTCTTGATGATACTCATCCACACAAACCATGGGATAAAGGCGTGCTGAAGACCTTGTGTCAGGTCGTCGGGGGTGATGATGTGTCCCAGATAGGCCGTGCCATAGGCTCCGATGATACCTGTGGCTGATGAGAAAATGACCAGGAACGGCATGATGGTGAGCATGCCTATAATCTTTGGCAGAATAAGATAGCATGCCGAGTTGATGCCCATAATCTCCAGTGCGTCAATCTGTTGGGTTACTCGCATGGTGCCAAGCTCAGAGGCGATGTTTGAGCCTACCTTTCCGGCGAGGATCAGACACATGATAGAGCTGGAGAACTCGAGCAACAGAATCTCACGGGTGGTGTATCCTGCAACCCATCGGGGCATCCAGGGACTCTGGATGTTAAGCTTCATCTGAATACAGATGACGGCTCCGATGAAAAACGAGATGATGAGTACGATGCCGATGGAGTTGATGCCAAGCTGCGTCATCTCGGTTACGTACTGTTTGAGGAACATCCTCATGCGTTCGGGGCGTGAGAAAACACGGCCCATAAGCATCATATAACGACCAAAGGCGGTCAGCCATTTATGTAATAACATGCTAATTACAAATTGAATTCGGCTGCAAAATTACGAAAAATAAGGCACGGATTACGCAGATTAACACAGATTAATAATAAAAATTTGAAAAATTCCGTGTAATCCGTGTAATCCGTGCCAAAAAATAACTACCTTTGCAGCCGATATGGAAGAAGAACGTATTGTACTACGAACTGAGGGCCTCGTTAAGCGCTATGGTAAGCGTACGGTGGTCAATGATGTAAGCTTCGATGTGAAGCAAGGTGAGATTGTGGGATTGCTGGGTCCTAATGGAGCTGGTAAGACTACTTCGTTCTATATGACAACCGGACTGATTGTTCCCAACGGCGGACATATCTATCTGGGTGATGAGGATGTGACTAAATTCCCTGTATATAAGCGTGCTCGTGCCGGTATCGGCTATCTGGCACAGGAAGCCAGTGTGTTCCGTAAGATGTCGGTTGAGGATAATATTCTGTCGGTGCTTGAGATGACGGGTAAGCCCCGCGACTACCAGTTGAATAAGCTAGAGCAGCTGATAGCTGAGTTCCGCCTGGAGAAGGTGAGAAAGAACCTTGGTGACAGACTGTCGGGAGGTGAGCGCCGTCGTACGGAGATTGCACGTTGTCTGGCCATCGAGCCCAAGTTTATTATGCTTGACGAGCCATTTGCCGGTGTAGACCCTATCGCTGTAGAGGATATCCAGCAGATTGTATATAAACTGAAGTATCTTAACATCGGTATTCTGATTACCGACCATAATGTGGACGAGACGTTGGCTATTACCGACCGTGCTTATCTGCTTTTTGAAGGACGTATATTGTTCCAGGGAACGCCTGAGGAGTTGGCTGCTAATAAGGTTGTCCGTGAAAAATACCTGACAGAATCGTTTGAGCTGAGAAAGAAAAACTTTGAAGAGATTGAGGCCGAACGCCAAGCAAAAGAGGAGACGGGAAAAAGTTAAAAATTGAAAAACGTGCGAGTATATCACCGATTATTTGTACTTTTGCACCTCAAATTTGAAAATATATAATATAAATAAGTACGTAAAAAGATGAAAATTTCGTTTGAATGCGCCGACAAAATCAATGGTCTGCTTACTATGACCGTTGAGAAGGCCGACTACCAGGAGGCAGTAGAAAAGACACTGAAGAATTATCGTAAGAAGGCACAGGTTCCAGGTTTCCGTCCTGGTATGGTTCCTATGGGAATGATAAAGAAGCAGTATGGCACAGCAGTTAAGGTTGAAGAGGTTAACAAGCTGCTGGGCGAGAAATTGTATGAGTATGTTCGTGAGAACAAGATTCAGATGCTGGGTGAGCCCCTTCCAAATCAGGAGAAGCAGGTTCCTCAGGACTTTGAGAAGGATGACGATCTGACATTCGTATTCGACATCGCTGTAGCTCCAGAGTTCAAGGCTGAGCTTACAGGTAGAGACAAAATCGATTATTACACCATCAAGGCTGACGATAAGCTGATTGACGATCAGGTTCAGATGTACGCATCTCAGGCTGGAGAGTTCGTAAAGGCTGAGGTGTTCAGCGGTAACGATACTATCACTGGTGATCTGCGTGAGCTTGATGAGAATGGTAACACCAAGGAAGGTGGTATCGTAACCGAGGGTGGTATGGTTATGCCTGCATACATCAAGGTTGAGGATCAGAAGAAGCTCTTCGATGGTGCTAAGCCTGGTGATATCATCACCTTTAACCCAAAGAAGGCTTACCCCGATAGCGACGCTGAGGTAGCTGCACTGCTTAAGGTTGATAAGGAGAAGGTTAAGGATCTGACTGCTGACTTCAGCTACCAGATTACTGAGATCCGTCACTTCCAGCCTGCAGAGGTTAACCAGGCTCTCTTCGACCGTGTATTTGGTGAGGGTACTGTAAAGGACGAGAAAGCATTCCGTGAGAAGATTGCTGAGTCAATCGCTCCACAGCTCCAGCAGAACAGCGACTACAAGTTCCTGCTTGATGTACGTGCTCACATGGAGAAGAAGGTTGGTAAGCTGGAGTTCCCAGAGGCTTTGCTCAAGCGCGTTATGCTGCAGAACAACCAGGACAAGGGTGCTGACTACGTAGAGAAGAACTTCGAGGGTAGCATCAAGGAGCTGGCTTGGCACCTGATGAAGGAGCAGTTGGTTGCTGCTAATAATATTAAGGTAGAGGAGGATGACCTGAAGGCTGTTGCCAAGGAGGCTATCCGTGCCCAGTTTGCTCAGTATGGTATGAGCAATGTACCTGATGATGTTCTTGAGAACTATGCTGCAGAGCAGATGAAGAAGCGTGAGAATGTTGACAATTTCGTTGACCGCGCTGTAGATGTTAAGCTTACCGAAGCCCTCAAAAATGTTGTAAAACTGAACCAAAAAGAGGTTACTTTGGAGGAGTTTAATAAGCTGATGCAACAAAAATAAGCTTTTTTAGGAAAAAATAACCCCTAAAATGCAAGGGTTATCGACTTTTTTATTATCTTTGTGTCCCAAACGCAAGATGAGGAAGGTCGATAACCTTTTCTCTTTATATAAAAGAAAGGAAAGAATATGAATAATGATTTCAGAAAATTTGCTACCAAGCATTTAGGAATGAACGGTATGGTGCTCGACGATGTTATCAAGGCCCAGAACCAGTATATGAATCCGTATATTCTTGAGGAGCGTCAGTTGAACGTTACTCAGATGGATGTCTTCTCACGATTGATGATGGACCGTATCATATTCCTTGGTACGCAGATTGACGATTATACCGCTAACACACTCCAGGCTCAGCTGTTGTTCCTGGATTCTACCGACCCAGGTAAGGATATCTCGATTTACATCAACTCTCCTGGCGGAAGTGTTACAGCAGGACTTGGTATCTATGATACCATGCAGTTTATTACCAGTGATGTTGCAACTATCTGTACAGGTATGGCTGCATCTATGGGTGCTGTGCTGCTTGTGGCTGGCGCTGAGGGCAAGCGTTCGGCTTTGCCACATAGTCGTGTCATGATTCACCAGCCTCTGGGTGGTGTTCAGGGTCAGGCTTCGGATATCGAAATCGAAGCAAAGGAGATTCTGAAGTTTAAGAAGGAATTGTATACAATCATCTCGGAGCACTCACATACACCTTATGATAAGGTATATGCCGACTCTGACCGTAACTACTGGATGACGGCTGAAGAGGCTAAGGCCTATGGTATGATTGACGAGGTGCTCACTCGTAAGAAGTAAGAAGAATAAATGAAGAACGTTTGTAGTTTCTGTGGTAGAAGTGAAAAAGAGGTAAGGCTGCTGATAAGTGGTCTGAGCGGACATATCTGTGAGGATTGCGCTCGTCAGGCTTACCAGATTGTACAGGATAATTTAAAGGAGACATCAAATACTACCAAGAAAGGAGAGAAGGGCGATGAGGTTGCCAAGTTGAAGGTGCCCAAGCCAAAAGAGATAAAGGAATATCTTGATCAGTACGTTATCGGTCAGGACGATGCCAAGCGCTACCTCTCGGTGGCCGTTTATAACCATTATAAGCGATTGCAGCAGCCTGTTGACGAAGATGGCGTAGAGATAGAGAAAAGTAATATTATCATGGTGGGTAGTACAGGAACGGGAAAAACCCTCCTGGCACGCACCATTGCCAAACTGCTTGATGTGCCCTTTACCATTGTCGACGCTACGGTGTTTACCGAGGCGGGATATGTGGGAGAGGATGTGGAGAGCATTCTGACAAGACTGCTGCAGGTGGCCGACTATAATGTGGAGGCTGCCCAGCGCGGTATTGTGTTTATCGACGAGATTGACAAGATAGCTCGTAAGAGCGATAATCCCTCGATTACCCGTGATGTAAGCGGAGAGGGCGTTCAGCAGGGATTGTTGAAATTATTGGAGGGTACAATGGTGAACGTTCCACCCAAGGGCGGACGTAAGCATCCCGACCAGGATTATATCCATGTTGATACCCGCAATATCCTGTTTATCTGCGGAGGTGCGTTTGATGGCATCGAACGTAAGATTGCCCAGCGTTTGAACACCCATGTGGTGGGATATAACTCGGTGACTAACGTAAGAAAGATTGATAAGAACGACCTGATGCAGTATATTGTTCCTCAGGACCTGAAGTCGTTCGGACTTATTCCTGAGATTATCGGTCGTCTGCCAGTGCTGACACATCTGAATCCATTGGATCGTGAGGCATTGGAGAAGATTCTCACAGAGCCGAAGAACTCTATTATCCGTCAGTATAAAAAGCTGTTTGAAATGGACGGTGTAGAGGTGACCTTCGACAAGGAGGCACTCGAGACCTTGGTTGACAAGGCTGTTGAGTACAAACTTGGTGCCCGTGGTTTGCGCTCGATTGTTGAGAGTGTGATGATGGACGCTATGTACGACCTGCCTTCGAAGAAAACCAAGAAGTTCAAGGTGACTGCCGACTATGTTAAGAAACAGTTGGAGAAGTCATATCTTCAGAAATTGGAAGCCTAACTAACTAAGATATATGAGCGAAAATAAGAATCTCACAGCAGCCCTGAAGAAATACTTTGGATTTGATACATTCAAAGGCGATCAGGAGCGTATCATTCAGAACCTTATGGATGGTAACGATACCTTTGTGCTGATGCCTACCGGTGGAGGTAAGTCGTTGTGCTACCAGTTACCATCGTTGCTGATGGAAGGCACAGCCATCGTGATCTCGCCATTGATAGCGCTGATGAAGAATCAGGTTGACGTCATCTCAAGCCTCAGTGAGGTGGAGGGTACTGCTCACTATCTGAATTCATCACTGAACAAGGCTGCTATAGACCAGGTTAAGTCGGACGTTCTTGCCGGACGTACCAAACTGTTATATGTGGCACCCGAATCGCTGACCAAAGAGGATAATGTGGAGTTCCTCAAGTCGGTAAAGATCTCGTTCTATGCCATCGACGAGGCACACTGCATCTCGGAGTGGGGTCACGACTTCCGTCCTGAGTACCGTCGTATACGTCCGATAGTAGACGAGATTGGCAAGGCGCCCATCATAGCTCTTACAGCTACTGCCACCGACAAGGTGCGTACGGATATCAAGAAAAACCTTGGTATTGTAGATGCTACTGAGTTCAAGAGTTCGTTCAATCGTCCGAACCTCTATTATGAGGTACGTCCAAAGACACAGAATGTAGATAAAGATATCATCAAGTTCATCAAACAGCATCCTGGCAAGAGCGGTATCATTTACTGCTTGTCGAGAAAGAAGGTTGAGGAGCTGGCTGCCATTCTGCGTGCCAACGATATCAAGGCTGCTGCTTATCATGCTGGCTTGGACAGTAATACCCGTTCGAACACTCAGGATGAATTCCTGATGGAGAATATTGATGTGATTGTAGCAACTATCGCATTCGGTATGGGTATTGATAAGCCCGATGTAAGATTCGTTATCCACTATGATATCCCGAAGTCGCTTGAGGGATATTATCAGGAGACTGGTCGTGCTGGTCGCGACGGCGGTGAGGGTATCTGTCTGGCATTCTACTCATATAAGGATCTGCAGAAACTTGATAAGTTCATGGAGGGCAAGCCTGTGGCCGAGCAGGACATCGGTCGTCAGTTGCTTGTTGAGACTGCTGCTTATGCCGAGACCAGTGTTTGTCGCAGAAAGATGCTGCTGCACTACTTCGGAGAGACTTACGATAAGGATAACTGTGGCAATTGTGATAACTGTCTGCATCCAAAGACCAAGATTGAGGCTCAGGATCAGTTGGTTATCGTGCTCAAGTCTATACAGGCCATCAAGGAGAACTTCCGTTCCGATTATGTGATCGACTTTATTATCGGTAAGGAGACAGAGGAGATCCTGGCTCATCACCACGATCAGCAGGAGCTGTTTGGTGCCGGAGCCGACGATGACGAGAAGATATGGAACCCTGTGATCCGTCAGGCACTTATCGCTGGTTTCCTGAAAAAGGAAGTTGAGAACTACGGATTGCTCAAGCTTACATCGGCTGGTAAGAAGTTCCTCAAGGCTCCTAAGTCGTTCATGATTGTTAAGGATGCCGAGTTCAGTGATTACGATGATTCGGCCGACCATGAGGGTGGATTAAGCTCGCTCGATCCGGTGCTTACATCTATGCTTCGCGACTTGCGCAAGAAATGGTCGAAGCAACTGTCTCGTCCACCATACGTGATTTTCCAGGATGTGTCTATCGACCAGATGGCTACCGACTATCCTATCACGCTGGAGGAGTTGAAGAATATCCAGGGAGTTGGAGAGGGTAAGGTGAAACAGCCTTATGCTCAGGAGTTCGTGGATTTAATCAAGGCCTACTGTGAAGAGAACGAGATTGAACGCCAGGTTGATATGCGTGTTCGTACAGTGGCTAAGAAGTCGATGCTTAAGGTTAAGATTATCCAGAGTATTGACCGTCAGATAGCTCTTGACGATATTGCCGATGCACAGGGCATCGAGTTTGAAGAACTGCTTGACGAGGTTGAGGCCATTGTATATAGCGGAACAAAACTTGATATTGATTACTTCCTTGAGGAGGTTATCGATGAGGATCATATTGATGATATATATGATTACTTTGCTGAGAGTGAGACCGACAACCTGCGGGTTGCTGAGGAGGAACTTGGCGAAGACTACTCTGAGGATGAGATACGACTGGTACGTATTAAGTTTATCTCAGAAATGGCAAACTAATTTGATTTTATGAAGAAACTTTTATTGATAGTGTTGGGCGCCTTATTGGTCGCCCAACCTTCAGATGCACAGTTTTTTAAGAAACTGTTTAAGAAGAAGGCAAAGACAGAGAAGAAAAAGAAATCGGGCTCTAAGGCCGATGGTATCGACGATGAGGCTCAGGTGGCAATGGCTGACTGGGCTACAGCAGTTGATAATATGAACAACCGCAATGCCTTCCTGAATATCCCGTTAGGCATCAAGGCCGATCGTTTTGAGAAAGGTCTGATAGAGAAGAGCTTCACAGAGCGTAAGCCCGAGGGAAAACAGACTGCCAAGTCGTATGTTTATGAGGGTGATGTATACGGCGCGAAGTCGATTGTCACTTTGGCAACTACTGATCAGACTGTCCGTGTATATGCTGTTGACGTAGAGGAAGAACAGATATATCCATCGCTACAGGCTGTTCAACAGCGATTTCAGGTGTTGAAGAAACAACTGGTTAGTGTTTATGGACAAGGTTTTGTTGACAACCAAGGGGAGGCATATACCATCCAGACTCGTCTTGGTACAGTGAGTCTGCATTACGAGCGCGGCTCGCTGACCAGCAGTTATACCATAGGTTTTACACTTGACGATGCCAAAGCATATTGCATGGCCTATGATGAGATGGATGCCGAGGATAAGGAATATGAGAATGCCCCACGAGGCATTGAGAAAGGATTGGCCCAGGCTTGTAACCATACCGACCTGGTTGGGTTGGGTGTAAAACTGTTGCAGAACCGACAGCTCAAGGCTGCTCAGACCGTTCTGCGCAGCTATGACTATAAGGTAGGAAAGATGTCTGCAAAATCGGTGCCTGCTACTTTTGTGATGGTCGACTATCAAGCTACGGTAAGTATGGCGCGCAAGAAGCAGAATATAACCTCTGCAACCATCACCGCAACCGATGATATGGCTGCCATCTGCAAGGATTTGAAGACCTATGGATTTACTTCTTCCGACCAGAAGACATGGCGTCAAGGCGGTATGACTGTGGTTGTTTCTACCGACAAACAGGGCAGGGTAGTGGTCACACTACGTTAAATCCTATTAAAGATAGGTGAAAACGCTTGCTATCTCGGAAAAAATGACTAATTTTGCACGCAATAAAATTTAAAGTAGTATATTTATGGCTTCATTTATTGCAGACAAGATTGTGATGGACGGCCTGACATTCGACGACGTCCTGTTGATTCCCGCTTATTCAGAAGTGCTGCCTAAGACGGTAGAGTTGAAAACCCGTTTTTCAAAGCACATTGAACTTAATGTTCCTTTTGTAACAGCAGCTATGGATACCGTTACTGAGAGCCAGATGGCTATTGCCATTGCTCGCGAAGGTGGTATCGGTGTTATCCATAAGAATATGTCTATCGAGAATCAGGCTCGTGAGGTTGCCATCGTAAAGCGTGCCGAGAATGGTATGATCTACGATCCTATCACCATTCCTATGGGTAGCACAGTGGCCCAGGCTCTCGAGATTATGTCGGAGTATCATATCGGTGGTATTCCCGTAGTCGACGATGACAAGCATCTGGTAGGTATCGTTACCAACCGTGACCTCCGTTTCGAGCGTCGTCTTGATCGTCCCGTTGAGGAGATCATGTCAAAGGATAACCTCGTAACAACACATCAGCAGACCGATCTTACCGCTGCAGCACAGATTCTGCAGGAGAATAAGATTGAGAAGCTGCCTGTTGTGGATAAGGATAACCGTCTTATCGGTCTGATCACTTATAAGGATATCACAAAGGCTAAGGATAAGCCAATGGCTTGTAAGGATGATAAGGGGCGTCTGCGTGTTGCTGCCGGTGTTGGCGTAACATTCGATACCCTCGATCGTATGCAGGCTCTGGTTAATGCCGGTGTTGATGCCATCGTAATCGATACTGCACACGGCCACTCTAAGAGTGTTGTCGAGAAGCTTCGCGAGGCTAAGGCTTCGTTCCCCAATATTGATATCGTTGTTGGTAACATCGCAACTGGCGATGCTGCACGTATGCTGGTTGAGAATGGTGCCGATGCCGTGAAGGTTGGTATTGGTCCTGGTAGTATCTGTACCACTCGTGTCGTAGCCGGTGTAGGTGTTCCACAGCTCAGTGCTGTTTACGATGTATATAGTGCACTGAAGGGAACAGGTGTTCCTTTGATTGCTGATGGTGGTCTGCGTTACTCTGGCGATATTGTCAAGGCACTTGCTGCAGGTGGTAGCTGCGTGATGATTGGTTCGCTTGTTGCTGGTACCGAGGAGAGTCCTGGTGACACCATCATCTACAACGGACGTAAGTTTAAGTCTTATCGTGGTATGGGTTCGCTTGAGGCTATGGAGCACGGTTCAAAAGACCGTTATTTCCAGGCAGATACCAAGGATGTTAAGAAGCTTGTTCCAGAGGGAATCGCTGGTCGTGTTCCTTATAAGGGAACTGTTCAGGAGGTTATCTACCAGATGGTTGGTGGTCTGCGTTCAGGTATGGGATACTGTGGTGCTCCTACTATCGAGAAGCTGCATGATGCCAAGTTTACCCGCATCACTAATGCCGGTGTAAACGAGAGCCATCCGCACGATATCACTATTACCAGTGAGGCTCCTAACTATAGCCGTCCTAACGATTGATAATGAAAAAGTTCGCTATAACCCTTTCCTTGTTTGCTGCGATTCTTTCGCAGCAAACATTGGCACAGTCATCTGATCCTACAATCATGACTATCAATGGTGTACCCGTGTCGCGTTCTGAGTTTGAGTATTCATACAACAAGAATAACGGTGAAGGGGTTATGGATAAACTATCCGTCGATGAGTATGTCACCTTGTTTGTTAACTACAAACTCAAGGTGGCTGCTGCTCTCGATGCTAAATTAGATACGTTGTCGTCATTCCGTCAGGAATACGCCATGTATCGCGACCAGCAGGTGAAACCCACTATGGCGACTGATGCCGAAGTTCTTGCTGAGGCACGTCAGATGTACGAGCGTACCAAGGCTATGATTGGCAGTCGTGGGTTGATTCGTCCTGCACACATCTTGCTTAAGTTGTCGACCAAGGCTACTGCCCAACAGCAGGATAAAATCAAACAGCGTATAGACTCTGTATATAGTGCTCTTCAGGCTGGAGCTGATTTCGCGGAATTAGCCAAGAAGGTTTCTGAGGATGGTGGTTCGGCCGTACGTGGTGGAGAACTGCCTTGGATAGCTCCGACGCAGACTCTGAAAGAGTTTGAGGATGTGGCTTATGCGTTGTCTCCTGGTGAGATGAGTAAGCCGTTCCTGAGTCCTGTGGGCTATCACATCGTGCTGATGAAAGAGCGTAAGCAGCTTGAACCCTTCGATTCATTGAAGCAGACCATTGTTGCCTCGTTAGAGCGCCGTGGTATACGCAATGACATTGCCGAGATGAAGCTGCGCCGCAAAGTTACAGAGTCGGCAGGAAAGTTAACTGCCGAGCAGGTTATGCAGCAGCAGTCTGACTCGCTTGCTGCTACCGATAACGAACTGAAGTATCTGTTCCAGGAATATCACGACGGACTGTTGCTTTACGAGATAAGCAGTCGTGAGGTGTGGGATAAGGCATCGCAGGATGAAACCGCACTCAAAGCCTGGTTTGATACCCACAAAAAGAATTATGCATGGAAGGAACCCCGTTATAAGGGTATTGCCTACCATGTAAAGACCAAGGCCGATGTCAAGGCCGTGAAGAAATGTGTCAAGCGTCTGCCCTTTGATCAGTGGGCTGAGGCTCTTCGCACTACATTCAATCCCGACTCAGTTATCCGCATTCGTGTAGAGAAGGGAATCTTTAAGCCTGGCGATAATGCAACAATTGATAGGCTCGTGTTTAAGCTGCCGGAATCGGCAGCTGCTAACCATGCTAGTAATACCAGCTACCCCATTGATGCCGTCTTCGGTAAGAAGGTTAAACGTCCTGATGACTATACCGATGTGCGTCAGCAGGTTGTAGAAGATCTGCAGGACTATCTCGAAAAAGAGTGGGTAGAAGATTTGCGCCGTCGCTATCAGGTTGAAATTAATAAAGAAATATTGAAAACTGTAAATAAACATCTATGAGTATTATAAGGAAAGTTATGACCCTCTCATTTCTGGCTCTGCCACTCTTGGCTACTGCCCAGAAGAAGGATTCTATTGGTACTGTAATAGACGAGGTTGTATGGGTGGTTGGCGATGAGGCTATCCTCCGTTCTGATGTAGAGGCCATGCGTATGCAGTCTGCCATGGAAGGTGTGAAGTGGAGTGGAAATCCTGATTGCACCATACCAGAGCAGATAGCCGTACAGAAGCTGTTCAAGCATCAGGCTCAGATTGATAGTATCGAGGTTACCGATGCCGATGTTGCCGCAGAAGTGGAGCAACAGATTGCCTACTGGCTTGAGATGGTTGACGGCTCTCGTGAGCGTCTTGAAGAGTATAAACATCAGAATCTGCAGCAGATTCGTGCCGATTTGCGCGAGGATATGAAGGATCGCCAGATGGTGCAGAAGATGAAGCAGAAGTTGGTTCAGGATATTGCTGTTACTCCTGCTGAGGTGCGCCGTTACTTCAGTAATGTGCCCCAGGATAGTATTCCTTTCGTACCCACTGAGGTGGAGGTCCAGATAGTACAGCTCACTCCGAAGATTGATCCTGAGGAAATCAACCGCATTAAAGATGAACTCCGTAGCTATACCGATCGCGTAAACAAGGGTGAGACACGTTTCCAGACGCTTGCTCAGCTTTATTCTGAGGATCCTGGCTCGGCTCGTCGTGGTGGAGAACTTGGTCTGATGGGTAGAGGTACGCTCGATCCTGCTTTTGCTCAGGTGGCCTTTAATCTTACCGACCCAAAGAAAGTGTCGAAGATTGTAGAGTCGGAGTTTGGTTTCCATATCATTCAGCTCATCGAGAAGCGTGGCGATAAAGTAAACGTGCGCCATATCCTTCGCAAGCCTATTGTCTCTGACGAGGCTGTTCAGAAAGCTATCGCTCGTCTTGACTCTATTGCTGCTGATTTGCGTGCCGAGAAGTTCTCGTTCGAGGATGCTGCATCGCTCATCTCTGACGATAAGGATACTCGTAATGCAAAGGGACTTCTTTCTACCGATATGATGAAGACAGGTAAGACCTCTTCAAAGTTCCGTATGCAGGATCTCCCACCAGAGATTGCCAAGGCCGTAGATACCCTTAAGGTTGGTGAGATTTCTCATGCTTTCCAGATGATTAACCAGCGTGGTAAGACCGTGTGTGTGATTGCTAAGCTCAAGAGTCGCACCGAAGGACATCGTGCTACTGTCACTGAGGATTTCCAGACACTTAAGGATGTTGTGATCAACAAGCGCCGCGAGGATTGTATCCATCAGTGGGTTGTTGACAAGATTAAGAGTACCTATACCCGTCTTAACGACGATTTTAAGGATTGTGAATTTGAATTCGAAGGCTGGAAGAAGTGAGGAAAATAACTAATTTCTTATTGCTTTTTGTCCTTACCTTGGGCATGGTGTCTGCTTTTGCACAGAAGCAGCAGCAACGCCGTCGTCCCGCTCGTAAGGCCCAGACTCAGGATACCCGTGTTTATCTGGTTCATGCCGATGTGCTGCATTACGACCAGATGAAGAATGCCGATGCCACTATTCTGAACGGCAAGGTGCACTTCACGCATCAGGGGGCCCGCCTTTATTGCGACAGTGCCTATTTCTATGAGGCCAGCAATTCATTCGAGGCTTTCGGACATGTGAAGATGTATCAGGGAGACACCCTCTCGTTGCTTAGCGACTATGCCTACTACGATGGTAACGAGCAGATGGCTCGTGCCCGCTATAATGTGGTGTTGAAACACAAGAAGACAACGCTTTATACCGATAGTCTCGATTTCGACCGTCTATACGATAACGCCTACTTCTTTGAGGGTGGAAAGATGATTGACGGTAAGACCACACTTACATCCGACTGGGGTGAATATAATACAAAGACAAAGATGTCGGTGTTTAACTATGATGTTAAGATGAAGAGCCCCAAGTTCTATCTTACCACCGATACCCTTTATTACGACACCCGTCTTTCGATGGCACATATCGTGGGACCGTCAAATATCACTTCGGGCGATAGTCATATCTATTCTGAACAGGGCTATTACGATACGAAGAACGACCGTGCCCGACTGATGAACCGCTCTGTCATGTCAAATAAAGGCAAGATGCTGGTTGGCGATAGTGTGTACTACGACAGTAAGGATGGGTTTAGTCAGGCTTTCCGCAATGTGGTTTATGTCGATTCGGTAAACAAGAACAAACTTACTGGCAACTACGGCGAATACTGGGAGAATACAGGCTTTGCCCTTTGTACCGACAGTGCGGTGGCTATAGACTACTCTCAGGGCGATTCGCTCTTTATGCATGCAGACACCTTCAAGATTGTTACATATAATAACGAGACCGATTCTGTTTATCGTAAGATATTCGGTTTCCATCATGTGCGAGCCTATCGTACTGATGTTCAGGCCGTGTGCGATTCGCTTATATACAACTCGCTTGACTCGTGTATGACTCTCTACCACGATCCTATTGTGTGGAATCAGAACCAACAGCTGTTGGGCGATCGCATCGATGTGTTTATGAAAGATTCTATTATTGATCATGCACATGTTATCGATAATTGTTTCTCCATACAGCAACTCCGCAGCGATACTACGCGCTATAACCAGGTGTCGTCGAAAGAGATGTTTGCCTTCTTTATTGATGGTAAGATTCATGAGACACGGGCTAAAGGCAATGTGCTGATAGGCTATTTCTTTGAAGAGGGCGATAGTGTACCTATTGTATATAATTATCAGGAAACTGCCGAACTGCGCATGTATCTTAAGGACCGCAAACTGCAGAAAGTGTGGACTCCTAAGAGCAGCGGTACCATGTATCCGTTGAATCAGATACCAGCCAATCGTAAGCAGCTGCCAGGATTCGCATGGTATAATAATGTTCGTCCGCTTAACCGTTACGATATCTTTAATTGGCGACCCAAGAAATGAGCGACTTAATACATCTTCTTCCCGATAGTGTAGCCAACCAGATTGCTGCTGGTGAGGTTATTCAGCGACCAGCTTCTGTTATCAAGGAGTTGGTTGAAAATTCTGTTGATGCTGGAGCAACTACCATTCATGTCATTGTGGTTGATGCCGGCCGTACCTCTATCCAGGTTATCGACGATGGTAAGGGTATGAGTGAGACTGACGCACGACTTTCGTTCGAGCGCCACGCCACATCCAAGATTCTCCAGGCAGGCGATCTGTTTGCCCTCCGCACCATGGGATTCCGTGGCGAGGCTTTAGCTTCAATAGCAGCAGTAGCCCAGGTTGAACTGCAAACACGTCGCAAGGAAGATGAGATAGGTACACGTATCAATATCGCAGGCTCAAAGCTTACCCGCCAGGAGCCTGTATCGTGCCCTGTGGGTAGTAACTTCAAGGTAGATAATCTGTTCTTTAATGTACCTGCCCGTCGCAAGTTCCTTAAGAGCAACTCTACCGAACTCAATAATATCCTCACTGCTTTTGAGCGTATCGTACTTGTGTATCCTCAGATACACTTTACGCTGCATCACAATGGCGTAGAGATGCTCAATCTGCGTGCTGGCAGTGTGCGTCAGCGCATCATCGATGTGTTTGGCAAACAGTATAGTCAGGATCTCCTGCCCGTTGAAGTACACACAGCCATGTGTGCCGTTACAGGTTTTGTAGGCAAGCCCGAGGCTGCCCGCAAGAAGACTGGTTGCGACTACTTCTTTGTAAACGGCCGATTCATGAAACATGCCTATTTTCATAAGGCTGTTATGAAGGCTTACGACCGTTTGGTGCCCGAGGGTATGGCTATACCTTATTTCTTATATATAGAAGTTGAACCAAGTGAGATAGATGTAAATATACATCCTACCAAGACAGAGATTAAGTTTGAAAACGAACAGGCTATCTGGCAGATTCTCTCTGCAGCTGTCCGCGATGGAATAGGTAAGTTCTGTGAAGTTCCATCGATTGATTTCGACACGCAAGGACAGCCGGAAATACCTTTGTTTGATAGTAACTCCTCTCAGGACAACTTTACTGCGCCAAAGGTGAACTATAACCCCGATTATAACCCTTTCAAACAAAGTGGCGGCCATTCGTCAGGATCAGCTCCTTCGCAGTGGGAGTCGCTTTATGAGAGTGTTGATCAGCGTGGTACTACTATCGAGATGCCTCTGCAGCAGCCTTCGTTCTTCGACGACGATAATATCATTGAGCCCCAATCGGCCAATGAGATGATCTCAGAGAAGTCGCCTGCTCATTATCAGTATAAGGGTAAGTATCTTATGACTGCTGTTAAATCCGGACTGATGATTATCGACCAGCATCGTGCCAGTATTCGTATTCTGTACGATCGATATATCAGTCAACAGGATGGGCGCGTCATCACCACCCAGAAGTTGCTCTTCCCTGAGACTGTTCAGTTCTCTCCAGCCGAGGCTGTTTCTATGCTCCAGTTGATGCCAGAACTTAGCAATCTTGGGTTCGATCTCGCTGACCTTGGTGGTAATACCTTTGCTGTTAACGGCATTCCTGCTGGTATTGATGGCATAGATCCCAAAATATTACTCCATGAGATGATAGATGATACCAATAATTGTCAATTGTCAACTGTCAATTCTCAATTGTCTTTGCGCCTTGCTCAAAGTGCTGCTATTCCTTATGGTCAGATATTGAGTAACGACGAAATGGAGTGCATTATCAACGATCTTTTTGCCTGTACAAACGTAAACTATACGCCCGATGGAAAAGCCATACTTTGTATACTTCCACAGGGTGATATAGAGCATTTATTAGGCTAAATTGCAAAATAGTGTTAATATTCTGCACTTTTTTGGCAAAACATGCTGCGGTCTCAGAAAATCTTCTTACCTTTGCACCCGCTTACAAGAAATGAGGGCGTTTAGCTCAGCTGGTTTAGAGCATCTGCCTTACAAGCAGAGGGTCGGCGGTTCGAATCCGTCAACGCCCACCAAAACAAAGTTAGGATGTGAGAAATCACATCCTTTTTTATTTCAGCACAACTACTGTCACGTATGAAGAAGGTCAAGAATAGCGAGGTGTTGCTTTCCTATATTCGCGAAGGCCGCACGATGACCCAGAGAGAGAAACTCTGGCTCATCATAAGTCTTAGTATACCTTCTATTCTTGCACAGATTTCAGCCACCGTTATGTTTTTTATCGATGCCTCGATGGTAGGTCATCTGGGCGCCAAGGCTTCTGCATCTATAGGTTTGGTTGAGAGTACTGGTTGGCTGATGGGTGGTCTTGCTGCAGCGGCCAATATGGGTTTCTCTGTTCAGGTGGCTCACTTTATTGGTGCCAATGACTTTGAGGCAGCCCGTCGTGTGCTCCGACAGTCTATGGTGTGCTGTATGATATGGGCTACACTTATTACCATCACATCGCTTGTCATTTCGCCTTATCTGCCCTATTGGTTGGGTGGAACGCCAGAGATAGCGCATGATGCCTCGCTCTATTTTGCTATTTTCGGCTTGGCTGGTATATTCTTCCAGATTGAGGGACTCTGCGGTTCAATGCTTAAGTGTTCAGGCAATATGAAGATTCCGTCGCTCCTTAACATCGGTATGTGTGTGATGGATGTGGTTTTTAACTACTTCTTTATATATATATTGAACCTTGGAGTTGTGGGTGCAGCCATGGGAACAGGGGCTGCTATGCTGGTCACGGCGAGTCTGATGTTTTATTTCCTGATGTATCGCTCCAAGATTCTCTCTTTGGTTGGCCGACCAGGATCTTTCCGTCCTCAGGCAGAAACCGTGCGTACAGCTTTTAAGATAGGTGCGCCAATGGGTCTGCAGCATCTGCTCATGGGCTCGGCTCAGGTTGTAAGTACGCTTATTGTGGCCCCACTTGGTACTATCGCTATTGCTGCCCATTCGCTTGCCATTACCGTCGAAAGTCTCTGCTATATGCCTGGATATGGTATTGCTGAGGCTGCTACCACGCTGGTGGGACAGGGGATAGGTGCAGGTCAGAAGATACTTACCAAGTCGTTTGCCCGGATGTCTGTAGGACTTGGCATTGGGGTGATGACGCTGATGGGCATCTTGATGTGGATTTTTGCTCCGCAACTGATGTCGATTATGTCACCTGTCGATGAGGTTATTGCCCTTGGTACGCAGGTTCTGCGAATAGAAGCTTGGGCTGAACCCATGTTTGCTGCCGCTATCGTTTGTAACGGTGTGTTTATAGGTGCAGGCGATACCATCATCCCTGCCATCATGAGTCTTGCGTCTATGTGGGCCGTACGACTCTCTCTGGCTGCTACTATGGCACCAAAGTTCGGTCTGCGTGGTGTATGGACAGCTATGGCCATAGAACTCACATTCCGTGGTAGTATATTCCTGGTGCGTTTGTTCAAAGGCAACTGGACAAACAAACTTAATCTGAAAAAGTAATCTTATTCCTCGTTTTCTCAAGTATACGCAAAAAAAAGCCGCTCAAGGGTCATCAACGACTCCGGGGCGGCACCAACAATCTATGAATAACTAAAAACCTTTTTCTGAGAAAAAACGGAGTGTCACCACTGCGTCTTTGTTATCCTTACTAACAATTCTTTTCTAACACCTTAGAAATACCTATCTCCAATTTTTAACTAACTAATAAACCTAAAACCAAATTCTAACTAACTATTAACTCTAACTAAAACCTAAATCAATCAATCTTTATATACCTTAACTAATACCTCTGTATTTTGTTTTCTATGCTTCTATTGAAGATCATGTTCTTGTCTTTTGACGATGCAAAGGTACGACGATTTTTGCAACCATCAAAGAAATATGATATACTTTCCTCAAAAAAGTGCCTTTCTTTTGATGTATGTCAAGCGGTTGTGTGCGAACACAACCAAATTGTGTACGAAAACACGTCTTTTTTACACTTTTTAAGCGAATTGTATATAAACACAAAAAAAAGGATGTGATTTCTCACATCCTTACTTGTTTCTTAGTGGGTGCTGATGGATTCGAACCACCGAAGTCGAAAGACAGCAGATTTACAGTCTGCCCCATTTGGCCACTCTGGAAAACACCCATTTTTAAAACCGGGTGCAAAGGTACAACATTTTTTTCATTCCCGCAAATTTTCAGCAGTAAATTTTAGAATTTTGTTTTCTATACCCGAGGTTCGGGGATAAGACGTCCCCGACAGTAGCGTGCTGCAATATGGCGGTCGTCGCCAGTATAGATGAATCGCTCAAGTCGTTGGAGTAGGGTATAGTCTGAATCTATGAGCAGTTGACTGTCGTCGATTACCAATGCATCGAAATCGTAACCAGGCTCAAAGCTACCTACTTTACCGAAGAAGCTGCCAGCCGACTTCGTTGCCATCCAGAAAGCTTCGGATAGCGATAAGAATGAGTGCTGTTTGTCGCGCTGATAGTGCATCTTGCTTACCTGTACGGCATAAACCATCATACGGAAGATGCTCAGGTCGTGGCCACCGCTGATGTCACTGCCCAATCCTACTGCTACGCCTGCATCGAGCAAACGGCGAATAGGAGCGAGACCAGAAGCAATATTGAAGTTCGATGTGGGGCAGTGAGCCACCATCACTCCTTGTTGGCTGAGCATCTGCAGTTCGTCGCCATCTGTCCACACGCAGTGAGCCATAATGGTTGGCGTCTGTCCAAGCAGACCGTAACGGTTGTAAGCATCGGCATAGTGCTTACTCTCAGGCTCAAGCTGTTTTACCCATTCTATCTCGCCAAGGTTTTCTGACAGGTGTGACTGTACTGGCAGTTGATATTTGCTGGCCATCTGTCCGCAAGCCTCAAGCATCTCTGGAGTACACGAAGGGATGAAACGTGGAGTTACTATTGGGCGCACCAGGGCATCTGGATGTTCAAACTCGCTAACAAGTGCATCGCAGGCTTCCCAAGCCTCGCTGACGCTCTCTTGCAGTCCCTCAGGACAGTTGCGGTTCATGTTCACCTTTCCCACTCTTCCGCCCAGGCCGGCCTGTTGTAGCAGTTGCATCAGCAGACGGGTGCTCTCAAGGTGTACCGAAGCAAAAGCCACAACACGCATAGTGCCATAGCGCCACAGATCGTGAATGAACCTGCGGTATATGTGCTCGGCGTAGGTCACGTCGGCAAACTTCAACTCCTCGGGGAATGTGTAGTTCTGTAGCCACGGCAGCAGTTCCTCGTCCATGGCAAGTCCCTGGTTGCGATACTGTGGGGCATGTACGTGTATATCGTTCATGGCAGGTATCAGCAGACGGTCGCCAAGATCGGTTACCTGACAATCTTCCAGATGCTTGGGCAGTTGAGTGTACACGCCCTCTACCTTACCATCGTTAACTGCTATATAGCCATTAGGTACAATTTCAAAGTGTTTACTCTGTGGCGTATAGATGATGTTGGCGCGATAAACTTGCACCTTATTATATATAGCGTTCATTTTTTCGGTATTCTTAGTAGTTACAGTGCAGCAGCCACCATATTGGTAAGCTCAACAAACTGCGGTATGGAGAGCTGTTCTGGGCGGCGGGTCATGATGTCGGCATCGAAAAAACCTGCAGGAGCAGGATGATTTGAGTCGAAGATCTGTCGCAGCGACACACGTAGCATCTTGCGTCGCTGGTTGAATGTAGTCTTTACAACGCGACGGAACAACTGCTCATCGCATCCCAGGTCGGTAACCTCGTTGCGAGTCATGCGGATTACTGCGCTCTGCACCTTTGGTGGCGGATTGAACACACCTGGCTCTACAGTAAACAGATACTCTACGTTGTACCACGCCTGTATCAATACAGATAGTATGCCGTACTGCTTGTTGCCTGGCTGCGATGCCATGCGTACGGCCACCTCATGCTGAATCATGCCAGTGCAGCAGGGGATGAGGTCCTTATTGTCGAGCATCTTAAAGAATATCTGCGATGAGATGTCGTAGGGGTAGTTGCCTGTAAGCACAAACTGCTGCCCGTCAAATACCTCATGCAGGTCCATACGTAGAAAGTCGCCACCTATGATGTTGTCATTCAGGCGAGGGAAATTCTCCTGCAGATAAGCCACACTCTCGCGGTCAATCTCTACAACCTTGAATGGGCGGGGCTTCTCTACCAGATACTGAGTCATTACTCCCATTCCGGGGCCAACCTCAAGCACAGGTATGTCAGGACAAGCATCCACCGTGTCGGCGATGCGCTTGGCTATGTTCAGATCAGTCAGGAAGTGCTGACCGAGATTTTTCTTAGGTCGAACTTGTTTCATGGGGGCAAAGATACCAAAATATAATCAAAAATCCAAATATAATTCTATTTTTATGTTATTTGGCTGATTTCTATAGTTTAAAGGAAAAGGAGACTCTCACGAGCCTCCTTTCTTGCTATTTATACAGCAGTTGCTAATTTGATATAGTGGCCTCTCTTGCCTTCAATTGGCTTTACTTTTCCTGTTTCTACAAAATCCTTGATGCGCGTTGAAGCTGTGGAGTTTGATGAGTAACCCCATGTTTTCATCACATCCTGAGTAGTGAATTCTGTGGGCAATTCCATGAAATGCTCGTTGGTCTTGTCGTAGGTAGCACGAGGCTGGGTATCGCGCTCCTCGTTCTCATAATGCTCCTGCCATATCTGACCAAACAGATAATCCTCGCACTCAAACATAACTTCAAACATCAGTTTTGCAAACTCAAAGTGCTGCTTGGTAATCTTTACAGTCATTGTCATCTGGAACTCCTCCCACGACTTCTGTGTAGAGATTACGTGAGGAATGCATATAGCCATAACCTTATCCTGCATACGTTTCAGCATGGTAAGTGTTGCCTGATCGCCATCGTTAGCAGCCTCCTCCATGCGAGGGGCAATCATATCGTACACGAATTTCACCAGTTTCTCAAGTCCCTTTACCTCACCATGAAGCGAGTCCATTCTGCGTGACCACTTCTTCATCTCGTTAGCGGCCGCCATACTCTTGGGTTTCTTACTCATGGGGCGCATCTTGAAGTTGCCAGTTGGCATCACAAAACAGCTGAATCGAGTGGCCAGTCCATCACCAATATTAAGAAGGTTTACGAACTTTTTCAAGGCAGTGCTTGTTCCCGTCATTACCCAATTATAGAATACAGGAAAGAGTCCGTTCACACTATCCTTGTTGCTATAGTCTACACCATTCAACTCGTTATGGAAGCTCTGCAACATCAAGTCACGCTTCTCCTGAAATGAGCCTGAGGCTTTGATGATTGACAGCAGCTCAGAGGCGAAAGTATAAAGGTGATAGTAATAGATTGCGCCCTCGGCAGTAACTGCAGTAGCATTCTGCATACGTCTGTAAGTAACATTGTTAGATGTCTTAACAGGGCAGTAACGTACCATCTCATTAGGACGCTTAAGGGCATCCTTCTTCTGCTCCTTCTGCGATGTCTCGCGCTCGTTCAGACCTTCCTTGTAAAGTCGCTCCTGTTCACGTCCAGCAGCATCAGCCTCGCGCATTACTTCCATAATGTACTCATCCTGCTTTACTGCAAAACCTTTACCAGAGGCGGGACCTCCAATCACCAGCGACATGATGTTAAGGCGATGGTCCAAACCCTCCCAATCCTGATACCAGCACTTGGTGAGTAGTGTGCCGTACATGCCTGCTGATGTAATCACTCCTCCTACCTTAATTTCATCATCGTCGATGTAGCCAATTGCAGACTCGTAGCATCCAAGTGATATCTTCTTCAATCGCTTTGCCCATTCTGCATAAGGCAGACGGCGCTTTGAAAGTCCGTCAAACTCATCTACTCCAGCAGCTTTCAAGGCATTATACATGCGCTTGGGGATGCGTTTCTCTTCTTTAAATGCAAGAGCCGATTTTACGGTCTGGGTCACGTTTTCATTTCGCTCACTGATGATTTCCTGAATCCATGTCTGAGCGCGCAATACTACTTCCATCTTTACTGGGTCGGAATCCAGAATGTAACGCAGCTGGTCGGCCAACTCAAGCGATGTCTTATGACGCTTGCCTGGTTCTGGCAGAGCAGGGCCGATAAAGCAGTCAACAATCTTCTGAACAGGAACACCTCTGAACGTTATATCAGAAATCCTAAATTCCTGAACTCCTAAACTTGTTTTTGCTGTGCTATTACCCTTGCTGTTGCCATTGCGATAAGCCTCGCCAAAGGTTGCATCGTAGTCAGGATTCTCGTAGCTGAACATGCGCTCAGGGTCGTAGAAGAGAATGTCGCCAGCCTGGCGCGAGGGAGCGAACGACATGCGAGAAGCATCGCTTCCGCTTTCATCGGCCTTAAGACCAAGCTCGCGCGCCAGCTCGCAGGCGTTCTGGATAAGGTTGCCCCACTCCTTGCGAGCGATGAACACAAACTTGATGCCCTCGTTAGATGAGGTGATGAACTCGAGCACCACGCCCAGCTCGCGCAAGCGTTCCTCACTCCACTGGCGTGCCAGCTCGCGAGGATCCTCCTTCAGGTGGTCCACATCCAGCACGGCCAGTCCGTTCAGGTGGGCCGACTTCTGCAAGCGCCACTTGCCTCGAATTGTCTGTTCCTGCTCCTCGCCGTTCACCTTGGTCTTTACCACCTTCTCGCTATCTGCAAAGTCATCGGCCACGAAGATGAGTCCCTCAAGCGAGTTCTTCACCATAGCAGCCTTCTTCATCTCGCCCTGTTTGCGGAGCTCTCGAATCTGGCATACCTTGCGGTAGGTGTCAGGATTGTTAAACACTGCCTCCAGCTGCTCTGCATTTGTAATCTTCTCGGTTGCTGACTGGAGATTTCTCTGAATTGTAATTGTCGCCATAAATATTGCGGTTTAAAATTTAACTTAAACGAGGTTGTTTTTGACCCCGCTGTGATCTTTTCACACCGCAAAATTATACAATGATTTTTTGGCCACAAAATAAATGAGGCCTCGCTTAGTTGAGGCCTCAAAACTATCATTTTTACTATCAGTTATCAGTCGAAAGTTCAGTTATAAGGCATCTCAGAAGCCTTTTTCCTTTAGTATTTCTTCCAGCTTTTCTGCTATCTGGCACATGCGTGTGTAAGCACTCATCCATCGAGAACTTACCTCCCTGGGAATCTTTAGTTGCCACTTGATGTATGGATAGCGATATATGTCCTGCGAAATATTGCTGAGAGTTGTCATATCAAGTTCTGCATTAACGCTTATAAGATTGAGTGAGGCTATAAGCTCAATAAACTCTTTATATCGATTCTCGCGTACATTGCCAACTTGGTGGTCGATAAACAAACGGAACACAACCCACCAATGGTTCTTCTGGCAGAACAGCTTGTCGCCTTTGGCATCCTTCTGGCTCATTAGTTCTTCCAAAGCCATCTTCGCCTTCGAGCGCATCACATGTTCGTTCATCACCATCTTTCTAATAAGTTTCTCGTCAGATGTCTCTGGCTTTTCTTTCTTATTATAAGGTTTATATGGTGACAGCTCCTTGCGCTTAAATACCTCCTGTATATAATCGAATAGTTCTTTATCCTCGGTATCGTATGAGTGCATCAATGCTGGTACTGCCCAACGGTATGTTTCCAGACTGTTTTCTGCATCTTCCATAAGTCCCAATACTATGCGTAGAGTAGTAGGTCGGCTACCTGTATATAATATGTCGTCAAGATTCATCTCGTCAGCCCTCCTGATCCATATAGTTTCCAAAGTTGTTGTTTACCTCATCAATCACATCTTGCAACGATTCTATAGCCGTGGTAAAGCGGAACTTGTAATTTGGATTTATCTTCTGATAAGCTTTTGCTTGGTTTACAGCTTCCAACAGAATCTTGTCGCTATCAATCTCTACTTGATTTCCATTAACAGGCGAACTCAATGGGATGGCGAAATACAGTCCGCCCAGATCACTCTCCAGATATACCACACCAGCACATCCCGACATCGTAAGCTGTATGGTCTGCTCGTTCTCTTTTGGAAAATCAAGTCTGATGTTGCATCCATACAGATTGTCAATGGTCTGTGCCAAATCAAAGTTCTCGAAGCCTGCATACGATAAGAATTTCATAGCCATCAAGTTGAACTTAAGATATGGCAATACTCTGTGATTTGTAGGGCAGAGTCTGAAACAATCTTCTAATCTTACATCGTCAAGAGTACGTCCGTCAGCAGGAGCAAGTGAGCAGAATGTGGCCAATCCGTCTTCTTGACTATCGTTATAAACATCGGCAATAGCGTTTGCTACTACAGGGTAGCTATGTGTAGCTATTCCGTTATTTCCTTTTTCTACTACTACGGCTATGGTGCCAAGTTGCTCATAAATCTGCCCGTTGGGATCAACTATCAACCATCGTGGTTCGGGCATTGGGATATAGTGTGAGTTAATTGTCTTCATACGGGCTGCAAAGATACTGATTTTCTTTGAGACTTCCAAAGTTTAGGAGTTTAGATATTTAGGATTCTGGTATAAAAGTATAAAAAAATTAATTTTCTATTTGCATATACCATAAAAAAACTAAATTCCTAAACACCTAAACTAACTAAATAATGCCAGAAACATCTCAAAATTCCGCCTCTAAACTATCAGAAAGCTTCTCGGTAGGTAACTGCCAGATACCCGTAATCTTTCTGGCAGATAACCGTAATCTCATCCCCCGCGAGGTTACGGCTCCTTTTTCTTTACAAAATTGCGCAATTATCGCCAAACTATAGCAGTCTCACATGTGAAAATAATACTTCCTACGTGAGAGAGAATTATTTCCCTAACGTGGGAGAAAATACCACTATTCTACACAAAAACAGCTTTTATTTTATAATAATACCACATAATAGTACTTTAATCCTTATACATTATTTATTATATATGGTACCCAAAGGACGGAAATGTTCATGAAACGCAATAATAGTGAGTACTATTGTAGTTGTTTTAAATTTTTTTTTTGAAATTATTTGGAAGATATATTTTTTTTATATATCTTTGTACCCGACAAAGCCAGTCCGAAAGGACAGGGCGGGTCAAGAATTTAATGGAATCCAATTGGCCACGAAGCCGTTTGTAGGGCAGGCCGAAAGAAAAAAGACGTTTTCTGAACGTTACAGTCTGTGAACTCAAACTTCGCAAATTTGATTCTTCTCACAGAGGTAATGCAACGAAGCGTCTACGTTAGGTGTATTGTGCTCATTTAATCATAATACAACTTGGCGTGGGCTGGCTTGCGTTGCTTATCCTTGAGAAGGGGCAATGCGAAGGCCTGAGTTCTGGGATAGGCACGGAGGAATAAACTCCCACGTCTTTTTTTATTTCCAATAACCAAGAACTGTAATTTATTAACTGCTTAGTTCGGGAAGTTGTAAGCATAAGGCAAAAACGAAAGAGACCTTATGAGAAAGTTTTTTTTATTTGTTATTTTAACTGTAGCATTATTAACCTCATGCACAAATAATTCGCAGGAAAAGAGTGAACTTATGTCACAACTGGATTCTTTGAAGATGGAGAATCAGAGAAAAGAAAAAGATATCAATGATATGATGTCTTATGTAAATTTGCTTGCAGATGGCTTGGATAGCATCGCAAAACAAGAAGATATTTTATTCAACTCGAATAAAGGACGTGAGGGGGTCGTCGTAAATAGAGAGCAATTAAAGAAGAATCTTGATGCTTTTGAGAACATAATTATTCAGCAAAAGCAACGAATTTCTCAGCTGGCCGACTCATTAAAAGCTAAAGGAGAAAACCTCAATAAGCTACAAGTTCTTGTTGACTATCTAAATCAACAATTGGAGGAAAAAGATAGAGTAATCAAATCTCTACGCGAAGACCTTGGAAACAACAAGGTGAATATTGCAAATTTGCAGAGAAAGGTACGCTCATTGTCAGAAAGCAATACAGAATTGGCTTCAAAAGTTGAAAGCCAGTCTACTGCATTAGCCGCTCAGACAGAGATGATAAACGAATGTTATGTCAAAATTGGTAACAAAAAGACTTTATCTGATTTAGGCATCATTTCTGGAGGATTATTTAAGAAAACAAAAATAAACCACAATGCTATTAATCAGAGTCTATTTACCAAAGTAGATATTAGATATTTTACAGAGGTTCCTTTGCAATCTTCAACCCCACAGATTCTAACCCAAATGCCATCTTCCTCATATAAGATTGAAAAGACAGGCAAAAATTCATCTGTATTGTATGTTCTTGATCCAAATGCATTTTGGAGCGTTTCGAATTATTTAGTAATATTATTGAAATAAAAGCTATAATGTGTATGAAAAAATTATTAGTATGTTTGTTTATGCTGCTTCCATTCACAGCAATAATGGGACAGCAGGTTTCCCACACTGTTCAGCGTGGTGAGACTTTAGAAAGTATTGCTAAAAAGTATAACGTATCTGTATATGCACTGCAACAGGCAAACCCTGGGTCGAAAGATCTTATATATACAGGTATGAAACTTGTAATTCCAAATTCGAAAGAAAAAAATAAAGAAACGAAGAAAAAAACACAAGAGCAAATCATAGTTAATAATCCCACATATAATGAGAATCTGGTTAAGAATGTTGAAACGCAGCCTAAGACAGATAATAATCAGAAAAAAAGTGGTTTTACAGATGGTCTTGATGGAATGATTGATGCTCAAGATTTCACAATTATGTTAAAGCCTGACATAGATGTATATGGGTTCCGTTTTACAACCACGAATTACAAGTGGATAGGAATGACCTTTGGAGGTACGTATCAATTCGTATCCCATGGATCTTCTGATTTCTATTTAGGATTGGGATTGGCCCCAAGATACACAGTCGGTCCACTTCTTTTTGGCGTTAGTTTATATCCTTACGTTAATATGTATTCGCAGTATGTCCAGGATGGGGAATATAAAAGTGGAACGCCCAAGTTTAAAGATAAAATTAAAGTTGGATATGGCGGTATATTAGACATTATGGCTGGTTTTAAAGTATATACTACTAAGAAAGGTAAGGATATTTATGTGACAGGTAGTTATCATGTAAATGCATTTGAGTTTAAAACAGAAGGAGCATTCAAAAATGGGCTTTGGGGAGTCGGAATTGCATATAATATTTAATATAACGGATTATGAAAAAGAATTTTTTTAGTTTATATATAATGATAATTGTATCTGTCTTAAGTTCCAGTTTTGTATCATGTGGAAGTGACAAAAAAGATGATGTTGGTGATGATTCAAAAGCAATTATTGGAACTTGGGTTCAAACAATTGAAAGCAGTAACACAAAGCTGAGTCTTGTTCTCAAGGCAGATGGTAATGGATATTGGCTGGTTGATCGAAATGGAAAAGTATCAAACGACGGAGATTTTACTTATACATATAAAAACAATATTGTCACTATGAGATATAAAGATGATGGTGAGAAGCCTGGCAATGGTTATGTTGAAGAATTCACGGTATTGGAAGTAACATCTCAAAAATTAGTTATTTTCTATGATCAAAGTAGACGCACCTTTTACAAGGAATAATTAGTGATGTTTAATGATTTTTATTATGAAAAAGAGTTTCTCAAACTGGGTAGCTATAGCATTAGTCTTTATGCTTTGTATAAGTCTTCCTTCTTGCAGCAAGGATGGAGATGATAAAAAAGAGGATACTCCTTCTATTGTTGGTACGTGGAGACATGATTTTAGTACTGGATATATTTTACTTGTTCTAAGATCCAATGGAACCGGACTTCTTGAAGAATATGATTCTGGAGAAATTGATTATTCATATGAGATATCATATTATTACGACAAAGAGCAAGAGCGTTATATGATAGTTGAAAGTGAAAGTAATAAAACGTATACTTATCCTATTCAATACTATAATGAAACAACATTAGTATTGATCAATCCTGATGGGAAGTCTCAGACATATACAAGAGTTTCAAACTAATACATAATGTTATGAAGAAGTTTTTATTTAATTGTATGACTACTGTATTGGCCATTATTATTTGTGGTAGTTTCTTGTCATGCAGCAAAGATGATGATAATGGTCTTGACAGTCAAATAGCTCAAGAAATATTGGGTACATGGTATTCTAGTGATACTTCTACAAATAGGTATTGTACTGTGACTTTCTATAATAATGGAACAGGCGAGTTCTTTTCAGAATATCATGGTAAATATGGAAGCTCTAATTCTGAGATGACGGGTACTTTTACTTGGAGATGTGAAGGTGATAGGATTATAACATATGGCGAATATGTATATATCGATTATAATGATGGAACAGTTGATACTGATTATGATCCAGAAGTAATCTATGTATATGATGGTTATAATCTAATAGGGGGAAGGTATAGTGGTAATGCTAGCATTTATTCAAGAGATAGTGGCGGTTCTTCTTCAGGCGGTTCTCCTTCAAATCCTTCTCCAGGCGGTAGTTATAATGATGATTTAACATGTCATGTGGGATTTGATAACTCTGTTTTTCCTACAATTTATCAAAATGGTACTTATACACATCAAATATTTTTGGGATTTGGAGTATCAAAAGGACATTATTCTGCAGGTATAGGCGAATTTGGCATTGCATTAAAGCCATCTGATGGAACCATAACTAATTCTAAAAAATCAGATGATGTATATGTTACAAATCTGAACGGTTATAAGTATTTTTCTGGTGTTATTTTTAATGATAATGCATACGAATGGGGTACCATAGTATTTGTTAGATCAAAAAGTAAAAAGGTAGTATTTGATTATTATGTACGTTATTATAACGAAAAGACCAGAGAATGGAAAGAGGGTGCTTATGCCAAATACACTTATGAACCTAAAAATATTGTGAACAATTGATAAAAGAAGATAATAGCGTTTTTTTATTTAGTAATTTAGATATTTAGGATTTTACAGTCCGAACACGCTATTATTGGTATGCTATACCTTATTTAAAGTAGGGTATAAAATATAAAGAGTCGCGGATCATAAGACCTGCGACTCATTTTTTTTTCGGTTACTTATTGAATTACTTATTGTTGTCTACATTAACAGCAACGGTTACTACCAGTGAAACGGCCAGTGCAAAAGCGGCCAAAGTCATCAACAAAAAACTAGTTTCTAATGTTACCATAATTAATTTCCTTTCTCTAAATATTTAATTGTTATCCTTAAAACCGATGCAAAGGTACGACTGTTTGCGCACACAACCAAATATTTTGCATAAAAACGGTAAAATAATAAGGAATCGTTGACACGTATCAATAAAAATAAATATGATTAATATTTGGTTTTTCGTTCGATTTGCACTATCTTTGGCTTCGCCGAAAGTACTTCCGTTCGGAAATAAAAATAAATCATGATTTATTTTGTATTTCGCTCACTTATTCGTACCTTTGCACCCATGAATTTAAAAACAATCATCAGTAGCGTGGCTAAGGTGGTGCTGCCTTTTGTGTTGGGCGGCGCTATTTTATGGTGGATGTACCGAGGCGAAGATTTCTCGGTAATCAGTCACGTGCTGACCGAGGAAATGGATTGGACCTGGATGCTGCTGAGCTTCCCCTTTGGTATATTGGCGCAGTTGTTTCGTGCCTGGCGCTGGAAACAAACACTTGATCCTATCGATCTGAGATCAAGCTCTGCTGATCAGACAGATGACAGACAGGAGGTAAAAGCCCGCAACCATACTTGTATCAATGCTGTATTTATCAGCTATGCCGCAAGTTTGATAATACCAAGAATAGGCGAGTTCTCGCGATGTGCAATCCTTAAGCGTTACGATGGCGTTTCATTCTCGAAGGCCCTAGGAACGGTTGTTACGGAGCGCGCCGTTGACACGCTGATTGTGATGATATACTCGGGAATAATACTGTTGGTAGAGATGAGCGTGTTTGGCACTTTCTTCCGCAAAACGGGTACATCAATGGACCGTATACTTAGCAACTTCTCGCTGACGGGTTGGATTGTTACTGCCATCTGTGGCGTGGCTGTGGCCATATTGCTGCACCTGTTGCTGAAGAACTTCTCTATATATAATAAGGTGAAAATGACGCTTAGTGGCATCTGGGAGGGTGTACTCTCGTTGAAGGGCGTGCGCAATCTGCCGCTGTATTTGTTCTTCTCGGTAGGCATCTGGGTGATGTATTTCCTGCATTACTACCTGACGTTCTTCTGCTTCGATTTCACCGCTCATCTTGGCATAGGGTGCGCGTTGGTATCGTTTGTGGTGGCCAACTTCGCAGTTATCGTGCCAACACCAAACGGAGCCGGTCCGTGGCACTTTGCCATTAAGACCATGTTGATACTCTATGGTGTGGCCGATGAACAGGCATTGTGGTTTGTGCTCATTGTTCACACCGTGCAGACCATGCTGGTTATCGTCCTTGGCATATACGCTTGGGCTGCTTTACTATTTACTAAAAGATTAAACCCCAAAATAGAAAAACTATGAGTGAAATTAAAAATCTGAACCCAACGTGCATCTGGAAGAATTTCTATGCACTGACACAGGTTCCACGTCCATCAGGACATTTGGAGAAAGTACAACAGTTCCTGCTCGATTTCGCTAAGCAGGCAGGTGTGGAGGCATTTAAAGACCCCGCTGATAACATCGTGATGCGTAAGCCCGCTTCGGCTGGTATGGAGAAAAAGAAGGGTGTAATCCTGCAGGCTCACATGGACATGGTGCCACAGAAGACTCCCGAGAGTACCCATAACTTTGAAACCGACCCCATACAGCCATGGATTGATGGCGAGTGGGTAAAGGCAAAGGGCACAACACTGGGTGCCGACAACGGTCTGGGCGTAGCTGCCATCATGGCTATCATGGAGGATAAGACTCTGAAACACGGACCTATTGAGGCGCTGATTACTGCTGATGAAGAGACAGGTATGTTTGGCGCTAACGGACTGCCAGAGGGTGAGTTGAACGGCGACATTCTGATGAACCTCGACTCAGAGCACTGGGGCAAGTTCGTTATCGGTAGTGCAGGTGGTATCAACATCACTGCAACCCTCGATTATAAAGAGGTGGAGACTGATGCTGACGACGCTGCTGTAAAGGTGACTGTAAAAGGACTGCGTGGCGGACACTCTGGACTGGAGATTCACGAGGGCCGTGGAAACGCCAACAAACTGTTGGTTCGTCTGGTTCGTGAGGCCATCGAGGAGTGTGAAGCTCGTCTGGCATGCTGGCAGGGTGGAAACATGCGTAACGCTATTCCATTCAAGGCTGAGGCTGTGCTGACATTGCCAAAGGAGAACGTGGCTGCTCTGAAGGAACTTGCAGCCGACTGGCTCGAGGACTTTACCGATGAATACAAAGGCATCGAGAATGGTATCGAGGTTATCTGTGAGGATGTGGAGACACCAAAGATGGAGGTTCCACAGGAGATTCAGGACAACCTTATCAACGTGATCTATGGCTGTCATGACGGTGTGGTTCGTATGATTCCAAGCTACCCAAGTGTGGTTGAGACATCGAGCAACCTGGCTATCATCGAGATAGGCGAGGGGCATGCTATGATAAAGATTCTGGCTCGCTCAAGTCGTGAGGATATGAAGGATTACATTGTAAAGACCTTGGAGAGCTGCTTCAATATGGCAGGCATGAAGGTGGAGACCGCTGGTAGCTACGGTGGCTGGGATCCAAACCCAGATTCAGAGATTCTGCACCTGTTGCTGAAGGAGTATAAGGAACTGTTTGGCAAGGATGGCATCATCCAGGTAGACCATGCAGGTCTGGAGTGCTCAATCATCCTGGGCAAGTATCCACACCTCGACGTAGTGAGCATGGGCCCGACTATGAAGTCGCCTCACACCACCACCGAGCGTGCGCTCATTGAGACTGTGGCTCCTTTCTGGGAACTGCTCAAGAAGACACTTGAGGATATTCCTGAGAAATAATCTTTTTGGCACGAATTTCGCGAATTTACGCGAATTCGTGCCTTAAAAATTTGTTTTTTCAATTTTTCTTTTTACCTTTGCACACAAAATCACTAAAGTATTAACAAATTATGGACGATTACCCGGCGAATAATTACGATTATTAGGCTGGAGGATGCAGCAAGATAGCTAATCCTCTTGCCGCTAAGTCAATTATCAATTGTCAATTATCAATTGTCAATTTAAAAAAAGGATTAGCAAAATGAAGACATTCTGGAATACCCAAGGTGGACTGACCCAGCTCGAAGAGTGGCAGCCCAATTGCTGGATACAGGTGACATGCCCTACCGAAGAAGACCAGCGCGAACTCGAGGAGAAATTTAATATCCCCGACTATTTCATGTCGGACATCAGCGATACCGATGAGCGTGCCCGTTATGAGTACGATGACGGATGGATGCTCATCATCCTGCGTATACCTTATGTTAAGGAGATACGCTCAAGAACGCCGTATACTACAGTGCCTCTTGGTATCATACATAAACGCGATGTTACCATCACCGTGTGTTTCTACGAGACCAATGTGATGATTGACTTCGTGAGCTTCCAGCAGAAGCGCGGCGAGGGATTTACTGATCATGTTGACATGATTTTCCGCTTGTTCCTGTCGAGTGCTGTATGGTATCTGAAGCGCCTGAAGCAGATTTCGATGCTGGTAGATAAGGCCAAGCGCAATCTGGACAAGGAGGTGAACAATGAGAGCCTTATCGGACTGAGCCGTCTGCAAGACTCGCTTACTTACTTCCAGACATCTATCCGTGGTAACGAAACGCTGCTGTCGAAGTTGAAGTTCAAACTGCAGATTGACGAACTTGATGCCGACCTGATTGAGGACGTCAATATCGAGATGACTCAGGCGCGAGAGACTACAAGTATCTACTCCAACATTCTGGAGTCTACGATGGATACCTATCAGAGTATTATCAATAATAATATGAACACCGTGATGCGTACGCTCACATCGGTTACTATTATCATGATGATACCTACGCTTATAACCTCTATGTTTGGCATGAACCTGATAAACGGCATGGAAGCAAAACCATGGGGATTCATCATCGCCATCATCTTTTCGGTAGCAATTTCGGCCATTGCGTGGGGCATTTTCCGCAGAAAACGACTTGTTTAAGCCCTAAAAACGCAAAAAAACTGAAAAAAATTAGGAAGTTTCAATAATATTGCTTAATTTTGACGCCAAATGTGATGATGCTAAGCATCATTTAGTATTAATTAATTTAGTTAAATGATGGACTCTCAAGAGAATACCCTCGAGCTGGGTACAAACGAAGAAGTAGTTAATGAGGAAGTTGCATCTCAGGCTGTTGAGACTGAACCTCAAGTAGAAAACGAAGAGCAGACTCGTGTAGTTTACGAGACTAAAGAAGACGTGTTGCATCGTCTGCAGGACATCGCTCACAGCGAGGAGACACCGCAGAAGGAAGAAGTGGAGTATCTTAAGGCTTCATTCTACAAGTTGCACATTGCCGAGCGCGAGGCTAAACTCAAGGCTTATCTGGATGCAGGTGGTGATCCTGAGCAGTATCAGTACACCCCCGATCCCATAGAAGAGTCGTTCAAGGCCGAGATGGGAATCATCAAGGAGAAACGTGCCAAGATCTTCAAGGAGATGGAAGCTGAAAAGCAGGAGAATCTGACGAAGAAGTTGGCTATCATCGATCGTATTAAGGCTATGGTTACCACTCCTGATGAGGCAAACAAGAACTACAAGGAGTTCAAAGCCCTGCAGGAGCAGTGGCGCGAAATTAAGAATGTGCCAGCTGATAAGGCCAACGAGTTGTGGCGTAACTATCAGTTGTACGTAGAGCAGTTCTACGATATGCTTCGTCTTAACAGCGAAGCTCGTGAGTACGATTTCAAGAAGAACTTTGAGCTGAAGACTGCCCTCTGTGAGGCTGCAGAGAAGTTGGCCGACGAGGAGGATGTTATCAGCGCCTTCCATCAGTTGCAGAAGCTGCATCAGGAGTACCGCGAGATTGGTCCTGTTGCCAAGGAGCAGCGTGAGGAGATATGGAATCGCTTCAAGGCCGCATCAAGTGTTATCAACAAGCGTCATCAGCAGCACTTTGAGGGCGTTCGTGCTAAAGAAGAGGACAATCTGGCGCGTAAGACCGTTCTTTGTGAGAAGGTTGAGGCCATCGCTGCCGAAGAAAATAAGGGTAGTGGCGACTGGGAGAAGCATACCAAGCAGATTATTGATATCCAGACAGAGTGGAAGACCATTGGTTTTGCACCACAGAAGATGAACGTGAAGATCTTTGAGCGTTTCCGTGCTGCATGCGATGACTTCTTTGGTCGTAAGGCTGCTTACTTCAAGGGCTTGAAGGAAACTTTCAAGGATAATGCCGACAAGAAGCGTGCGCTGATTGAGAAGGCTAAGGCTCTGCAGAATTCAACCGACTGGAAGTCAACAAGTGATAAGTTCATCGCTCTGCAGAAGGAGTGGAA
Source organism: uncultured Prevotella sp. (assembly GCA_900315765.1). Lineage (GTDB taxonomy): Bacteria > Bacteroidota > Bacteroidia > Bacteroidales > Bacteroidaceae > Prevotella. The sequence continues at coordinate 14,029 of ONAK01000002.1, read as the reverse complement.
GACCATTGGTATGGTTCCAAAGAAGCTTGGCGACCAGTTGTGGGCAGAGTTCCTTGGTGCATGTAACGCATTCTTCGAGGCACGTAATGCCGCAGGAGTAGGTCAGCGTGGCGAGGAGCGTGAGAATCTGGATAAGAAACTGGAGATTATTGAGAAGCTGAAGGCTGTTGCAGAGGAAACTGGTGAGGATCTGGCAGAAAAAGTGCAGAAACTTGTTGAGGAGTACAATGCTGTTGGACATGTTCCATTTAAAGAGAAAGATAAGCTCTACAAAGACTATCATGCCGTTCTCGACAAGCTCTATAAGGATCTTAATATCAGCACAGCCAAGCGCAAGTTGAATAACTTCAAGCAGAACCTGAAGCAGGTTGCTGAGCGTGGTGAGAATGCACTCGACAACGAGCGTGCCCGTTTGTTCCGTCAGTATGAGAACCTGAAACAGGAGATTCAGACCTATGAGAACAACCTTGGCTTCCTGAATGCAAGTTCGAAGAAGGGTAACAGCCTTATCGACGAGATGAACCGCAAGGTGCAGAAGTTGAAGGATGATATGAATCTAGTTCGTGAGAAGATAAAGGCTATCGATGCCGAGAATAAATAAGAAAAAGAAAATCGCTAAGCATTGTGCTTAGCGATTCTTTTTTTATTTTTTCTTTAGTTGGGGTACCCGGACTCGAACCAGGAAAGGCAGGACCAGAATCTGCAGTGTTACCATTACACCATACCCCAAAATGTCTTGCTCAAGAACTCGTTGTTTCTGTTTTGCGGGTGCAAAGGTACTACTTTTTCTTGAACTACCAAAATTTTTCGAGGAAAATTTATAAAAAACCGCAAATTTTTCTGTTTTTCTTTGTTTTTTGCTCGATTTGCTGTACCTTTAAAGCATAACTTTGAAGGTAAGCTGCATCTCGGAAATGCAAATAAATCCAAATTTATTTGGCATTTCGCTCGATTTGCTGTACCTTTGTGCACAAATTATATATAATTTATTAATGAAAGAACTTGTAGAAACAATCAAAGAAGCTATTCAGGAGAAAAAAGGCAGCAATATAGTTGTGGCCGACCTGACAAAAATAGAGGGAACAATATGCCAGTACTTTATGATTTGCACTGGTAATTCGCCAACACAGGTAGAAGCTATCGCAGAATCGGTAGGCGATATGGTACGTGAAAAACTGGGTGAGAAACCTGCTCATGTGGTAGGACTCGAGAATGCGCAATGGGTGGCTATGGACTATACCGACGTATTAGTACACATATTCCTGCCCGATGTACGTGAGTATTATGATTTGGAGCATCTCTGGGAGGATGCACCAATCGAGCAGATTCCAGACTTAGATTAATTAAATATTCACAATTGAAAATTCACAATTATGGAGGATAATAAGAAACCCAACAATAATATGGGCGGAAACGGTCCGAAGATGAATATGCCCAAGTTCAATATGAACTGGATATACTTTATTGCGATACTTGCATTAGGACTGTTGTATTTTACAAGTGGTGGTACTGCTAATAGCAGTGTAGCCAAAACCGCATCTTATAGTGAGTTTAAAACGATGGTGGAGCGTGGCTACGCCAAGAAGATTGTTGTAAACAAACCTCAGAGCACACTTCGTATGTATGTTAAACCAGAACACATTCGCGACGTGTTCCATCAGGGTACTAACCAAACAGGTGTAGAACCATATCTTGAGGTGGAGTTCGGAAGTGTTGATCAGGTTGAACAGTTCGTGGCTAAGGCAAAAGAGGATAAAGTGTTCTCTGGCGATTTGGCATTCGATAATCGTAGAGAGAACGAGTTCTTCTCGATTATCCTCACGAATCTTATACCTATCTTATTTATAGTAGGATTGTGGATCTTCTTCATGCGTCGCATGGGCGGCGGTGGAGGCGGCATGGGAGGTGGCGTCTTCAGCGTGGGCAAGAGCAAAGCTAAGATGTATGAAAAGGGTGGTGAACTTGGTATCACATTTAAGGATGTAGCCGGACAGGCTGGTGCCAAGCAGGAGATCCAGGAGATTGTAGACTTCCTGAAGAATCCACAGAAATATACTGATTTGGGAGGTAAGATACCCAAGGGAGCCCTGTTGGTAGGCCCTCCAGGAACAGGTAAAACGCTGCTCGCTAAGGCTGTGGCTGGCGAGGCTGGTGTTCCTTTCTTCTCGATGAGTGGTTCCGACTTCGTTGAGATGTTTGTGGGAGTTGGAGCATCGCGTGTGCGCGACTTGTTCCAGCAGGCAAAGCAGAAGAGTCCATGTATCATCTTTATCGATGAGATTGATGCCGTGGGTCGTGCCCGTTCTAAGAACCCTTCCATGGGTGGAAATGATGAGCGCGAGAATACACTGAACGCCCTGCTCACAGAGATGGACGGATTTGGCACTAACAGTGGTGTGATCATACTTGCTGCTACCAACCGTGCTGATATGCTCGACTCAGCCTTGTTGCGTGCAGGACGTTTCGACCGTCAGATTCACGTTGACCTGCCCGACTTGAACGAGCGTAAGGAGGTGTTCAAGGTTCACCTGAAGCCTGTGAAGATTGATGATAGCGTAGATATCGATTTCCTCGCACGTCAGACTCCAGGATTCTCAGGTGCTGATATCGCCAATGTATGTAACGAGGCTGCACTGATAGCTGCCCGTCATAATAGTCAGTCTGTTAAGAAACAAGACTTCCTTGATGCTGTCGATCGTATTATCGGAGGTCTGGAGAAGAAGACCAAGGTGATGACCGAGTCAGAGAAGCGTTCGATTGCTATCCACGAGGCAGGTCATGCCACGATTTCATGGTTTACTGAGTTTGCCAACCCATTGGTAAAGGTATCTATCGTACCACGTGGTCAGGCCCTTGGTGCTGCATGGTATCTGCCTGAGGAGCGCGTGCTGCAGACTAAGGAAGCCATGCTCGACGAGATGTGCTCGCTGTTAGGTGGTCGTGCTGCTGAGGAACTGTTTATTGGTCATATCTCTACAGGAGCGATGAACGACTTGGAGCGTACTACCAAGCAGGCTTACGGAATGGTGGCCTTTGCTGGTATGAGCGACAAACTGCCTAACGTATGCTACTATAATAATGCCGAGTATCAGTTCCAGAAGCCATATTCTGAGACAACCGCAAAGATTATGGACGATGAGGTGATGCGTATGATTAACGAGCAGTATGAGCGTGCCAAGCAGATACTGACAGAGCATAAGGAAGGTCACGCCCAGTTGGCTCAGTTGCTGATTGATCGTGAGGTTATCTTTGCCGAGGATGTTGAGAAAATCTTCGGAAAGCGTCCTTGGACCAGTCGTGCAGAGGAGTTGCTCGAGGCACAGATGAAGGCCGACGCAGAGCGTATGGCCGAGGAGCGTGCCAAGGAACTTGAGGCCGAGGCTAAAGCCAAGAAGGCTCTTGAGGCACCTGCAAGCACGGCTACTGATGAAGCAAAACCAGAAGAAAAGGAGGATAAGGATGAATAATTTTATCGTAAGAACCATTACTGGTGTACTGTTTGTGGCCGTTGTGGTGTGCAGTTTTCTGCGCCCGCAGGCTATGGTACTGCTGTTTGCCCTCATCACAGGTCTGACCATCTGGGAGTTTACAGGGTTGGTGAATGATCGCGAGAATGTTACCGTTAATCGTCTCATCTCAACTGTCGCAGGTGTGTATTTCTTCTTTGCCGTTGCAGGTTTCAGCAGCGACCTTACACCATCTGCGGTATTCATTCCTTACTTGGTGTCAATCATCTATCTGATGGTGGCCGAGTTGTATCTGAAGAACGAAGACCCCATACACGATTGGGCTTATACGATGATGGCACAGCTTTATATCGCCTTGCCATTCTCGTTGCTCAACACGCTGGCATTCCACCTTACACCTCAGGGCTTGGTGACCTACGATGCCGTATTGCCTCTTTCAGTATTTGTATTCCTCTGGATGAACGATACAGGTGCTTACCTCTGTGGTTCGCTGCTGGGAAAACATAAACTCTTCCCCAGAATTTCTCCAGGAAAGAGTTGGGAAGGAAGCATTGGCGGTGGTATTCTTGTGATAGCCATAGCCGTGCTTGTATGGTATCTTACCGAGCAGTACCAGCTTAATCAGCTTGGACTGTCGGCCTTAGAGTGGGCCGGACTGGGACTAACGGTAGTCATCTTTGGCACTTGGGGCGACTTGGTAGAGAGCCTCTTCAAGCGCACCCTTGGTATAAAGGATAGCGGTAACATTCTGCCTGGACATGGTGGTATGCTCGATCGCTTTGATTCATCGCTGCTGGCCATTCCTGCTGCAGTGGTTTACCTTTATACCATCATGTTACTTTGATTGATAAAGCACCGATAGGGTAGGCTTATATGTATTTTCGAGGGTGAGGGTGATGAAACCGCCTTCATCCTCGAATTTTGCTACGCGATGGTCTTTGCCGTCCTTCAGCATATTGGGCCAGGCACCAATCTGCTTCTCAAACTGATCGTGCATCTCCTGCCACATCTTGCGGGTGCTGTCGTTGGTAGAGATGGTGTAATTCTCCTGGAGTGCAACCAGTGTATCGTTATGCTGAGCCAGCATGATACGATAGTTAAGGGCTGGGTTAAACATTGAAACCTTGGTGAAATCAGAATCGCTCTTGGCCGAGTCGACTGCAAAGCCGCGGGCGTTTAGCGAATCGCAGAACGTCTTGAACGACATGCCCATTGACAATCCACGATAGTCAAGATACTTCTTTTCACCACTTCCACAAGCACAAAGTGCTGCAATTGCTACCAGAGCAACAAATAATTTCTTCATAATATTTAGTTTTTTATCATTATCGGGGGCAAAGATAGGAATTTTTTTTGGAGTTTCCAAAAAATAAATTAACTTTGCAACATGTTTGTATCATCATTACTACTATCAGCCCTTTTGTCGATGCCAACTGCCCCTGCGGATACACTGCGTCAGGAACAGTTGGAAGAGGTGGTAGTAAAGTCGAATTCAGCCCGCCAGCGCTTGCGCCAGATACAGACAGGAGCCGAACAAGTGCAGATTAAAGACCTGACGGCCTCGCCACAACTCTTTGGCGAACAGGATATCATGCGCTCGATGCAGCTGTTGACGGGTGTGAAATCCGAGAGCGATGCATCCAGCAGTTTCCAGGTGCGTGGAGGAACCTCAGCCCAGAATCAGATACTTGTCGATATTGCTCCAGTCTATAATGTGGGCCATCTGGCAGGATTATTTTCTGCCTTCAACAGCGATGCGCTGGTGTCGGCCACGCTCTACAAGGGTCTGCTTCCTGCACAGTATGGTGGGGCTTCCTCGGCTGTACTTGATATCATAGGTAAGACGGGCAATAAGAGCGAACTGCATGGTGGCGCCAGCATCGGACTCCTTGCAGCAAAGGGAACCCTCGAAGGTCCGATTGTAAAAGATAAGGCCTCGTTCCTTGTCACAGCTCGTCGCTCGTATATGGATATGTTCCTGAAGTTCTCGCCCGATTTTAAGCGAAACACTCTGTACTTCTACGATATTAACGCCAAGGCCGATTGGACCATCGACCAGAATAATCAGCTGTTCCTGAGTTTCTTTACAGGAAACGACCGTACTGCTATCGATGAGATGGTGGACATACGCTGGAATAACCTTTCGGCCAGTTTGAAGTGGCTGCACCATTTTGGAGGCGATGCTTATTCTCAGTCTACCGCCTACTACAGTGGCTACCAGACTGATAACGGTATCGATTTTCTGGGTGTAAACATCTGGTTCTCTGGCCATATCCGTCAGACGGGATTCCGTCAGGATTTTCATATTGGCCTGGGTAAGTATGCTATCGAAACGGGATTCCAGACCGCCTTGTTGAATGTGAAGTCGGCTGAGTGGAAACAGGTTACACTGCACGAGAAGGAGCAGCGCCGTGCCTGGGATAATGCCGCCTGGGTAAATGTTTCAGCCCCCATCACCTCCAAGCTCGATGTGTCGGCTGGTTTGCGCTTGAGCATGTTCTCGCCCCTTGGCGGTTCACTTTATTACGATATAGAACAGGATGGTACCATTGGGTGGTATTATAACTATGGTAAGAACAAAATAGTAAAGACCCACACCACACTCGAACCACGCTTATCCATCAACTATCATCTGTCGCCCATCACCTCCATCAAACTGGGTTACACCCGTACGTCGCAGAATGTTCATGCGCTGCGCAATCAGAGCACATCTACGCCATTCGACCGCTATACGATGAGCAGTAATATCGTTAAGCCCGAGGTGGCCGATCAGGTTAGTGGTGGTGTGTTCTTTATGACGCCCAATCAGGACTATGATTTCTCTGTAGAGGCTTACTATCGCCAGATAAACAATGTGCTTGACTATCGCGATGGAAAATCCTTTGCCAGCGAGATAGAGATAGAGCGACTTACGCTGGCGGGTAAGGGTAAGGGCTACGGTGTGGAGTTCAGTGCCCGCAAGAACAACGGCAAGCTTACTGGTTGGGTTGGTTACACTCTGTCGTGGTCGAAGACCAAGATTGACGGTATCAACAATGGCTGTTGGTATGATGCCAATAACGATCGCCGCCACGATATAAACATAGTGGCGATGTATCGACTCAATAAGCGTTGGACTTTCAATGCGTCGTGGGTGTATAACAGCGGTCAGGCGTTTACGGCCCCCAGTGGAAAGTATATGATTGAAGACAACTGGATATACTATTATACCGAACGTAACGGCTATCGCGCCCCAGCCTCACACCATCTTGATGTCAGTGCTGTTTGGAGCAAGCAATACCGCAAGCGCACTCACCAGCTAGTGTTTGGTATATATAATCTGTATAACCGCTACAATCCGTTCCTCATCAACTTCGAGGACAGCGAGTATGGTGCAGGCACCAAAGCCACTCAGTATTCATTGTTTGGCATCGTGCCCAGCGTGTCGTTTAACATTAAGTTCTGATGCCCTATGGTTAAGAAATATATGCTAATGTTCTTCTGTCTGATAGGTTTGGTTTCCTGCGAGAAGGTTATCGACATCGATTATCACGAAGCCGCCTCACGATATGTGGTTGAAGGCAACCTGACAGACACAGGCACTGAGGTGCGCGTCAGCAAGACCAATGCGATGGACGATAACTCTACAGGTAGCGATATCGACAATGCCATCGTTGTGATAACAGCCGAAGATGGCACCACAGCCACAATTCCCTTTAGTCGAAACGGCTATTATCGCTCTAAGTTTAAGGGCGTAGCAGGCACGCAATACCAGCTTGATGTTGAGGTTGATGGGTATCACTTCACCTCTACATCAACTATGCAGCGCACACCTAAGGTGAACGAGTTTAAACTGGTGTGGAAGAAGATGCTTACAGAGCGCTATCTGTTTGGCGACCTGCGGTTGCAGGATATTCCCAACGAGAACAACTGGTATTTTATGCACATCTACCGTAATGGCATAGGCTATCGCTGGGCGGTGATGAAGGATGAAAAGAATCCTAATAAGGAGTTGCAGCAGCTGTTCACCTTCTTCCGCGATGGTGCAAAAGATAACGATGTGCTTCATGATGGCGACGAACTTAAGGTCGTTGTCCGTGCCATCGACCAGCGTGCCTACGATTATCTGTACTCCATGCAGCACATGTCGAGCACAGGTACAAATCCGATTGAAAACTTTACGGGTGGATGCTTGGGCTATTTCTCAGCCCACAGTCAGATAGAATATTATCAAGACTTCTACTACAGCGATGTGGTAGAAGATGATGAAGAAATATAACCGCCACTTTCATTACTCAACTTACGAATAATGAAGGTAACGGCTATGTTATATTGCTCCTCTTCATAGCGGAAACGGATGGAGGTGTCTGTAAACTCTATCACTTGAGCCAGAATGCTACGCTTTACGCCATCCTCGTCAACGAACTGCAGTTTCAGATTATTATTGTCGCACTGATATTCGCCTTCGTAGATAATACTGCCTTCAGTATCGTAAGAAGAGAAAGTACCCTTTCTAACCATACCGTTATAAGTACCATCGCTACGGAATACGAACTGATCGTAGACAAAGTTCTCGGGTTCGAGGTCGGTATCACCATCGATGATGACATCGCCTGTTCCCCAACCGCGTTGCCAAGTGCCAACAACATAATCGCCAAGTCGGCGTCCGTCGTCGTCACCCACCCCGCATGAGGTTAAAGTGAATAGCGAACAGTGAATAGTGAATAGTATCAGTAAACTATTCACAACGCGCTTTGCTATCGTCTTAAAACTATTCACTAATCACTATTCACTAATCACTATTCACTATTTCACGTTTCCCACCTTTACCAGGTACTCTGCTATCTGAACAGCGTTCAGAGCAGCACCCTTACGGATCTGGTCGCCAGAGAGCCAGAAGGTAAGACCATTCTCGTCGCTGATGTCCTTACGAACACGACCTACGTATACATCGTCCTTGCCAGCAGTCTCCAGTGGCATGGGGTAGGTGAGTGTTGCAGGATCGTCCTTCAGTGTACATCCAGGAGCAGCGGCGATAGCCTTCTGTGCCTCCTCAACGCTGATGGGCTTCTCTGTCTCAATCCAAACGCTCTCCGAGTGGCTGCGCAGCGAGCTTACGCGAACACACATAGCCGAGCACTTAGCATCGGTATGCATAATCTTGCGTGTCTCGTTAAACATCTTCATCTCCTCCTTGGTATATCCGTTTGGCTGGAATACGTCAATCTGTGGGATAACATTGTAAGCCAGCTGGTGGGCAAACTTCTTTATGGTCTTTACCTCACCATCCTCAACCATCTCCTTGTACTGCTGCTGCAGTTCGGCCATAGCGGCTGCACCTGCACCTGAAGCACTCTGATAGCTGGCAACATGAATGCGCTTAATGTGCGAAATCTTCTCAAGAGGCTGCAGCACTACCACCATCATGATAGTTGTGCAGTTAGGGTTGGCGATGATGCCACGTGGGCGGTTCAGTGCGTCCTCTGCGTTGCACTCAGGCACTACCAGGGGTACGTCGTCGTCCATACGGAAAGCACTTGAGTTGTCAATCATGACAGCACCGTACTTAGTGATGGTCTCAGCAAATTCCTTCGATGTACCAGCACCTGCCGATGTGAATGCGATGTCCACATCCTTAAAGTCGTCGTTGTGTTGCAGAAGCTTTACTTCAATCTCCTTACCCTTAAAATTGTACTTTGTTCCGGCACTGCGCTCTGAGCCAAACAGTACCAGTTCATCCATTGGGAAATTTCTCTCAGCGAGAATGCGCAGAAACTCTTGTCCTACGGCTCCACTCGCACCTACAATTGCTACTTTCATCTTGTCTATCCTTTAAATGGTTACAATTTGGCCGCAAATTTATGTTTTTTTTTTCATTTTACCAAAAAAATGCCTACCTTTGTAGCCAAAATGACATTATTATTATCATATTTGCCGATTACAGAGCCAACTTTTATCTTTTTTGTGGTACTGTTAATCATTCTGTTTGCTCCTATCGTGATGAGTAAACTGCGTATTCCGCATATCATCGGAATGGTGCTTGCGGGTATCGCCATCGGCCAGTATGGTTTCAATATTCTGGTTCGCGACAACTCGTTCGAGCTCTTTGGCAGGGTAGGCCTTTACTACATCATGTTCCTGGCCGGACTCGAGATGGATATGGAGGGTGTGAAGAAACACTCGCGACGGTTCCTCGTTTTCGGACTGCTCACGTGCCTTATCCCATTGATGCTTACCTACGTCATGTCTATTTCCCTGCTCGACTACTCGCCTGCAGCCTCGTTCCTGTTGGGATGTATCATGGCGTCGAACACGCTGATAGCCTATCCTATCATAGGTAGATATGGTCTGCAGCGTCACCCGAGCGTGGCTCTCAGTGTGGGCTCATCGATGATATCATTGTTCCTGGCACTGGTCATGCTGGCTGCCCTTTCTGGTTCATATAGCAAGGATAGCAACTGGCTGTTCTGGGTGATGTTTGTGGTTAAGTTTGCCGCCTTCTGCGTGGGCAGTGTCGTCCTGATACCAAAGCTTACCCGCTATTTCCTGCGTCGATACAGCGATGCCGTCATGCAGTACATCTTTGTCATGGCCATCATGTTCCTCAGTGCAGCCCTCTCGTCGCTTATTGGCATCGAGGGTGTGTTTGGCGCTTTCTTCTCAGGCCTTATATTAAATAGGTATATACCACGCGTGTCGCCCCTTATGAATCGCATCGAGTTCATTGGTAACGCGCTGTTCATTCCCTATTTCCTTATTGGTGTGGGCATGCTCATCAATCTCAGCACACTCTTTACCAGCATCCAAGTGGTATGGATTGTGGCGCTCATCGTATTCTTCGGCACCTTTGGAAAGGCTGTGGCGGCCTATGTCAGCAGTCTGCTGTTCCGCTTGTCAAAGGCCGATGGCCACATGATGTTCGGTCTCACCTCGGCCCATGCTGCTGGCGCCATCGCTATGCTGATGGTTGGTATGCGACTGGAGGTAGCACCAGGCGAGTATCTGGTGAACGACGATATGTTGAATGGTATCATTATGATGATTCTGTTCACCTGTATCATCAGTAGCATCATGACAGAGCATGCCTCCAAGCAGATTATTCTCCACGAGAAAGCCCATCTGCATGATGATGCACCCAAGGACGATGACGAGAAGATTCTGCTCTGTGTGAAATATCCTGAGATTGCTCCCCATCTGCTTTATCTCTCAATGTATATGCGCAACCAGCGTCTTAATCGCGACTTAGTGGCACTCAACGTTGTCTATGACGACCAGAACAGTAATGCCGCTCGCGAAGAGGGGCTGCGACTGCTTGAGAAACTGCAGCAAACGGCCAGCGCCAGCGATGTAAAGGTGCAGACTCAGGTTCGCCTGGCTTCTAACATCGCCAACGGCATCAAGCACGCCTTCCGCGAGTTTGGCTGTTCCGAGATTATCATGGGTATGCACGTTCATACTGATATCAACCCGAGGTTCTGGGGTGAGTTCATCCAGAGCTTGTATAACGGTTTGAACCGTCAGATTATCCTCATGCGATTTGTCCAGCCCATGACCACGCTGCGTCGCATCCGTGTGGCAGTGCCTTCGCGTGCTGAGTTCGAACCAGGATTCCATCGTTGGCTTGAGCGCCTCAGTCGTCTGGCAGGTCAGCTCGACTGTCGCATCCAGTTCCACGGGCGTAATGAGAGTCTTGAACTCATCAAGCAGTACATCAACAACCGCCACGCCAGCGTTCGTGCCGAGTACACCTATATGGCCCATTGGAACGAACTGCCGCAGTTGGCTGCCGAGATAGCCGACGACCATCTTTTTGTAGTAGTAACCGCCCGTAAGGGTACCATCTCATATAAAACTGCCCTCGAGCGTCTGCCTGACGAGCTTCAGCAGCATTTCTCAGGCAAGAACCTCATGATTATCTTCCCCGACCAGTATGGTGGTCATAAGGATGAGCGTATGAGCTTCACCGAGTCGCAGCACCACGAGGAGAAGAGTATATATGATGCTATTCTTCGCTGGATTCATAAAAATAAATGATAATGATTGACATAAAGAATATTACCAAGAGCTTTGGCTCTTTACAAGTACTGAAAGGCATCGACCTTCATATCGACAAGGGTGAGGTGGTAAGTATAGTCGGCCCCAGTGGCGCAGGCAAAACCACCCTGTTGCAGATTATCGGCACGCTCGACCGCCCCGATAGCGGTCAGGTGATTGTTGATGGCATCGATACCTGTAATCTTTCTACCAAGAAACTGTCCGATTTCCGCAACCAGCATCTGGGCTTTGTGTTCCAGTTCCATCAGCTGTTGCCCGAGTTTACCGCTATCGAGAATATCATGATTCCCGCTTATATCGCAGGTACCTCGCCCAAGAAGGCCAAGCAGCGCGCACAAGAGTTGTTGCAGTTCATGGGCCTTGCAGATCGCGCCACTCATAAGCCCAACGAGCTTTCTGGAGGTGAGAAACAGCGTGTGGCTGTGGCTCGTGCGCTGGTTAATAATCCAGCTGTCATCCTGGCCGATGAACCATCGGGCTCTCTCGACACTAAGAACAAGGAGGAACTCCACCAGTTGTTCTTCGACCTCCGCAATCAGTTTGGCCAGACCTTCGTCATCGTTACCCACGATGAAGGCCTCGCCTCTATCACCGATCGCACTATCCACCTGAAAGATGGTTTAATATTGCCTACGGAAAACATAGAAGTAACAGAAGAAATATGATTCAATTAGGAAATTATAATACCCTGAAAATCGTGAAGTCCGTCGACTTCGGACTTTACCTCGACGGTGGCGAAGAAGGTGAAATCCTCCTTCCCCAGCGTTATGTTACTAACGACATGAAGATTGGCGATGAGATAACCGTGTTTATCTACCTCGACCAGGAAGAGCGCCCTGTGGCCACCACCGAGACACCCTATGCCAAGGTGGGCGAGTTTGTCAGTCTCGAAGTGGCATGGGTCAATCAGTATGGAGCATTCCTCAACTGGGGTCTGATGAAAGATATCTTCTGCCCCTTCCGCGAGCAGAAAAAACGCATGGAGCAAGGTCAGCGCCACATTGTATATATAAAGGTTGATGAAGACAGCTACCGTCTGATGGCTACCGCCAAGGTCGAGAAGTACCTTGCTGTGCCAACCATCAACGACCTGCCACAGCTCCAGCATGGTGCTGAGGTCGACATACTGGTGTGGCAGAAGACCGACCTTGGTTTCAAGGTCATCGTAAATAATCAGTTCCAGGGCCTTGTGTTCCAGAATCAGATTTTCCAGCCCCTGCATAGCGGCATGAAGCTCAAGGCCTATGTCGACCATGTTCGTCAGGACGGAAAGATTGATATTGTTCTGCAGCAGACAGGCCGCCAGCAAACCCTCGACTTTGCAGAGATTCTGCTGCGCTACCTCTACGAGAACGACGGCTATTGCAACCTCGGCGACAAATCCCCCGCCGAGCTCATCTACGATCGCTTCCAGGTTTCAAAGAAAGCCTATAAGAAGGCCGTAGGCGACCTCTACAAACGCCGCCTCATAACCATCGCCGACGACGGCATTCACTTAGCAAAATAAAAATCGAGGAGCTCCGTTTGGAACTCCTCGATCTCTTTCTTTACGCACCCATGCAACTTGTTGCACCTAGTGCCGTAACAATCGCCGTTGCAATACTTGCAATCATCTGCACGATGAATTTAATGGTTTCTTTCTTTGTCATAGTAAGTTAATTTTTAGTGGTTAATACTCTTTTGTCATGTCGAGCGTTATCCCCTCCTCCCTTTGTCATGTCGACCATTCCCTCCTCCCTTTGTCATTCCGAGCGTCCTTCCCCCTTCTTGTCATCCCGAGCGTCCTTCCCCCTTCTTGTCATCCCGAGCGTAGTCGAGTGATCTCTGCGGCTTTAGCCGCTTGCGCCTTTGGGCGCATCCATGAGATCTCTCCATGCGCTACGCTTAGTCGAGATGACATGAGGGGAGGTGTTTAATCTCCCTCGCCTGGGTCATCTCCCGATGGCTGGGTGTTTCCACCACCACCATTTCCGCCGCCGTTGCCGCTTGGGCTATCACCTGAGCCACTCTCCAGCAGCTGGCCTGCCAATGCCTCCGCATTCACAAACTCTGCCTTCTTGATGAACTCTCGCGAGCTGATATTGGTCTCAGCCTCCTGATCGGGCAAGAATCGGATGTGCAAAGCCTTCAGATTCTTGGTTGGGTTGAAGTCTTCCTTCTTGTCTGCTCCACCCTTCTCGTTCTCCAGGGTGGTGTAGAAGATGCCCAGACCGTCAATCTTAACTCGCTTAGAATTCAGGAGCATCTCCAGCAAGCAGCTGCGGAACTTCTCCAGCACACCAAATACCACGTCCGGTGTGTAGATAGAGCCATGCTCTGCAATGTGGTTAGACATCTTGCGGGTGTTCAGAGTCTCGATGGTCTTGCCGTGAGCAAACCACTTGCCGAAGATCTTAGAACCCTGGTTCTTGTTCTGTTTCAGTAAATAAAAAATCTTTGCCATAATGTGTAAAATGTTTTAATGGTTAATTATTGATGTTTAATGGTTCGCTCGGCTTTGCCGCTTGGCTCCGCCAAGAATGTTTAAG
>ONAK01000013.1 GCA_900315765.1 uncultured Prevotella sp. | reverse complement strand
ACTGAGTCGTAAGCTTGACGCAGTGTGGCGTCAACATTCTCCTGACCCTGTCCTACGGGATATATGGGTTGGTGTATTGTTAGCGTCATGGGGTGCCAGTTAACAAAGTTGAATCCCTTTGTGCGTGGCAGGATATCGAACGATCCGTTGATGGTGAGTGGCACAACGGGCAGCTGCAATTCATCGGCCAAGGCAAACGCACCTTTCTTAAAGTGCCCCATGTGGCCTGTAAACGAGCGTGCTCCCTCCGGGAAAACAGTTACGCTGTAACCTTCCTTGAGTATCTCGCGTGCTTCCTCGTAAGTTTTGCGAATCTTGCTTGGTCCACGCTTGTCAACGAATATCTGGTGACTCTTGGCACAGGCATATCCCAAGAAGGGGATTTTGCGAAGCTGCTGCTTCATCATCCATTTAAAGTTGCGGTTCAGGTGTCCGTAAATTAAAAAAATGTCGAACGAGCCCTGATGATTGGCCACAAACACGTAGCTCTGGTCTTTCTCCAGATTCTCGCGTCCCTCAACCTTTACTGGAATAAGAAACATCTTGAGTATAATCTTGCCCCACAAGTGACCAGGATAATATCCCCAGAAGTGTCCATTACCAAGTGTGGTTCCAAGTCCAACTTCGATGGCTGTGATGATGGTCATCAACACAATTCCAGGCAAGCAGATAATAAATTGGTAGATTCTATATAGTAAGGTAATCATAATTCTTATTTGTCAATGATCTTAGGGTATTTGCGCATCCATCCGTCCCAGCGCAGCTTCATCACGCCAAAGAATGCTTCGCCAAAGATGCCACCGCTCATCTTGCTGGTACCCTCTCTGCGGTTTACAAATATAACAGAAACCTCTTTTATCTTGAAACCAATCTTATACGCTGTGTACTTCATCTCAATCTGGAAGGCGTAGCCCTTGAAACGTATCTTGTCGAGTTCGATGGTTTGAAGTACTCTGCGCTTGTAGCACTTAAATCCGGCAGTGGTGTCGTGCACATTGAATCCTGTAACCAGTCTTACGTATTTCGAGGCAAAGTAGCTCATCAGCACTCTGCCTATAGGCCAGTTCACTACGTTTACTCCTGATACATAGCGACTTCCAATAGCTACGTCGTAACCTTCGTCGTGGCAAGCTGCGTACAAGCGTGGCAAGTCGTTGGGGTCATGGCTGAAGTCGGCATCCATCTCGAAGATATACTCATAGTCGTGCTCAAGCGCCCATTTAAATCCTGCGATGTAAGCAGTACCTAAACCCTGTTTTCCGCTTCGCTCCACAATATTCAGTCTGCTTCCGAACTCTGTAGATATCAGTCCGCGAACAATGGCAGCTGTACCATCAGGCGATCCATCGTCGATCACCAATATATGGAAACTCTTCTCCAAGGCGAATATCGCACGTATGATTTTCTCGATATTCTCCTTCTCGTTATAGGTGGGAATTATAACAATACTATCACTCTGATGCATTTCTTTACTCATTAAAAAACGCTGCAAAGATAATGAATTTTTGCCACGAATTATACGAATTACATGTTTTTTTTGTATTTTTGCAGCCTAAACACGATGAAGTTAGAAGATTTAGAGAAAGTTTATGCCAAGTTGCCACAGGTTGCAGCATTGGCTAATGAGATAGGAAATACTGCTACACGGCGTATTTTCCTTGAAGGGCTTTTGGCCTCGAGTGCCCCCATGTTGTTTGGTAGTCTGGCTGCCAAGTGTAAGGCTCCCATCCTGTTTGTGCTTCAGGATGCTGAAGATGCTGGCTATTTTTATCACGACTTGACGCAACTGTTGGGCACTCGTCAAGTTCTGTTCTTCCCTAGCAGTTATCGTCGCGCCATCAAGTATGGTCAGCTTGATTCTGCCTCGCAGATTTTGAGAACAGAGGTCATGACGCAATTATCAATCGTCAATTGCCAATTATATATTGTGACTTACCCTGAGGCCTTGGCTGAGATGGTGGTGCCCAAGCAAACACTGAATGCCCGTACGCTGGTGATAGAAAAAGACCAGCAGGTGCCTGTGGGCGACGTTACCAAGCAACTGCGTGAGTTGGGTTTTAAGGAGGTTGACTATGTGTACGAACCAGGTCAGTTTGCGCTGCGTGGCTCTATTCTCGACGTATATAGCTATAGTTGCGAGTATCCTTATCGAATAGATTTCTTTGGTGACGATGTTGATTCTGTTCGTACTTTCCAGGTTGAAGATCAGCTCTCGCTTGATGTTCGTGATAGGGTAGAGATAGTGCCCGAGCTTGAGGCTACCGATGCTGCTCAAGAGCCTTTTCTCTCTCTCTTACCACAGGATACGATCATTGCAACCAAGGATTATCTTTATGTACGTGATGCTATCGATGCCTGCTTCCAGGAAGAGATGCCTCTCATTACAGGACCACAGTTTATGTCTCTGGCCGAAAAGTTCCGCCGTATAGAGTTTGGTCATCGTTCCTCTGTACCTGATTGTAGCATCATTCGTTTTAACATCACGATACAGCCACTCTTTCATAAGAATTTCGAGTTGTTGTTCCAGGCGTTCGATACCTATCTGCAACAAGGCTATCAACTCTATATCCTTGCTGATAGCGCCAAGCAGAACGAGCGTCTGAAAGATATCTTCTCTCAGCGTGCAGAGGCCCAGGGAGAACAGAGCATCATCCGTTTCACCCCTGTTGACAAAACACTGCACGAAGGTTTTATCGACGACGATCTGAAGGTGTGCTTCTTTACCGACCACCAGATATTCGACCGTTTCCATAAGTACAACCTGAAGAGCGACAAGGCCCGTAGCGGAAAAATGGCCCTGACGCTCAAGGAGATACAACAGTTTGAGATTGGCGACTATGTGGTTCATGTAGACCATGGTGTGGGTAAGTTTGGCGGTTTAGTGCGTATGCCCCAAGGCGATGGCTATCAGGAGATGATCAAGATTATCTACCAGAAGGGTGATGCCATCTATGTGTCAATCCATTCGCTTTATAAAGTATCGAAATATAAGGGTCACGATAATGGCGAAGCACCACGCTTGTCAACTCTTGGCACAGGGCAGTGGGAGCGCATCAAGGAGCGTACCAAGGCACATATCAAGGAGATTGCGCGCGATCTTATTAAATTATATGCCAAACGCCGTCGCGAAAAGGGATTTGCCTTCAGTCGCGACTCCTATCTCCAGCATGAGCTCGAGGCCTCGTTCCTTTATGAAGATACCCCCGATCAACTGAAAGCCACTCAGGATGTAAAGGCCGATATGGAGAAGGCACGCCCAATGGACCGATTGGTGTGTGGCGATGTTGGTTTTGGTAAGACTGAGGTTGCCGTGCGTGCTGCCTTCAAAGCAGCTGCCGATGGCAAGCAGGTAGCCGTTCTTGTGCCCACAACGGTGCTGGCCTATCAGCACTTCCGCACCTTCTCTGGTCGTCTTAAGGATATGCCCGTACGTGTCGATTATATCACTCGAGCCCGTACACAGAAGGATACCACTCAAATTACAAAGGACCTGGCTGAAGGAAAGATTGATATCATTATTGGTACTCATCGTCTTATCAGCAAGTCTATAAAGTTCAAGGATCTTGGTTTGCTCATTATCGATGAGGAGCAGAAGTTCGGCGTTTCAACCAAAGAGAAACTGCGTCAGATGAAGACCTCTGTCGACACGCTTACTATGTCGGCCACTCCTATTCCTCGTACGCTTCAGTTCTCGCTGGTGGGTGCGCGCGATCTTAGTGTGATACAGACGCCACCACCTAACCGTTATCCCATACAAACCGAAATTCATACTTTCTCGCCCGAGATTCTGTCGGATGCCATCAATTTCGAGATGTCTCGTAATGGTCAGGTGTACTTTGTCAACAATCGTATTTCAGAACTTGAGCATTTAGCTCAGATTATACAGAAGTACGTGCCCGATGCCCGTATCGCAATTGGTCACGGACAGATGAAGCCTGAGCAGTTGGAAAAAATTATCCTCGACTTCTCGAATTACGATTACGATGTGCTGCTCTCTACCACGATTGTTGAGAACGGTATCGACATACCAAATGCCAACACCATCATTATCAATGGTGCGCATAACTTCGGACTGAGTGACCTTCATCAGATGCGTGGTCGTGTGGGGCGTGGCAATCGTAAGGCCTTCTGTTATCTGTTGGCACCACCGCTTTCTGCGCTTAGTCCTGAGAGTCGTCGCCGTCTCGAGGCGCTCGAGAATTTCTCCGATCTTGGTTCGGGCATAAACATCGCCATGCAGGATCTCGACATTCGTGGCGCAGGTAATCTTCTGGGCTCAGAACAGAGTGGCTTTATTGCCGATCTGGGTTACGAGACCTATCAGAAGATTCTGAACCAGGCCATGAGCGAACTTAAGAACGAAGAACCCGAGTTTGCTGCAGCAGCAGACGCTGCCGCTGGAAAGGGCAGTAATACAAGTCAGGTTAGCGATACTAGTCATATCGCCTGGGTGGATGATTGCGCCTTGGAGAGTGATATTGAGATGTATTTCCCCGACCAGTATGTGCCAAGCGATTCCGAGCGTATGTTGCTCTATCGCGAGCTTGATAATCTGGCCAACAGTACCCAGCTCCAACTGCAACTCGATGCCTATCGCAAACGCTTGTTAGATCGTTTTGGTCCTATCCCTGCTGTCAGCGAAGAACTGATACTTGTGGTTCCCCTTCGTGTTGCTGGTAAACAACTTGGCATTGAGAAGATCATGCTGAAGCAGCAGAAGATGTTTTTCTATTTTGTTTCTCGCGATGATAGTCCATACTTCCAGAGCGAAGCCTTTGGTAAAATACTCCATTACGTGTCAAATAATCCACGCCAATGTAACTTCCGTGAGGGCAGTGGCAAGCATTCGGTAGTTATCTCCGATATACCCACTGTAGCTGTTGCTCTGACAGTTTGTCGGCAAATTCTGACATTATGACATACACTTTTGCCTCGGCATCTATTTTGCCTTTAGTATGGTGAACGCGGTTCCCAGAACCCAAGTTCATAACATGTTTAATCAATTTAAAAACAATAGAATTAGGAGGTAAAAATTATGATGCCAGTAATGAGAAGTAACAGTTGGATTCCCAGTGTGTTTGGAGATTTGTTCGATACCGATTTCGTTCCAAAGAGCAACTACACAGCACCAGCTATCAACGTTAAAGAAAGCGACAAGGCCTACACAGTAGAACTTGCAGCACCGGGCATGAAGAAGGAGGATTTTAATGTTCACATCAACGACGAGGGTAATCTTATCATCAAGATGGAGAGTAAGCAGGAACACAAAGAAGAGGACAAGAATACACGCTACCTGCGTCGCGAGTTCTCGTACTCAAAGTATGAACAAACACTGATACTCCCAGACGATGTGAAGAAGGACGACATCAAGGCACACGTAGAAAACGGCGTTCTTACGGTAGAGTTGCCAAAGGTGGTCGAAGAGAAAGTAAAGCTATCACGACAGATAGAAATCGCATAAGTTGGAGAATAAGCAGTTAACAAACGTTAACTGCTTATTTCTTTTTAATATTTTTACTATCTTTGCACGTTGAACTTATTTAATAACTGTAAGTCTATGGATATTTTGCAGGTTTCTATTGTTGTATTCTTGTTGCTTCTTATAGCAGCAGGATATTTCTTTTTGGATAGATATTATCGCATCTTGTTGCGAAAGGAAGTGATACGTGCCCGTCGTTCAGAACATATCAAGACGGTTTTTCTGGCCAACGTGAGTCATGCGCTGCGTAATCCTCTGAACTCTATCATCACAAAGAGTAACGATATTATTGCAGAAGGTACCGATAATGTTAACCCCGAGAAGATAATGGATTCTATCGCCCAGATAAATAAAGATGGTAATCAGCTGATGTATTTTGTATCTCAGCTTCTTGAACTCTCTAATTACGAGAGTGGCGTGCTGACGTTTACTTTTGTCGAGGTGAACCTGTCTGAGCTTATGGCCAGCTATCGTCGAGAGATTCAGCGCGATGTTACACCTGAAGTCTTGGTGAATGTACGCAGCAAGTTATCGCCTCATTGCAAGGGAACACTGGATACCAACCTGATGTACCAGCTCATGATGCATCTTTTGCAGAGTGCCGCTCGTCATACCAAAGCGGGTTCTATTACCATCAATTACGAAGCCGAGCGTGATGGTCTAAGAGTTAACGTCATCGATACAGGCGAAGGCTTACCTAAGAATGTTCGTGCCAGCATTTCAGATGTTTCATTAGGCGACAATGCCATCAACCTGTTTAATCAGAGCTCAGGTCTAGGACTCAGCATCTGTAAGGCTATCGTCGATGCCCTGAATGGCGATATTTCCATCAATTCCGATGAGGGCAAGGGCACTACGGTTTCTGTATTCTTCCCCTGTCGTCTCCGCGATAAGAACAAAGGAATCTAACGGAATTATTGGATCAGTTTTTTTTGAATCGTCAGCATATGATAGACAAAACTAAAATAAACGAGACTCTGCGCAAGAATGTGACAGAGCTGTCGAAACAAACAGAAAGAGAGATAAGCATGATGCCAGCCACAGTGGCTCCGCTGCCATCGGTAGATATGGTTAAGCGCATCGTGGCTTTGGTAAAGAACATTATCTTCCCCGACTATTTCGAGAAGCGGCAGCCCGATGAGGCTATACGTGCATACCACATTGGAGTGGCCATGGAGGAGCTGGTTAAGTTGCTTACCAAGCAGATAGCGCACGGACTTCAGTTCTGTGAGCATTGTGAGGGCGAACGCACCAAGGATCAGGTATATGGCGAGGCCGAGAAGAAGGCTTTGGCATTTATCGATGCATTGCCAGAGATAAAGCGCTTGCTTTATACCGACATACAGGCTATGTTCGATAATGACCCTGCTGCGCCCAATTATGGTGAGGTTATTTTCTGTTATCCGTCTATGAACACCATGACTCACTATCGTGTGGCTCACAAACTTTACCAGCTTGACGTGCCCGTAATACCTCGTATCATCACAGAGTTGGCACATTCTAAGACGGGTATCGATATTCACCCAGGTGCTCAGATTGGTGAGTATTTTGCCATCGACCACGGTACAGGTGTGGTTATTGGAGAGACCACTATTATTGGCAACCACGTTACGCTTTATCAGGGTGTTACGCTTGGTGCCAAGAGCTTTAAGTACGATGAGAATGGTAATATGTTGAACATACCCCGTCACCCGATATTGGAGGACCACGTAACGGTTTATTCAAATGCCTCTATTCTGGGGCGTATCACCATCGGCCACGACTCGGTGATTGGTGGTAACATTTGGATCACTCACAGCGTACCGCCTCATTCGCGCATCCAGCAGAGCAAAGCCGTTGATGTCGCTTTTACCGACGGCGCTGGAATATAATTTTTTTGTACGGAAGTTTTAGGCACGGATTTACGCGGCTCTTTTTTATAAAAGAAACACGGCTTAAGTTGCAATACCTAAGCCGTGTTTTTTTAATTTATTAAAGCCGTGTTAATCCGTGCCTAAAACTATTCTGCAGATGACTTTTTCTTTCCGAATTCTGGGTCGATTTTCAGGAGTGCTGAGACGATGTAGGTCATAGCGCAGCAGACTACTACTACCAGAAAGAAAGCCTGATATCCTACAGCTTCCTGAAGTGCTCCAGCAAAGAGTCCTGGAATCATCATCGACAAAGCCATGAATGCTGTACACAGAGCATAGTGAGCCGTCTTGTGCTCACCCTGACTATAATATATAAGGTATAGCATATAGGCCGAGAAACCGAATCCGTAGCCGAACTGCTCAAGGAAGATGCATATATTGATGATGAGCAGACTTGATGGCAAAGCATACGAGAGGTATACGTAAACCAGATCGGGGATGGTGATAGCCATCACCATAGGCCATAGCCAGCGCTTCAGTCCGTCTCTGCTGGCAACAATACCACCAAGGATTCCACCTAAAGTAAGGCCGATAACACCAACGGTACCTTGAACCATTCCGAATTCTACATCCGATAGTCCCAGTCCGCCATTAGCCATCTTATCTACTAAGAATAATGCCGACACCTTTGCCAACAAGCCTTCTGGCATGCGATAGAACAGCATGAAACAGATACCTATCCACACCTGTGGCTTCTTGAAGAAGGTTACCAGCGTGTTCCAGAATTCGTTCATGATATCTTTCGCCGATTTCTGCATGCGGTGGTTATCCTCGCTGGGGCGGGGTAGTGCCCAACTGTGGTACAACCACAAGGCAATAAACAGTCCGGCAATCAGGTAGAACACCAAGCTCCACGCATACGCAATGCTGCGCGTAAGTACCTGCAGAACGCCTGCCAAGCCCACCAATAGTCCTGAAGAGAAGATGGTAGCTATGCGATAAAAGGTGCTGCGGATTCCAACGAAGTAAGCCTGTTCGTGCTGTTCAAGTCCCAGCATATAGAAACCATCGGCAGCTATGTCGTGGGTAGCGCTGCTGAAGGCCAATAGCCAGAAGAAAGCCAACGAACCTTGCAACCACCAGGGCCCTGGAATTGTGAATGCCACACCAGCCAGAGCTGCTGCTATCAGTATCTGCATCACCAGAATCCACCAGCGCTTGGTGCGCAGCATGTCAACAAACGGGCTCCATAGGGGTTTGATAACCCAAGGCAGATAAAGCCACGAAGTGTAGAGAGTGATGTCGGCATTCGACAACCCGAGGCGCTTGTAGATGATGACCGAGATAGTCATAACAGCTACGTAAGGCACGCCTTCAGCAAAGTAAAGTGTGGGCACCCAAGCCCATGGTGAATGATTTTTACTCATATAGTTTCTTTATTTCAGCATTTCGGTAATAGAATAGTAGTATCTCATCATAGGGGTGACCCTGTTCGCCCATAACGGCGGCACCTATCTGGCACAAGCCTACACCGTGGCCCCAACCCTTGCCGTGCAGAATAAAACCATCGTCGGTTTTCTCTACATCAAAGGCCGAAGAGTACAGATGACTCTCGCTGAGTGCACGGCGGATTTCAAGCTCCTTGCCGATGGTGAAGGTCTTCTTTGTGCCCACGATCTTCAGCTTCCAGATGCGTCCGCTCTTGCCACGCTCCACAGGAATCAGGTCGATAATCTCGCCAAAGTCGTCCTTGAGTTTGCGATTTACAAGCTCTGATAGCTCAGCCTTGGTGTATTTTACCTCCCAGCGATAGAAGTCGGGCGTCTCCTGGTCGAAATCGTTAAGCACCTGATTCAGAATGTGCTTGTCGTTCGTGTTGCAGTATGGGTCCTTAAACGAAACCAGATAGGGCTTCGGAGTGTCTTCCCAGCAATACTGGAATTCCTCGGTCACGCCTCCGCAGCACTTCGAGAATCGTGCATCGCAAATCTCGTTGTCGTACATCAGTACTTGTCCGCGAGTCTGACTGATAGCCTCCTCAACGTGGGTGTTGTTGGCACGGGTTATGCCTTGATATCTCTGGCAATGGTCGTCGGCACACACGTCGAATATAGTGTGATCCTCACGGTCGTACCAGCGAATAAATTCGTTGTCGCTCTTGGTGAACGAGAAGAAGTTGTCGCCTCCGCTTTCATGCTGGCGGCGCTTTTCAATCTGTGCCAGCAGCCACGAGCGCGAGATGACAGCGTGGGCTTTCAGGAATTCCACACTCGATGTAGAACTCATCTCGCTCGATATCACGCTTGTCAGGTATTTCTCTACAGGCAACTCGTTGATAGCCACAATCTTATCGGCTTCAACCACGATGCGCAGCGTGCCCTCAAAAGTCTGTGTCTCCTTGCGCTCCCAGTGGAAGTTCACGCCTATTGTCACATCGTTGAGCGAGAACGATGCATCTTTCGATTGTGGTGTGAAGGTAAGATTTCTGTACTGTGTGCCTCGCCACAAGATGCCACCTTCGCTGAACTCAACCACTTGGTCGCCTGTAATCACCTCGCCCTTAGCCACATAAGGCTTGTTCAGACTGAATGAAATGCGCTCGCCACTCACAATACCAACGGTGACGTTGGGCTCTTTCTGAGTCAGGTGTTGGGTGTTGGGTGTCAGGTGTTGGGTGGCTTGCAGCTTGGCGATTACCTGTTGCAAGTCGTCGGGCTGAAGCGATACCTCGTTCAGTATCTCCAGCGCAACCTCTGGAGTAATGCGCTCAAAGTCTTCCTTTCGTGGTGTCACAATGAATCCCGACATGTCGAGTGCTCCTGGTGAGATGATGAATTGCTCGTCACCCTCCTTGTAGTAGCAGTCGGGGCGATGCTTCTGGCGTGGGAATACTACCGAGTAGTAGTCGGCATCATGTCGCCAGCTTACGATATTCATCATGGGTTCTGGCTCGCCTTCGGGCAATGGCAGTGCCTCATACAGGCGGATGAACATCTGCTCATCGCTATATTCCGATTTGCTGTGTATCAGCAATGCCGGACATGGGTAGTCCTCAATCAGCGAGATACCCTCTTCGTCGTTCAGATTCATTATCGGCTTCAGGTTGCGCGATAGTCTCTGCCAAGCCTTCTGCAGTGGCAATACGCCCGAGGTGCCTCCCTGGAAGTGGGCGTGGTCGGGAGCCGAAGCACCGCACTTCGGACCGTTGTAGAATACCATCATGCTTGGGTATTCTGTCAGCAGCTTGTGAATCTCGCTATACGAGTTGCGAATCAGCTGAGGCTCGTGCTTCACCGATGGTATGGTGAAGTGTATGGGCAGTATGGGGAATGGGTTCACCAGCAGCTCATACTGTCCGTCAATCAACTTCTTAACCTGCTCTTTGGGTCGGTTCTGCTCACACAGGAAACAAGGGCGTTCGGCCAGAGTCTGCTTATCGATCTTGGCTCCTGTCGATACGATGCGGGCGGGGTTCCATTGCACCTTCATGGTCGATGTACCCACCGCCAACTCGCGTGTCTTCACGTTTCTCAGGTCCTGATATCTATTGCGGGCATCTTCCCACTTCTCCAGCTGGCGGTTAAAGAATCTCATCAGTGGTGAGTCGTTTATCAGCTCCTGCTTACCTTGCAGCATCTGCTGGCGGGCCATAATCTCAAGCGAACGCAGCTGGTCCTTATACAGATTGTTGGCATTTACCTTTTCTATAGATAGTGCAGCATCGCTGTTTCCGCCCCAGCGTCGACAGAGATAAAGCTCTGTGAAGATTCTGCCTATGCGATAGTGGCGCGAGAAAATCAGTCCGAGTGCATAATCCTCGCCATAGCTGGTGTTGGGGAATCCCACCTGGCGCAGCAGTGGGGTGAAGAAGGCGCGCGGCGCTCCCAGACCGTTAATGCGCAGTGCGTTGTTGGGTCCGTTCTCGTCGGTCCACTCGGCGTGGTCTATGAGTCCTGGTGGCAGGGTGTTCAGGTCGAAGTCGCACATGCGATACGAGCCTATCACCATAGCGGCGTTCTGCTTGTAGAAGGCCTCCACAATCTGCTGCAGCGTCTTGGGCGACGAATAGAGGTCGTCAGAGTCCAGCTGTACGGCGAATCGTCCGCAGTGGTCGTCGTGTATGGCCACGTTCCAGCATCCGCCTATTCCCAAGTCGTAGCGGTCGGGTATGATGTGTATCAGTCGTTCGTCGTGGAATCCGCGTAGCAGCTCTGTTGTGCCGTCGGTAGAGTGGTTGTCCACTACGATGACGTTGAATTTGAATTTTGTCTTCTGGTTCAGTGCGCTGTTCACTGCGTCGCAGATGGTTTTCTCGCGGTTGTAGACAGGAATCACCACCGATGCCTCTACGTCGAACTCCTGCTCGTTAAAGTCAGGGGTGCGATAGAACGAAGGGTCAATCTTGGCGCCAATAGCCGCCAGATGAGCTGTAGCAGCGTGCTCCATCTCAATCTGCACCTCGCGGTTGCGCGGGTTCACGTAGTCAAACTGCTTTTCGCCCGATGCTCTGGTGTCGGTCTCCTGCTCGGTATACAGTCGCTCGTTGATGTGGAATATGCGTCCTTCGCGGCTCAGAAACAGTCGCAGGGCATAAACGGCAGCAAATTTATAATGGTGATCGCCGGCTTGCGATGCAAACGCATTCAGCAGCGATGATTTTACCAGTATCAGCGATCCCAGGTCGAAGTCATCGCGAATACTACCTATCTGATAGTCGATAACAGGGTGTGGCTGCAGCTTGCCGTCGATGATGTCGTTGTGGTCGGCATAAATCATGGCGGCATCCGAGTCGCTGGCTATTCTCAGCATGCGGTCGAGTGTGCCTTTCGCCATCTGTATCTCTCGTGGACGTATCTGCAGTAGTGCGTAGTCGGCTTTGGCATGCTCAGCGATGGCCGCTATCGTCGCGCTACTTGTAAGGTCGTTTACTACTATCTGCTCGCAGTCGCAAAGTGTGCTGTCAAGTTCTCCAAGGTGTTCATTCACCAGCAGATAGATATGTTGAATGGTCTTGCTGCCTTTTATCTGCGCCACCACATCGCGTGCTGACTTAAGGTCGCTGCAAGGCAGGAAGCAGTCTATTTTTTCTCTCATTCTGTGAAATAATTGTTTTATTGCAGGCAAAAGTAACAATATTTTCCGAGAAAACCATATTATTCAAGTTTTTTTTCTACCTTTGCAGGCAAAAAGTTAAGATGAACGACGAAAAGAAGGTGTTATTAGGCATGTCGCTTGCCGAATTGCAGCAGGTGGTGGCTGAGTTGGGTATGCCCAAGTTCACAGCTGCCCAGATAGCCAAGTGGCTCTATCAGCAGCATGTGGGCGCTATCGACGAGATGACCAATCTCTCGAAGGCCAACCGCGAGAAGCTGAACCAGAGCTATCAGGTGGGCTGCATGGCTCCTATCGATAGTCAGCACTCCAAGGATGGAACCATCAAATATCTGTTCCCTGTGGCCAGCGGTCATTTTGTGGAAACCGTCTATATTCCCGATGGCGACCGCGCCACGCTTTGTGTGTCGTGCCAGGTGGGCTGCAAGATGAACTGCCTGTTCTGCCAGACCGGTAAGCAGGGCTACGAGGGCAGTCTTAGTGCTGGCGACATTCTGAATCAGATATATTCGCTGCCCGAGCGCGAAACACTCACCAATATAGTGTTTATGGGTCAGGGCGAACCTATGGATAACCTCGATGCCATATTGCGTGCCACCGAGGTTCTTACCAGCGATTACGGTTATGCCTGGAGTCCTCGCCGCATCACGGTGTCGAGCGTAGGCGTTAAGAATAAACTCAAGCGATTCCTCGACGAGAGCGAGTGCCATGTGGCTATATCTATGCACTCGCCACTGCCCGAGCAGCGCCGCCAGCTGATGCCTGCCGAGAAGCAGATGTCGATAACCGAGGTGGTTGAGCTGTTGAAGCAGTACGACTTCAGCCATCAGCGACGTTGCTCGTTCGAGTACATCTGTTTTGCTGGTCTTAACGACACCACCACCCATGCTCGCGAGATTATCAAACTGCTGCGTGGCCTCGACTGTCGTGTAAACCTCATCCGATTCCACGAGATTCCTGGTGTTGACTTGCCTGGAGCCGATGAAAAGCGTATGGAGGCTATGCGCGACTATCTTACTGCCCACGGCGTGTTCACCACCATCCGTGCCAGTCGCGGTCAGGATATCTTTGCAGCCTGTGGTCTCCTGTCCACCGCCAAAAAGCAAGCAGCTGGGCAATAGTCAAATAGTAAAATAGTGAAATTGTCAAATAGTCAAATATATCTATGGATAAGAAGATTCGCGTGGCAATCACGCATGGCGACACTAACGGCGTAGGTTACGAGGTAATCCTCCGTGCATTCGAGGATCCCATGATGCTTGATATGTGCACACCTATTATATATGGTTCGCCAAAAGCTGCTACCTTCCATCGTAAGGCCATGCAGATAGAAACCCAGTTTACCATCATTAAAGATGCCGCTGAGGCTAAGGACGGGCGCGTAAACTTGCTGGCTGCCTTCGACGAGGAGGTGCCTGTAGAGTTCGGCAACCCCACCGAGGCCAGCGACCATGCTGCCAAGCAGGCTGTTGCTCGCGCCAAGGAAGACTTGCAGAAGCATCTCTACGATGTGCTTGTGCTTGGTCCGGTTGTGCCTAATCCCAATCCCAACCGCGAGGATAAGGCCCTCACCATCATGCTCAGCGATCGTGTGCGTATCGGTCTGCTCACCAATCATCTTCCTATCAAGGAGGTGGCTCAGGCCATCAGCGTCGAGAAGATTGTTGAGAAGGGTAAGATTTTCTTCAACAGTCTGAAGCGCGATTTCCGCATCAATAATCCCCGCCTTGCCGTGCTGGCACTCAACCCGCAGCCTGGTGCCGAGGAAGAGCATATCATTGCTCCCGCCGTTGCCGAGCTCGAGAAGCAGAATGTTCAGGCCTTTGGTCCTTATGCTGCCGAGGAGTTCTTTGCGTGCAACAATCACGAGCAGTTTGATGGTGTGCTGGCTATGTACGACGATCAGGGCATGCTGCCGTTCAACTCACTGGCTCCTGAATTTGGTGTAAAGCTAAAAGCTGGCATCTCAGCCGTCTGCACCACTACCGACCATGGTCCATCGTTCGAGATAGCTGGTCAGGGTATTGCCGACCCCACATCACTGCGCCAAGCCATCTATACCGCAGTTGATATGTTCCGTCATCGTAAGGAGTACGACGAGCCGCTGGCCGATCCTCTGCCCAAGCTCTATCACGAGAAGCGCGAGGATGGCGACAAAGCCCGATTTGCCATGCCCCGTGCCAAGGACGTGTTTAAGTAATAAGCAATTTGAATGAATAAAAAATATCAGAACGGCTTTTTCCTTTTTGGATTGCTGGTTCTCATCATCATGGCCTCTCAGCTTGACTTCCGTCAGGCTTGGGACGGCATTCGTCATGCAGGCTATTGGTTTGTTGGCGTACTAGTGCTATGGGCGTTTCTCTATATGATCAACACCGCCTCATGGTATCTCATCATCAATACCATTGGCGACGAACACGGTGTTTGTCGCAAGTGCAAGGTGGGTTTCTGGTGGCTCTATAAGATCACCGTTTCTGCCTTTGCCCTCAACTACGCCACTCCTGGCGGATTGATGGGCGGCGAGCCCTATCGCATCATGTCGCTCTCGCCCAAGATTGGCGGACAGCGCGCCTCGTCGAGTGTCATCCTCTATGTCATGACCCACATCTACAGTCACTTCTGGTTCTGGTTCCTCAGCGTACCTCTTTATATTTTAACTCAGAAGATGACGCCGCTCAGCTATATTCTGCTGCCTCTCATCGCAGGCATAGCGCTGCTGGCCATCTGGTTCTTCCTGCGTGGCTATAAGCGCGGCATCGCCATGACGGGCATGAAGCTGCTCAGTCACTTCCCGATGGTAAAGAAGTGGGCCCAGCCTTATATTGAGAACAATCGCGAAAAGCTGGCCGAGGTCGATCAGCAGATAGCTGCTCTCCACAATCTCAATCCCCGCACGTTCAAGATGGCCGTATTCCTCGAGTTGCTGTGCCGTGTGGCGTCAACATTCGAGATCTATTTCATACTGCTGGTCATCATGCCCGAGGTTACTGTTCCTCAGTGCATCCTCATCTACTCATTCACCACGTTGTTTGCCAACATGCTGTTCTTCATGCCGTTGCAACTTGGTGGTCGCGAGGGTGGATTCCTGATGAGTACCGAGGGACTCAGCATGACCGCCAATGCAGGTATCTTTGTGGCCCTGCTTGTGCGCGTTCGCGAGCTGGTTTGGACCGCTATCGGACTGCTTTTAATCAAGTTTGATAAGAAAGAATAGTGATTTTGCGTTAAAAATCTGCCAAAATTGCAGATGTTTCAGAAAAAATATGTAATTTTGTCAGCTCAATGAAGACATCAGAACTTCAAAACATCAAACAGCGGTACAATATCGTAGGTAATTGCGATGCATTGAACCACGTGCTCGACGTAGCCCTTCAGGTTGCGCCCACCGATTTGAGTGTGCTCATCGTAGGCGAGAGTGGAGTGGGTAAGGAGATCATTCCTCGTGTCATCCACGACAATTCTCCCCGTCGTCGCGAAAAGTATTTCGCCATCAACTGCGGTTCCATCCCCGAGGGTACTATCGACTCCGAACTCTTTGGTCATGTAAAGGGTTCGTACACAGGTGCCATCAACGATTCGCCAGGATACTTCGGCGTGGCCAATAAGGGCACCCTGTTCCTCGATGAAGTGGGCGAGCTGCCATTGGCTACTCAGGCCCGATTGCTGCGTGTGCTCGAAACGGGCGAGTATATCCCCGTGGGAGCTACCGATGTGCGTAAGACCGATGTGCGCATCGTAGCCGCTACAAACGTAAACATCCGTCAAGCCATCAGCGAGGGTCGCTTCCGCGAAGACCTCTACTATCGTCTCAACTCTATCCCCATCCAGATGCCCCCTCTGCGCGAGCGTGGCGAGGATATTATACTGTTGTTCCGATTGTTTGCCCTGCAGATGGCCGAGAAATACAAGATGGACCGCGTGGTGCTCGACGAGGGCGCCAAGCAGTTGCTCATGCACTACAAGTGGCCCGGCAACGTGCGCCAGCTTAAGAACATCACCGAGCAGATCAGTGTACTCTCGCCCGAGCGTAACATCACCGCTCAGGTGCTGTCGCAGTTCATCCCTCAGGATCAGGAGTCAACCCAGTTGGCCACCATCCATCGCGAGGGCAGTGGCGACCACAGCTTCGAGAACGAGCGTGAGATCCTGTATAAGATTCTGTTCGAGCTTCGTGGCAATGTGAACGATATGCGCCGCGAGATGAGCGCGCTGAAGAAGCAGCTGGACGATGTGCAGACCTCAAAGCCTACCACCGTCGATCCCCTGCCTGCACCCGCCACCACATATCCAACACCCATCACCCAACACCCAACACCCGTGGCATCTGTCGAGGATGCCATCGCCGAGGAGTATATCGAGCCTGAGAAGGAGCTGGAGAGCCTGAACCTCAACGACCTTGGCAAGCAGATGCTGGAAAAGGCCCTTGAGCGCAATCATGGAAATCGCAAGAAAGCCGCCCAGGAGCTGGGCATTAGTGACCGAACCCTCTATCGCAGATTGAAACAGTATGGCCTCGATCAGTGAATAGTGAATAGTGAATAGTGAATAGTGAATAGTGAATAGTGATGAAAAAGAATACAATCAATAATAATCGTAGAAGGTGGATTATGTGTGTGGTAGTGATACTATTCACTATTCACTATTCACTATTCACTACAAGCTGCTCCGTAAGCTACAAGTTCAACGGCGCCAGCATCGACTATTCGCAGACTAAGACTATCCAGATAGCCGAGTTCCCCATCCGCAGTAGCTATGTGTGGGGTCCTATGGGGCCGATGTTCAACAATCAACTTAAGGATCAGTTTGCCAATCACACCCGCCTTGAGCAGGTAAAGCGTAATGGCGACCTGAAGATTGAGGGCGAGATAACCCGTTATGAGCAGCGAAACAAGAGCGTTAGTGCCGAGGGCTATTCGGCTATGACCGAGCTCACCATGACGGTAAACGTGCGATTTACAAACAATAAGAATCATAAGGAAGACTTCGAGCAGCAGTTCTCTGCCTCTGCCAGCTACGAAACCACCCAGTCGCTCAATAGCGTTCAGGAGGAGCTGGTAACCCAGATGGTAAAAGACCTCTGCGACCAGATATTCAACAAGACCGTAGCCAACTGGTAATAACATCTATGGATAGAATCACCGAACTGATAAAACATCCGGAGAGGATGGACCGCGACACGCTCTACGAGTTGCGCTCCTTGCTCGCACTCTATCCCTATTTCCAGACGGCTCGCCTGCTGTTGCTGCAGAACCTCTATCTGCTGCACGATCCCACCTTCGACGAGGAGTTGCGCCGTGCCTCGGCTTATATCACCGATCGCCGCGTGGTGTTTAAGATGATTGAGGGGCGCCACTACGAGTATCGCAACATGATGCGCCAGCAGAAGGCAGCCAAGCCCAAGCCCGTTGAAAACGAAGACCGCACCTCCACACTTATCGACAATTTCCTTGATCAGATACCAAAGGATTACGAGGAGGAAACAGAGTCCAAACCCAAGCGCAAACCCACGCCCGCCGATGCCGCTGTCGACTACATCAGCTACCTGGTTGAGGTGGAGCCAGAGGGCACGCAAGAGCTGCCTGGTGAGATGCCTAAGATGTTCGGTCAAGACCTTATAGATTCATTCATAAATGATGACAAAGGTAAGTTCACTCTCAGCGATACACCCGAGTATCGTCCTGAGCCTCAATCAGAAGCCCAAAATGACGAAATTGATGTCAGTGGAGAGTTTTTTACTGAAACTTTGGCCCGAATTTACATCAAACAAGGCAGATATTCGAAAGCTTTAGAAATTATTAGGCGATTAAGTTTGGAAAATCCGAAAAAAAATGCTTACTTTGCAGATCAGATACGTTTCTTAGAGAAATTAGTGATAAATAACAATAAAAAAAATAGATAAAAAAATGTACACATTATTTGTAATTCTCATCGTGATTGCAGCACTGCTCATGATTGGCATTGTGCTCATCCAGGAGTCAAAGGGAGGCGGTCTGGCTTCTCAGTTCTCAGGTTATAACCAGATAGGCGGTGTTCGCAAGACTACCGACTTCATCGAGAAGGCCACATGGTTCCTCGCTGGTTTCATGGTTCTCATCAGCGTATGCTGCGCTTACGTAGCTCCTCAGGCAGGTGGCGATAGCTCAGTCATGGAGAACTATCAGGCTCCAGCTACCAATCCTAACAACCTTCCTGGTTTCGGTGCTAGTCAGCAGCAGAATGCAGCTCCAGCAGCTCCTGCAAAAGAGGCTCCCGCAGCTCCAGCAGAGAAGAAGTAAAACTTCTTATTAAAAAAAATAAAATTCCCTTTCTGAAGTATCAGGAGGGGATTTTTTTTGTGTGTTTGTGTTTTTGCAGCCTTATGGCCGAGCGCTACATGCCCATGCAACTCGTTGCACCCAGTGCCGTCAATATTGCCGATGCAATCGATGCGATGAGCTGCACAACGAACTTAATGGTTTCTTTCTTTGTCATAGTTGGTAATTTTAGTGGATAGTGGTTAGAGGTAATTTTAGTGGTTACCCTCACCCCCTTGTCATCTCGACCAAGCGAAGCGCGTGGAGAGATCTCATGAATGCGCCCAAAGGCGCAAGCGGCAAGCCGCAGAGATGTCTCGACTCCGCTCGACATGACAAAAGGGGGTAGTCCGCTCGACATGCCACCCTTCCTCTTTGTTATCTCGACTACGCGCTACTTCCCGTAGCTCACGGTCTCGCCTGCGGTCTTTAGGATGTCGGCGAACTGCTGAGGGGTGATGGTTACAGGGCCCGACATGAACTCGGGAACATTATAGCACTTCATGAACTGACGATGATAGTCGGGGTCGGCACAGGGCAGCTCGAAAGGCTTGCTCTGGCGGCCCTTACTGTCGACGTGGGCAATGAAGGGGCGGGTGTAGTTGCCATCGTAGCGGCGCGAGCTGAACACTACCCAGCGGCCGTTGCTGCTCCAAGAGTGATAGCTCTCGGTGTCGGGCGAGTTAAGTGCCTTGGCGGGTGCTGCATGCATGCTGCGGAGGTTGAGCATCCAGAGGTCGGCATCGCGATGCCAGATGTGGAACACGCCATACTCGGCAAGGGTGAACATAAGGAAACGGCCATCGGGCGAGATGCGAGGCAGCGTGGCGCTCTTATCCATGGCTGCAGCATCGAAAACAAGCTCGCGGGGCGAGAACTCACCGGTCTGCGGGTTGAAGCGCTTGCGGTAGATGTTATACTTGATGGAGTATGAACGGGTGATGACCTCGAGGCCCTTATCCTGGATAGAGTCGGGGAACTCGAAGTGGGCGCTGCAGTAGTACAGCTGGGTGCCATCGGGGCTCCATGCGGGGAACACCTCGAACTCGGTAGAGTCGTTCTCGATGTTAACCACGCGGTTGTGCTCTACATCGTAGGCAATGAGGTCGCTGGCGCTATCGAAAACCTCGATCTTATTGGGATCGGTGGTGTGGAACGTCTGATGGGTAGAGTTGGTGGAGTAGACGATGAGTGGCAGCGTGGGGTGCCAAGCGGGATAGACGCCGGCAGAGAGAATCGAGTCGTGCTTCATGTTGATCTTGCGCAGCTTGCCATCGTAGGCCACAACGGTGCCGCCAAGGTTCTGGCGGGCGTGGAACTGCATGCGCTGGGGATTGTACTGCTGGTAGCTGTGGCAGTTGATGCACTGGCCTGAGAGCTCGGTGCTGCACAGCATGTTATCGTAGATGACGCTCTCGGAGAAATTTTCGAGGCAGCGCTGCGATATGGTGAGCTCCTCGTAAGATACATACGAGGGCGAGATGAGGCGGTAAGAGATATAGGGGTCGATAGAATCGGCCGAGACATAGATGTTGAAGGGCTTGTAGAGGGTCCACTGGCCATCGGTCTTGATGAACACCTCTACCTTGATGGCCTTGCCTATGGCATCGGCCACAAGTGCGCGCCAATCGTCGGCGTCAATCTCTATCTTATTGCCGCTGCACACTATCTGCTGATTAGAGGTGGTGAAGCGGGCCACCATGGGCTTGGCGGTATCGCCATCGCAAAGGAAATTGAGCGGGGCGATGTTCTGTGGTACGGTTACGCCGCAGTAGTCGGGATAGATGGCGGGCAGCTGCTGGCTCTTGTTATACTCGGTGGGAACGCTACTGCCGCAGGCGGCAAGCAGCAACACGAGGAGCAGGGAGAATGATATGTTACGTATAGACATGATGAATCAGAAATAGGTGATATCTTTAAGGAAATAATACTCGTAGAAATAGGTGTGGCCGAACATGGGGTAGAGGGCGGCACGAACCCTCTCGATGGGCTGACCGTCCATCTGCTGCAGCTGGAGCATGAACTGCTGATAGGTGGCCTTGACATCGGAACGGAAAGGAACGGTGTTGACTGCGGCCAGATGCTGCATGTTGGCAAAGAGATAGGCGGCCTCCTGGAAGATGCGCGGAATCTTGTCGTGGGGATGCAGGCGACCGTAGTGTACGAAACGTGGCCAGAAGAGCTCGGGGTCGCGCGTCCACATGGCGGCAAGCACGGCGTTCTCCTGAAAGTAAGGATCATCGGAGTCAATCTCTGCCAGCAGGTTCATAATGAACTTCTCGACATAGCCCTGATCGCTGCCCAGACGGTTGTCGTACTGCATCATGTGGGTGATGGGTGCCGTCTCGGGCACCTTGGCTATAAGGTCGGGGTGGTCGATAAGATTCTGGAAGTGGTTAGCCCAACTGCCGAAGAAGGTGGTGGCGCGCAACTGATTGAGGAACTTGCGGGCGGCATTATACTCGCCGTTGAGCAGGGCGCAGCGGGCCATATATTGCAACAGCTCGGGGCGCCAACCGTACTCCACGCCATCTTCCATACAGATGCGGTGGCAATCGTTAGTCAAACCGAAGTTGTAGTACATCAGCTTGCCTATTATATGATAGGTATATACGGGCAGCGGGGTGGCATACGGGGCCGAGCCCTTGGGGAAGTTATACATATCGTCGACCTGACGGCCAAGGCGGCTCAGGGCGAGGTTGTGCATGATGACGATGGAGCGTGTGGGCTCGGTGCCCTGACGTGTGCCCTCCTTGACGACACCCACCCAGTCGAGGCGCTCGATGCAGTGCTGCATGCGCAGCTCGTGGTGGAAGTTGGCATCGCTATACCAGAAGTAGGCGGTGAGGCAGATGCCAAGGCCTGCAAGGGTGTTGAGGGCAAGGCGCAGCTTGCCGTGAAGGCGCTCGGGCAGAGAGATGCCCCAACAGAGCACCATGGCTACGAGGAAGAGCAGCAGCAAGCCGTAGGGGATATAATAGAGCGGGAACGGCTCGCGGAGAATGAACACAGGCAGGGCTGTGGTCCAGGCGTCGGCAAGGGCCGTCTGATAATACACGTAGCGGTAGAACAGCAGCGGTATGGCTGCGATGCAGAGCAGGGCTACGGCCGAGAGCACAGCGCTTGAGGTGCGGCTGCCCTGAAGACGCCACGACCACAGGGCCATGAGCAGTACGGCAGCAAGACCGTAGGCACCAAGCAGCGGATAGCCCACAGCAGCGGTGATAACCACTAAAGGCAGGCGGAAACGCTGAGGCAGCACGCGAAACAGCCACAGCAGGGCCAGCACGGCCGAGGTGCCGATGACGGGTGCGTAGAAATAGCCGCGAAGCTTGAGCATATAGTGCCAGTAGCCAAGATCCATATTTGCCACAACCACAAGGGCTGCGGGTATGAGCAGCAGGGCATTGTACTTATTCTGAATGCGGAATGTGCGCTTGGTGAGCCACATGAGCAGCGCTACCCAGAGGCCGAAGATAAGGGCTCCGAGCCAGGGGTAATAGAAATACTGCGTGAAGTAGCTGGCTACGTAAGTGAGGAAGCCTCCCGAGGTAACCATCATCTGCTTGAAAAACAGCGGGGTAGAGAGGAAGAGATTGAACTGCTGGATCTTCCAAAGCAGATCGCTCTCGAACCATATCAGGGCTATGACAAGAACCAACGGAGCTGCCAGCCATGATGCTATAGATAGGTATTTTTTCATTGTAATGTTTATAATTTGTCCGCAAAGGTACGAAAAAAAAGTGAAAAGTAAATGCCGAATAGTGAAAAGTGGAAAAATAGTTGTATCTTTGCGCGAAATTTAAATCAATTAATTCAAAACTAACGTATGATAAGGAAACTATTGTTATGTGTGGTGGGTGGCGCATTCACGATGGCGAGTGCCCAGAAGACACCTGTGTGGAGAGATGCTGGCGTGAACCAGCAGAACCGTTTGGCAAGACATGCTCACTTCTTCGGATTCGAGAATGCCGAGAAAGCCAAGGGAGACAAAAAGCAGTCAGGCCGATATCTCTCGATGGAGGGAAAATGGAAGTTCAACTTTGTTAAGAACCATCAGGATGCGCCTCAGGGATTCTACGCCCTGAAGTACGACGACTCGAAGTGGACAGACTTCCCTGTGCCCGGACTGTTTGAAATGGAAGGTTATGGCGACAAGATATATAAGAACATGGGGTATGCGTGGTGTACCACCTTTAAGAACGACCC
This sequence comes from uncultured Prevotella sp., assembly GCA_900315765.1. Taxonomy (GTDB): domain Bacteria; phylum Bacteroidota; class Bacteroidia; order Bacteroidales; family Bacteroidaceae; genus Prevotella. Next base: position 15,107 of record ONAK01000013.1, on the reverse strand, counting down.
GCCATACATCGGCGAGACCAACAACTACACTGGCTCGTATCGCCGTACATTCGAGCTGCCCGCAAGTTGGAAAGGGCAGGAGGTATACTTCTATGTGGGTAGTGCTACCAGCAACCTGAGCGTGTGGGTGAACGGAAAATACGTGGGCTACAGCGAGGACTCGAAGGTGGCTGCCGAATTCAATATCACCAAGTATCTGAAGCCGGGCAAGAACCTGATAGCCATGCAGATTATGCGCTGGTGCGACGGTAGCTATCTGGAGGATCAGGACTTCTGGCGCTTTACTGGTATCGCCCGCGAGGTGTATCTGTATGCCACACCAAAGGTTCACATCCAGGATGTGTTTGTGAAGCAGGACTACAAGCAGGGCAAGGGCTTGCTGAACGTCGACGTGAAGCTGGCCGGAGGTAAGGCTCCTGTAGAGGCTAAGCTTTACGACGCAGAAGGAAAGCTGGTGGCCGAGGGACTGCAGGCAACTGTAGAGAACGCCAAGCCTTGGACCGCTGAAACACCTTATCTGTACACCCTCGAGATTGCCGTTAAGAAAGGCGCTGAGACCACTGAGGTAATCAAGCAGAAAGTTGGCTTCCGCAACATTGAGATTAAGGGCGGACAGCTGCTGGTGAACGGACAGCCTATACTGATTAAGGGTGCCGACCGCCACGAGCTGGATCCTGATGGTGGCTACATCGTGAGTGTAGACCGCATGATTCAGGACATCAAGATTATGAAGCAGCTGAACATTAACGCGGTACGTACCTGTCACTATCCCGACGATCCACGCTGGTATGAACTCTGTGATGAGTACGGACTGTATCTTACTGCCGAGAGCAATCTGGAGAGTCACGGTATGGGTTATCGCGAAAAGACATTGGCCATCCGTCCCGACTTTGAGAAGGCTCACATTGAGCGCCAGGAGGGTAACATGATGACTTACAAGAACCACCCGTCAATCATCGTATGGAGCTTGGGTAACGAGGCCGGATACGGACCAAACTTTGAGAAGGCATACGACTGGGTAAAGGCTTATGACAACACACGTCCATGCCAGTATGAGCGTGCTGAGCTGAATGGTAAGACCGATATATTCTGCCCCATGTACATGGGTTATGAGGACTGCGACAAGTACTCGAAGAACGAGGCTGCCGACTATAAAGGCACCGTTGTTGGTGGCGGAAAAGATGTGAAACCTCTGATTCAGTGTGAATATGCCCACGCCATGGGTAACTCGATGGGAGGATTCAAAGAATATTGGGACCTTATTCGCAAGTATCCTGTTTATCAGGGCGGCTACATCTGGGACTTTGTTGACCAGGGATTGCGCGACAAGAGCAAGATTACAGGTAAGGAGATTTTTACATACGGTGGCGACTACGGACGTTATCCTGCTACCGACCACAACTTTAACTGTAACGGTATCATAGCCCCCGACCGCCGACTGAACCCACATGCTCACGAGGTGCAGTACTACTACCAGAACGTATGGGTAGAGGACAAGGGACTGAAGGACGGCAAGTTCGAGATTTACAACGAGAACTTCTTCAAGACACTCGACGACCTTGAGCTGGAGTGGTTTGTAGGCGGTGCTGCTGCACGTGGGCATCATCATGGTGGCAATCGTCCTGCAGGCATCACATTCGGCCATGGTGGCAAGATGGACATCAGTGGTATCGCTCCACAGCAGCGCAAGGTGATGACATGCGAGGAGATGCAGAAGATTATCACAAAGATGATGGGGCACCACGGCGATCAGGAGCTGTTTGTAATCTTCCAGTTCAAGGCCAAGGATGCTCAGCCACTCATCGAGAAGGGACAGGTGCTGGCTCGCCAGCAGTTCGTGCTGAATCCTTATCAGTATCCAGTACTGAAGACTGAGAAGGCAAGCGTGGAGAAGGAGGAAACCGAGAGTTATGTAAAACTGGATGCTGCAGGCACTACGCTTACCATCGGTAAGTGGAGCGGATGGATTGACTATCTGGATGTAGACGGCAAACCCATGCTTTGCGACCATCAGTCGATAGTTCCAGAATTCTGGCGCGCACCAACCGACAACGACTACGGTGCAGGACTTCAGCACCGTCTGGGTGTGTGGAAGAACCCACAGATGAAACTGAAGGAGTGTAAGGTTGACGGTAACACCGTTACATCGACCTTCGACATGCCAAGCGTAAAAGCTACACTGGTGATGACTTACACACTGACAGCTGAGGGCGAGGTCATCGTTCGTCAGCAGCTGAAGGCTGATAAGGACGCCAAGGTGGCTCCTATGTTCCGCTACGGCATGCAGCTGCAGATGCCTAAGGAGTTTGATGCGATTAAATACTACGGACGCGGACCGGTTGAGAACTACTGCGATCGTAACTCGAGCGAGTTCATCGGTTTCTATGAGAACAAAGTGGCCGATGAGTATTATTCGTACGTACGTCCGCAGGAGTCGGGCAACCATACCGATATCCGCTGGTTCCGTGTGGTTAATGCCGAGGGCAACGGGCTGGAGTTCTACAGCAACGCCCCCATGGAGGCAAGCGCGCTGAACTTCCTGACCGAGGATCTGGACGACGGCGTGACAAAGGACAAGGTTATCGGGCGCCACTCTGGCGACCTGATTGAGCGCCCATTGACTCAGGTTCACATTCAGCAGCGCCAGATGGGACTGGGATGTGTGAACTCATGGGGAGCATGGCCTCGTGCTGAATATCAGATACCATATAAGGACTATGATTTCACATTTGCAATCCGTCCGATAAAATAATTTGTGCTATAAAAATGCACAATTTATAGCAAAATGTAACCATCTGAGGCTTGATTTCAGTCAAAAAGTATGCCTCAGATGGTTATTTTATGAATTTTTAGCCAAAAAGGCTTGGTGAGTAGCTTATAAATTATTACCTTTGCATCGGAAAAATGAGATGGATTGATATGAAGATGAGAGAAAAAGTAACAATTTTGCTGATCGCCCTGATGATGGGGCCGATTGTTAGCTACGCAGAAGAGAATCAAGTCACCAATGAGTGTGATACCACTTATATTAAGCTCGACGAGAATCGTGTGCCCATTACTCATGTGAATCTTACATACGATGAACTCGTAGAGAAAGTTGGTGAACTTGAGACAATTCTGGAAACCGACGAGTTTCAGCTTTATGCTGCTGGTGATTACACCTACAAGGTTGTAGGCGGAATCGTTACCTCTATGGCTATCCAGATTCCTGATGACAAGAACGATAAGGTGGTTTACAATCAGATTCTGAATACCCTGGCTAAGAGTAACTCACTGAAGGATACTCATAATACAGGTGGTAACTATTACCAGTATGCCAACTTCCAGATTCAGTTTGACGATTTTGAGGGTTACGAGAAATTAACCTTCTCGGTTATCGAGTAAGCTTCAGGTAATACCCCAGGCGGTAGAGTTTGAAAACCAAGAGATAAGGGCGGGATCCACAGAGATTCCGCCTTTCTATTGCTCCAAACATACGGTGCCAGAGGCGCATGAGCCACAGAATGGCGGGGATATGAATGCCCGATACCAACGTGAGCAAGCGCGAATAACCACGCAAGTCGCTACGAAACTGGTATAGCGTGCGCAGATTGCGCTCCGTTTTGGCAACGTAATCGGGGTTGGTCTCAAACTCGGTCATCGTTACTGGATTGTCGATGTGCAGGATAGAGGTATTGTTGAGTTTGAGGTGTTTGCCAAAAAGCACATCCTCGTAGCCGCTCTTGGTGAAACGTTCGTCGAAAGGATGCTGAAGAAATACATCGCGACGAATCATGAAGTTGGTGGAACGGAACTCCTGATAGCGCTGCTTTTGTCGTCTGGCAGCTGTGTGATCGGCCTCGGCGCGCTTCTCGTAGATGTATCTCAGATTGCTATTCATCAGCGGGTTATCGGCCACGGCTATACCACCGTTTATAACAGTGTAATCCTTGTCTATATATAATAAATAAGTATATAGGAACGAGGGGGTGCTGATTTCTACATCGCAATCGATGAATAGAAGCCAGGGATAGCGGCTCTTTTCAGCCAGAAAATTTCGCGTGGCAGCACTACCGGTGTTGGTGGGCTTGATGATATACTGGCAATTGGGCATATCGTTGATGACCTCATTGGCTCTCGTGACATCCTTGAGGGGCGAGTCGTCGTCGGCCACAATAATCTCATAGTCTACGTTAAGTTTCTGGGCTTGAGCGGATAGTTCCTTAACCTGATTAACGCAAACTGAATTGTATATCGGGATGAGTATTGATAATGCCTTATTGCTCATTACAGTGTGCAAAAATAAGCATTTTCAGTCAGCTATCGATGCTTTTCTACCCAAAAATAGTTAAAAATAAAGAACTTTTTTACTTTTCACTATTAACTATTCACTTTTTTGTCGTAACTTTGCACCCGCTTTTACGAGATAAGAGCATGAAATTCAATTTATTAATTAAAAATTAAAGATTTAAAAAATGGCAACAAAAATCAGATTGCAGCGCGGTGGTCGCAAAGGTTATGCTTTCTACAGCATCGTAATCGCCGACGCTCGTGCACCACGTGATGGTCGTTTCACTGAAAAGATTGGTACTTACAACCCTAACACCAATCCTGCCACAGTAGACCTGAATTTCGAGCGTGCACTGTACTGGGTAGAGACAGGTGCTCAGCCCACTGACACTGTACGTAACATCCTGAGCCGTGAGGGCGTTTACCTGATGAAGCACCTGAAGGGTGGCGTAAAGAAGGGCGCTTTCGACGAGGCTACATGCCAGAAGAAGTTCGACGCATGGAAGGCTGACAAGCAGAATGGTCTGGCCAAGATTGCTGAGGCTGAGGCTAAGGCTAAGAAAGAGGCTGCTGCAGAGGCACTGAAGGCAGAGAAGGCTGTTAACGAGGCTATTGCTAAGAAGGTAGCTGACAAGAAGGCTGCAGAGGCTGCTGCTAAGGCAGAGGCTGAGGCTGCTGAGGCTGCTACAGAGGAGGCTGCTGCAGAGGCACCCGCAGCTGAGGAGGCTCCTGCTGAGGCATAAGCTTGAAAATAGCAGAAGACAAAAAATTAGCTCCACAGAAATGTGGAGCTTTTATTTTGTCCAGAAGTCAAGGTATTGCTGGGCTACCTTCAGGTAATCGTGGTGCTTGCGTACGTATTCCACACTTTGGCGTTTCAGTTCGGGAATACGTTCGGGATGAAGTACCAGTTGCTCCAACTCATGAAAGACACTATCGTAAGTGGGTTCTATGTTTATGATTGGTCGTAGTTCCGTTTCGTTTATAATCTCGTAGTTCTCGGGCTCGCCACCACCAATGCAGATGATGCCTTTCGACATCGCCAAGAGTGGGTTCATCGATGGGGTGTAGGCATACAACTGGTCGAGTATAGCATCGCTGCCTTCCATCAGTTTCTGGTATTCGGCAAATGGAGCCGACTCTACCTTTACCAACTGCATTTTGTCAGGATGCTTTTGCTGAACATCTTGAGCTGCGCGCAGCATGATGTCGGTACCCTTGTAGGCAGAACGTTGGCGGTTGATGCCGATAAAGATAACTACTTTAGACGTCTGAGCCTTATCGGTATGATAGCTGTCGGGCAATTTAATAGGAAAGGGGATAAAGCAGGTTTTATTTGCAAAATGGGGATGATAGCATGCCCAATACTCGTATAGTCCGGCTATGATGCCGTCGCAATCGTTGGCAATCAATTTGTTGAGTTGCTCTTTGGCGGTGCCAAGCCAATCGTGCTGATAGTAGATGGCTTCGGCATCGGTACGCACTTCGTCGCCGATGTTGAAGTCGCTATAGCGCAGCGGCTTCTCAAAGGTACATGCGTATGTCCAATAGTAATCCATACCGAAGGCACCAAGGAACACGCGCTTGTTGTGCTTGCGCAGATAGCGGTAGAACCAGAAGAGGCGCTCGGCTTTCAGTTCGAAGAATATGGGGTTAATGAGTTGTACAATATCGTAGCCTCGCAACTTGGGGAGCAGACTATATAGCTTTGTCATGAGCCGTATGCCTCCCAGCTTGCCGGGCTTGCGCGCCACATCAATATCGCGTGGGTAATCCTTGAAAAAGTCGCCGTTAGATATAACGCAGACTTCATGCCCCAGCTCTCGCAACCCTAAAGCCAGAGTGGCGTGAACATTACTATACTCGCCAACCAATAGTATTTTCATCGTTCTTGACGGGTTAGGGAAATGATACGCATTAACAGGGCACGGCCAACTGATGTGGCCGACATGCGGCGGAACCATATGTATTTGGTGGTGTAAGCCTGATTAGGCAGGGGGAACAGGCTCAATCGTGTTAGTTCTTTAATCTCGCTTTCAAGCTGCTTGCGTGAGCGAGTCTGGCGGATTACCTGATAAATATAATCCATAGTGAGCTGTGCCACGCGGCGCTGCAAGGCTGTCTTATCGTCTATAGGCATGCGGTCGGCAGCTATGTGGAGTCTGCGGAGTATACCCTTGAAGTCGCTTAGTCGCTTCTGAATGCTGTTGGGGTCTTTGGTGTTTGTGATAGAATCGGGGCGCTTCTCATAGTAATAGGCCTGAGCGCTGGTTACAATCACGTTCTCGGCCCTCAGCAACAGCATGGGGGTGAACTCCTCGTCTTCGTGATAAATGCCTGGTGTGAAACGCATATCGCCCAAAACAGAGCGCTTGAACAGATAGCCGCATGCCATACCGTGGATATTGTTGTGGCGCATATAGTGGCTTCCGCTTTGAACGGGCTGGTCTTGAAAGTGACAATCGGGATCGCCGATTGGACTGCTGCTGAAGTCGAATACCACCATCTCTGGTTCCTTTCTCATGACTAGTCCAATGCAATGCTCGTAGGCCGATGAGATCAGCGTGTCGTCGGCATCAACAAATTGCATATACTTGCCTGTAGCCACCTGTATGCCCCTGTTGCGGGCCTCACTTAATCCCATGTTCTTCTGACGGATATAGATGATATCATTGCCATACTGCATCAATCCGTCTATAGGACTGACTTTCGAACCGTCGTCGATAATGATGATTTCTCGTTTGTCTTTGGCCAACGACAATGCCAGGATGCTGTCGATACACTCGCACAACATCTGCATCGGCAGGTTATAGTAGGTAACAATGAATGTTACCAACGGCTGGGCTGCTTGAATCGGTGTATAAATTTGCTGATGATGCATATTCTTTCTATTCCCAAGATATTGTTTATTATCGCCTTTAGTTTTTTGATGCCTCTGAATGCTTTTGGATTGATGTTTCTGAAGGGAAGTCTGATGGGGCCTCCAAGTCGTTCCCATACGTCAATCTGAATATTCAGAAGGTGCAGATAGTAGGTATCGTCCATAGGCATCCCGCTAAGCAGGTGTGCATCCAATAGCATCTCCAATTGCTTGCCATCGGCTTTGGCAGTAATGCCTTGCGGATTATAGCAATAGTGATAGTATCCCTTGCTGCTTGTTTTTATTTTCTTAGCCGACTTCAGTAAATGGGGTAGGGTGTAGACGTCTTCAAATACATAGTCTTTAGGGTATCTGATGTGGCTAAAAAGCGATTTCTTATAGATTTTGTTACAAGCATAGGTGTGAAGATAAGCTCGTGTCTGGAGCCAGTATTCTTCAGTGTCAGTATAAGTGCAGTCGGGTAGGGATAGTCTGCTGGTCATTGAGTATTCTAACAGGTCGGCCTCTTCTATAAGCTGAAGTAATGGGGCATAAGTGTTAGCCGCAAGATAATCGTCTGAATCTACAAAGGTAAGATAGTCGCCTTGGGCTATATCGATACCGGCATTGCGTGCATCGCCTAATCCACCATTGGGCTTGTGGATAACCTGGATGTGTGCGTCTCTCTTTGCCCAGTCGTCGCACATCTGGGGGCATTTGTCAGGCGAACCGTCGTCAACAAGTATCACCTCAAAATCGTCAAGATTCTGATGAAGCACACTCTCAACACATCTGTCGAGTGTGGCTTCTACGCGATATACCGGGATGACGATACTTAGTTTCATGCTGCAAAAATACCAATTTTATTTGGATAAACGTAATTTTTTGTTTACTTTTGCGTTTGATTTCATAGAAAATGACGAAAGAAAACGACGAGATATATAGCCACGTACTGAAATTTACGGGGCTGTTTGGCGGCGTACAAGGTCTGAATGTGTTGATAGGTCTTGTGCGCAATAAGTTCGTGGCGCTGTTGCTGGGCCCTGGAGGCATGGGACTTGTGTCGCTCTTTAACACCACCGTCCAACTTATCTCGCAAGCCACCCATCTTGGAATATCGTTCAGCGCTGTGCGCCATATATCGGAATACTACGATGCCGGCGAGAAAGAGAAAGCTGCCCACTACGTCAAAGTGGTGCGCGGTTGGTGTTTGCTAACCGCTCTGCTGGGTATGCTGGTGTGCGTGGTGTTAGGTCCGTTTTTGAGCAATGCCACCTTTGCGTGGGGCAATCACACGCTGCATTTCATTCTGCTTGCTCCCGCCATCGGCATGATAGCTGTGACGGGTGGCGAAACAGCTATACTTAAAGGTCAGCGCAAGCTTGGTGCCTTGGCGTTAGTGCAGATGGCGGCAGCTTTGGCATCGTTGGTGATATCCGTTCCTATCTATTATTTTTTCTGGCAGGCTGGTATCGTACCCGTCATCGTGCTGATGGCATTTGTAACCATGTGTGCCACATTGTGGTTCTCGCTGCGCATATTCCCCTTGCAGCTTAGTGGTGCCCGCGGCATACTTGGCGAGGGCATGGAGATGGTTCGGCTTGGTGTGGCGTTTACGCTGGCCGGCATCGTGGGTAGTGCTGCTGAGATGATAGTACGCTCGTATCTTAATGTGGTGGGCGATCTGGATGTGCTTGGTCTGTATAATGCCGGCTATATGCTCACCATTACCTATGCTGGTATGGTGTTTAGCGCTATGGAGACCGATTTCTTCCCCAGACTGTCGGGCGTTAATAATGATGTCGAAGCCACTAACTATACGGTGAACCGTCAGATGGAGGTGTCGCTGCTTATTGTAGCTCCAATGCTTACTGCGCTTATCGCCTTGCTGCCGGTGTTGATTCCTCAGCTGTTTACCAGCGAGTTCCTGCCTGTGGTGCCAATGGCTCAGGTAACGGCTCTGGCCATGTTCTTCAAGGTGCTCACATTGCCTGTGGCCTATATCACCTTGGCTCGCGGATATTCTATGTCGTATCTGATGTTAGAATCGGCTTATTTCGTGGTGTTTGTGCTGCTTGTGGTGATAGGCTATCAGCATTGGGGATTGTTTGGCACGGGTGTCGCTATCACGCTGGCCCACGTGTTCGACTACTTGATGATAAACCTTTATGCCTATAAAAAATACGGCTACCGTGTTTCGGTAACCGTATCTCGTTATGCTGTTGTTTTACTTTCTTTGGGATTTCTCGCCTACGCTTGCACCATCCTTCTCGATGGCATCGTCTACTGGCTTGTAGAATTTATTGTGATATTGGCGAGTGGCCTGTATTCGCTGCAGATTCTCAGAAAGAAAACACATCTTTGGCAGGCCCTTATCCGCAGATTCCGCAAACATTAGAAGCGGAAGTCGAGCTCTACATCCACAAAGTTGTGATTCTTGTTAACTGAACGCTCGTTTACAAGACCGTACTCTGCGTTAAGCTGCAGATTCTTGGTAAAATAGTAGTTGAAACCGATTTCGTACATCGACTTTGATGTGCTCCATTCCTTCTGGCTGCGATAGGTCTGATAACGAGCCTTGGCGTGCAGCTTGCCCTTGATTACAGGAACGATTCCGAATGCATACCAACCATCGGCCTTGTCGCCCTTTGAGTAGTCAATCTGGCGAACGTTGTTGCCTGATTTTGCAGCACCCCAACCCTGGCTGTGCAGATACTCTGCACGGAAGGTGTACTCATCCTTATCGTACTCAGCTGAGATGGCGTAACGGTTCTTCTCAACGCTAACTGTTTTCTCAGTGATTGGATCTAACATACCACCACGTGTACCAGTCCATCCGAATGCACCAATGCGCAGACCCTTGATAGGCATTACCCACAAACCACCGATAATATCCTTACGGTTGTCCTTATCCTTTTCGTTCACACCCTCACCGTTGTAAACACCAATCTGATAGTGCAGCAAACGGCGTCCGTTAGCGTTAGGGAACAGGTCGCCAGAGAACTGGATACCGATGTCACGACCACCTGATGACTTTTCACCAGTACGATCGCCGAAACCAGAAAGGTTATTGATGACCATAGCGTATGAATACCATCCCTGAGTGATAGGGTTGGTTGGGTTCTCGAATGTGAAGGCACGCTTGAACTGACCTGCACGAATCTTGAACTCAGGATACTTGCGCCACTCTGCATAGAGGTCTACCAACTGTACGGTTGGCTGTCCAGGACCGGTAACGTTTGTGCCCTGAATCTGAGCGCGCCAATCAAAGTCGCCAATCTTGCCATCCAGAATGAAACGAGCCAGACGCAGATTGAAAGTGTTTGTGTGAGCACCTTCGGTATCTTCGCCCTGATATTGCAGCATGCCGTAGCCGCTGAATTTAATGTTCTTTACCCAAGCAGGCACCTCAACGGTGGCTTTCTCTGTTGTGGCTTGTGTTTCCTCAACTTCTGTGCTTGTTTCTGCGCTTGCAGTGCAAACCGATGCGATGAGCAATGCGAAAATCCAAGTAAATTTCTTCATAATTTCTTTTAGTTTAAATTAGTATGGCGCAAATATAAGGATTATTTTCTAATAATCCAAATATTTTTGCCCAAAAGTGATATTATTATTTAACGTTTTGTTAGTAAAACTACATTTTCTACGTGTGGTGTATGGGGGAACATGTCAACTGGCTGAACCTCAGCTACTTTGTAGGCTGCATCCATCGCCTGAAGGTCGCGTGCCTGTGTGGCTGGATTGCACGATACGTAAACAATTCTGTCGGGTGCTGCATTCAGAATCGTTTTCACCACATCGGGGTGCATACCGGCGCGTGGAGGGTCGGTAATAATAACGTCGGGTCTGCCATATTCTGCTATAAACTCATCAGTCAGAATATCCTTCATGTCGCCAGCAAAGAACAGCGTGTTGCTGATGCCATTAACCTCAGAGTTTATCTTTGCATCCTCAATGGCTTCAGGTACATATTCTATACCGATAACCTTCTTGGCTCTTTTGGCTACAAAGTTGGCGATGGTTCCTGTGCCTGTATATAGATCGTAAACAAGCTCGTTGCCTGTAAGTCCGGCAAACTCACGAGCCACACTGTAAAGGTGGTAAGCCTGCTCGGTATTGGTCTGATAGAAACTCTTTGGTCCAACCTTGAACTTCAGGTCTTCCATCAGCTCGAAGATATGGTCGCTACCCTTGAACACCATGATGTCCTGATCGCCGATAGTGTCATTACATTTCTGGTTGTCGAGATACATCAGCGATGTAATCTGTGGGAACTTGTCGGCGATGTGCTGCAGCAGTCCCTTAGCCTCTGTCTCACTCTGGGCGAGGGCCTCGCTTGAGGTGCGGTCGTAGTGGAACTGGAAGATTACCATCCACTCGCCGCTGGCGCTGTTACGGATGATGACATCGCGCAGCAATCCTACCTGAGCACGGAGATCGAAGAAACTCAAACCATGTTCCATCGCATAGTCGCGCACCTCGTTGCGAATCCGGTTGTGCAGATCGTCCATCAGCCAGCACTTCTCGATGGGCAGAATCTTGTCGAAGGCACCTGTGATGTGGAATCCGATAGCTGGTACATCCTTCAGACTCTGACTCATGTCGTTGGGCAGGGTCTGTATCTGTTCCTTGGTAAGGTATCGCTTGTTGGCACAGCCGAAGTCAAGTTTGTTACGATATTCCTGAGTATGTACCGAACCCATGATGGGGCGGAACTCTGGCAGTTCAATCTTTCCGATGCGTGTCAGCTGGTCTTTCACCTGTTGCTGCTTGAACTTAAGTTGCTCCTCGTAGGGCAGGTTCTGCCACTTGCAACCTCCACACACGCCGAAATGAGCGCAGAATGGGGTCGCGCGTACATTACTATATTTGACAAATCGCACAACTTCACCCTCTGCAAACGAGTGCTTTTTGCGGCGAATCTGTACATCGCACACATCGCCAGGTACGCAGAATGGTACAAATACCACCATGTCATTCCAGTGGAACAAACATTTGCCCTCAGCGGCAACTGCCTCTATTTCAACACCCTCAAGGAGTGGTAATGGTTTCTTATTTCTTGCCATATCTTGCTTATTTTGGGTGCAAAGGTAGTGCAAATCGAGCGAAAAACCAAATTTATTATTACGTTATAGGCTAAAAAAACAAAAATGTAAGGTCGACTTTGCAAATTTTACCTTTTTTTCTTGCAGAATTAATTAGATTTTAGTAATTTTGCAAAATCTAATCCAAAATAATTTATCATCAATATAATAAGTAATTAACGTATGAGTCAGAAAAGAGTTTACCTCTTCGGTAATGGAAAGGCCGAAGGAAACGCAAAAATGCGTGAGGAGCTTGGTGGTAAGGGTGCCAACCTTGCCGAGATGAACCACATTGGTGTTCCCGTTCCTCCAGGTTTTACAATCACCACAGATTGTTGCAATGAGTACTATCAGGTTGGTCAGCAGAAGATTATGGAACTGCTGAACGACGACGTGATGGCAGCCGTGAAGCACATTGAGGACTTGATGAATTGCAAGTTCGGTGATGCCCAGAATCCTCTGTTGGTATCAGTTCGCTCTGGTGCCCGTGCATCAATGCCTGGTATGATGGATACTATCCTGAACCTTGGATTGAACGACGAGGTAGCCGAGGGTATGGCAAAGAAGACTAACAACCCCCACTTCGTATACGACTCTTATCGCCGTTTCGTTCAGATGTATGGTGATGTAGTGCTCGAGATGAAACCTGTAAATAAGACCGATATCGATCCATTCGAGGAGATTATCGAGAAGGTGAAGAAGGAGAGCGGTGTTGTTCTGGATAAGGACCTCTCTGTTGACGACCTGAAGAAGCTGGTTAAGCTGTTCAAGGCTGCTATCAAGGAGCGTACAGGTAAGGACTTCCCCAACGATCCTATCGAGCAGCTCTGGGGCGCTATCTGCGCTGTATTCCGCAGCTGGATGAACGAGCGCGCTATCCTTTATCGTAAGATGGAAGGAATCCCCGACGAGTGGGGTACTGCCGTATCAGTGATGGCCATGGTATTCGGTAACATGGGCGATACCTCTGCTACTGGTGTTTGCTTCAGCCGTGATGCCGCTAATGGTGAGAACCTGTTCAACGGTGAGTATCTGGTTAACGCTCAGGGTGAGGACGTTGTGGCTGGTATCCGTACACCACAGCAGATTACAAAGATTGGTTCTCAGCGCTGGGCTGAGCGCGCTGGTATCTCTGAGGAGGAGCGCGTAGCCAAGTATCCTTCAATGGAGGAAGCAATGCCTGAGATCTATGCTGAGTTGAATGGTATCCAGGACAAGCTGGAGCACCACTATCACGATATGCAGGATATGGAGTTCACCGTACAGGAGGGCAAACTATGGTTCCTCCAGACACGTAACGGTAAGCGTACTGGTGCTGCTATGGTTAAGATTGCTATCGACCTGCTGCACGAGGGTATGATTGATGAGAAGACTGCTATCCTGCGCTGCGAGCCTCAGAAGCTCGACGAGCTGCTGCACCCAGTATTCGATAAGAAGGCTTTGGCTTCGGCTAAGGTTATCGCTCAGGGTCTGCCTGCTTCTCCAGGTGCTGCATGCGGTCAGATTGTATTCCATGCCGACGATGCTAAGGAGTGGCACGAGAATGGTCACAAGGTAGTGCTCGTTCGTATCGAGACCTCTCCTGAGGATCTGGCTGGTATGGCTGCTGCCGAGGGTATCCTGACCGCTCGTGGTGGTATGACCTCTCACGCTGCTGTTGTGGCTCGTGGTATGGGTAAGTGCTGCGTATCGGGTGTTGGTGCTCTGAACGTAAGCTATAAGGATAAGACTGTCGAGATCGACGGCGTAACATATAAGGAGGGTGACTACATCTCTCTGAACGGTACAACCGGTCAGGTATATGCTGGCGAGGTTCCAACAAAGGCTGCCGAGCTTTCGGGCGACTTCAAGGAGCTGATGGACCTGTGCGACAAGTACACCAAGCTGCAGGTTCGTACCAATGCTGATACTCCACACGATGCACAGGTGGCTCGCGCTTTCGGTGCTAAGGGTATCGGTCTGACACGTACCGAGCACATGTTCTTCGAGGATCAGAAGATTGTTGCTATGCGCGAGATGATTCTGGCCGACAGCGTTGCCGGACGTGAGAAGGCTCTGGCTAAGTTGCTGCCTTACCAGAAGGCTGACTTCAAGGGTATCCTCGAGGCTATGGACGGACTGCCCGTTAACATCCGTCTGCTCGATCCCCCTCTCCACGAGTTCGTTCCCCACGATCTGGCTGGTCAGCAGACCATGGCTAAGGAGATGGGCGTAAGCTTGGAGGAAATCCAGCGCCGTGTTGACTCACTCGCTGAGAACAATCCTATGCTGGGTCACCGTGGTTGCCGTCTGGGTATCACATTCCCTGAGATTACTGCTATGCAGACCAAGGCTATCCTTTCTGCAGCTTGCGAGCTGAAGAAGGAGGGTAAGAACCCAATGCCTGAGATCATGGTTCCGCTGATTGGTACTATCAACGAGCTCAAGCAGCAGAAGGAGATTATCCAGTATGCCGCTAAGGAGGTATTTGCTGAGTATGGTACCGAGGTTGAGTTCGAGATTGGTACAATGATTGAGATTCCACGTGCTGCCCTCACAGCCGATCTGATTGCTTCGGAGGCTCAGTACTTCTCATTCGGTACTAACGACCTGACTCAGATGACCTTCGGTTACAGTCGCGACGATATCGCTTCGTTCCTGCCTGTTTACCTCGATAAGAAGATTCTGAAGGTTGACCCATTCCAGGTACTCGACCAGAAGGGTGTAGGCCGTCTCATCAAGTTTGCTGTGAAGGAAGGACGCGAAGTACGTCCTGACCTGCGTTGCGGTATCTGTGGTGAGCATGGTGGTGAGCCCAGCTCTGTGAAGTTCTGCGCCAAGATTGGCATGAACTACGCATCTTGCTCTCCATTCCGCGTGCCCATCGCCCGCCTCGCCGCCGCCCAGGCTGCTGT